>CAYMAQ010000022.1:0-27494 GCA_964388385.1 uncultured Anaerolineales bacterium | reverse complement strand
AGAGGTAACCTAGACTGTCAACGTCAATGTGTTCGGCAATCTCGTCCAGGTCGAGCCGCGCGGCGATCAGCTCCTCTTGACTTGCCATATCCACACCCATGAAACAGGGGTAGCGGATAGGCGGAGAGGCCACACGCATATGGACCTCTTGGGCGCCAGCCTGTCGTAGAAGTGCGACAATCGGACCGCTGGTTGTACCCCGGACGATGGAATCGTCGATCAGAACAATTCGTTTGCCCGCCATATCGGGCAGCGGGTTATACTTCAATGCGACCTTACGGCGCCGAAGCCGTTCGTCGGGTTGGATGAAGGTGCGCCCGATGTAGCGGTTTTTGATCAATCCTTCGCCATACGGGATATGGGCTGCATTCGCGTAACCGATCGCGTGGGCTGTCGCGGAATCTGGGACCCCAATGACCATGTCGGCATCGATAGGATGCTCGTCTGCCAATCGAGCTCCCATCGCACGTCGAACTTCGTGCACCGAATGGCCTTCGAGCACAGAATCCGGTCGGGCGAAGTAAACGTATTCGAAGATACACATCGCGGAGTGCGGCGCCCTTTCCGTCTGCCACGACGTCACGCCACCGGTATCCAACCGGACGATCTCCCCGGGTTGGATCTCCCGGATAAATTCGGCATCGAGGGTTCCCAGGGCGCAGGATTCCGACGCGATGACCCAGCCTCCCTCCTCAATCCGACCCAGGCAGAGTGGGCGGAAGCCCCATGGATCGCGGACACCGTAGACGGCATCCCGGGCCATAATCGTCAGGGAGTACGCGCCCTGCGCCCGCTGCATAAAGTCCTGAATTCGCGCATCCCAGCTTGACCCCGCCGCGCCGGCCAGCATCTGGGTGATGACCTCGCTGTCCGAGGAGGAGCTCAATCCCACGCCATACTGTAGAAGCTCCCGACGCAGCGTCGAGGTGTTGGTCAAATTGCCGTTGTGCGCGATTCCCAAGGGGCCAAGTGCCGTGTCAATCAGATAAGGCTGGGCGTTGGTAAGGCGTACACTGCTGCCGGTTGTGGAGTAGCGGTTGTGTCCGATGGCTAATTCGCCGCGGAGCACCTGAAGATTGTCCTCGTTGAAGACTTGTGAGACCAACCCTATGCCTTTATGGATATGTGCGATGCCACGTTCGCTGGTGCAGATGCCGGCGCTCTCCTGTCCGCGATGCTGAAGCGCATAGAGGGCAAAAAAAGCAAGGCGCGCGACGTCGCTGCCCGGTGCGTAGATGCCGCAGACACCGCAGGACTCGCGCGCCTTGACGGGATGGTGGATCATGCCTGCCCTTGATCTGCCTGCGTTACCCGTTCGCGATTGGCGTGCTGACTGGCCTCGATCGCGTCTCGCAGGTCCGGCTCAGCCAGAGAAAGAATCTTGGCGGCCAAGAGCGCGGCATTGCCCGGCGACAGTACCACCGCGGGTGCGACCCCCGATGGGGTTCGCAGCGACGAAAAAATGTCGGCCCCTGCGAACTTATTGGAGTAGGGCGGGCACGCGATCACCGGAGCGCTGACCGCTGCGTCAACCATGCCACTCAAGGCATTGCTGCGACCGGCGACGGTGATGTATACTTTGGTCCGGGGATCATCCTCATACGCTTCAAGCATAGTCAACAGATAGGCCGGTGTCTTATGCGCAGAAGCTATCCGAATCTCTGCGGAAATCCCGAAAGCATCCAGGCCCGAGCGCAGTTCATCCCCTACAGGCTGATCGCTTGGCGATCCCATAATGATGACAGCTAGTAAATCCATCGCTCTTTCTCCTTCCTTCCCTTACGTTCGATATCCATTCAGTACTTCGATCAGGCGTGGCTCCGCTGGATAGGGTGCCGGGACAAAAGCCTCCTTGGTCAGACCTTCATAGAGGACGATGTACCGCTGCGCGGCCCGGGCGATGACATCGTCTGGCAACTCAGGCGGCGGGCCGTCCCCTCGATAGCCCTGCTCCGCGTACCATAACCTGACATATTCCTTGTCCCATTGATCCGGTCGCGGGTCTCCCATGGTCTCCGCCTTCCAGTACCGGCTGGAGTCCGGGGTGTGCACTTCATCGATGAGTGCGATCTGTCCGTCGGCCGTGCGCCCAAATTCGTATTTCGTGTCGACGAGACAGAATCCGGCATCCTCCGCCACGCTCTGTCCCCGACGGAATATCTCCAGCGCGACCTCCTGGACGAAAGTCCAGGTTGCCTCGTCGAGGAAGCCCCGGTCGACCACCTCGTCACAGGTCAGGCGCTCGTCGTGCTCTCCCGGCCCCGCCTTGGTGGTGGGTGTGATGATGGGGGCGGGCAGCGGGTCGTTCTTGCTGAGTCCGTCCGGGAACGTGTAGCCGTAGATTTCGCGATTACCGGCCTCGTAGAGCGTCCAGAGTGAAGTCTTTGTCGACCCCGTGATGAACCCACGCACGATGACCTCGACCGGCAGCGGCTCGCAGGACTCAACCAGGCTCACGTTGGGGTCGGGAACTTCGAGTAGATGGTTGGGCACAATGTCGGCGACGTGTTCGAACCAGAATGCACTGAGCTGGTTGAGAACCTGTCCCTTGTAGGGCAGGGCCGCCAACACAACGTCGAACGCGGAGAGCCGGTCCGTGGTGACCAAGATGCGCCGCGCACCGGGCAGTGAGTAGAGCTCTCGTACTTTGCCGCTTCGATGATCGTAGGGCCAGGAGATATCCAGCGTCTTCAAGGCGTGCGGTATCTTTTCCTGCAACGCGTTAAGGTCAAGCATAACTCCTCCTTTTCGACTGCGAACGAACCATTTCGATCTTTTTTTACCCTTCCGACTCACATAGTGAGTTAGTACGTATACGTATGCTTTCGTATTCTTAAAGCTGTGATGCGTACGCAATGCCTCGCTCGAACAACGCCAGTCCCAGATTACCGGTCTCACCGCGGGTGCGCCGGGGATGCTGCTCGGGTACGATATGATCCTCCGGATGGGGCATCAGTCCGAGGACGTTGCCCGCCTGGTTGCAGATGCCCGCGATGTCGGCGGTCGAACCGTTGGGGTTGGCTGGATAGGACGGCGCCTGCCCGTCGGCTGTGGTGTAGGTCAGCGCGATCTGTTGCCGTTCTAGGAGCGAGGTCAGGACGTCTTCGTCGCGGGGGACGAATCTTCCCTCACCGTGGGCGACCGGACAGGTGATCCGGGAGGTCAATCCGCGCGTGAAGATACAGGGACTGTGCGGGTTGGGTTCCAGCCAGACCCAGCGGCATTCGAAGCGGTTGGAGACGTTGCGGGTAAGGGTAGCCTGTTGGAGCCCATCGGGCGGACCGGGCAGCCACCCGCTCTTGACGAGAGCCTGGAAACCGTTACAGATGCCGATCACCGGCTTCTTGCTGTCAATAAAGCGCGCCAACACATCCTGGAAGAGCCACCGCATATCAATGGCTAACAGCCGCCCCGCACCCAGGGCGTCGCCGTATGAAAAACCGCCCGGCAGCACCAGCATCTGATAATCGTGAAGCCGATCCGGACGCCCGTGCAGTTCATTGATGTGCAGAATCGTGGGGCACCCGCCGGCCTGCTCGATGGCGGCCGCGGCGTCCGGATCCCGGTTCGTACCGGTGGCTTGAACGATCAATACGTGGGGTTGGGTCACGACTTTGCTCCTTCCAGTTTTAGAAGATGTCCGCCGACTGCCAGGCAGTGCGCAGAGTGTCAACCGACGCGGTGAAGATCGGCGTCCCATCCCGCCCCTTGATGTTCAGATCGGGCCCCGCCGTCACCGTTCCAATGCAAGCCACAGGGAAGCCAGCCAGGGCTTTCTCAAACGATGCTTGATTCTCCGGCGCGACCTCGACCAGGAACCGTCCGGCACTCTCAGCAAAGAGAAGGACTGCGTCGTTGTTGCCGTCCGTATCCTGCGGTACGTCGCACAATGAGAGATTCAAACCCAGCCGACCGGCGATGCACATCTCGGCGGCCGCGACGGCCAGACCGCCCTCTGAAAGATCGTGCATCGCACGGACGTGTCCATGGCCGACTGTGCGGTGCAGTGCTCGCATCGCCTCGATAGCTTCCGGGATCGGTGCCGGGGCAGCGCCCGCGCTTCGTTCATAGATCCGGTTGAAAAGAGACCCCCCGAACTCCGCTCGGGTCGTTCCCACTAGATAGATCAGATCATCGGCGCGCTTCAGGTCCATCGTCAGGGTTCTGCGTATGTCGGGGACCCGCCCCAGTGCGGAGATCAAGAGGGTTGGGGGAATGGTCCGGGTATGCCCGTCCGCATCGACGAACTCGTTGTTCAGACTGTCTTTTCCCGAGATAAAAGGAGCGCCATAGGCCAAGGCCGCGTCGTGGCATCCCTGGGCCGCCCTCACCAGCCCGCCGAGACGATCCGGACGGGCGGGATTCCCCCAACAGAAATTGTCGAGCAGGGAAACCCGGTCGGGATCGGCGCCGACACAGACGAGATTCCGCATCGCCTCGTCGATCACGGCCCAGGCCATCGCGTACGGGTCGCACCGTCCGTAGTGCGGATTGATCCCGCAACTCAAGGCCACCCCTTCCGGCCCTTGAACGTCGAGGGGATGGAGGACGGTGGCATCCGAGGGGCCGTCATTTTCCGCACCCACCAGGGGCTTGAGCACGGTTCCTGCCTGGACCTCGTGATCGTAACGGTGGATGATGTCAGCCTTGCTCCCCACGTCGGGATGGGCCAACATACGCAGGAGTGTCGCTTTCGGGTCGTTGTCCCATAGGGGCTTGGATTCCGTAGGCCTCGGCGGTGACCAAACCGCTTTAAGCGCGGGACGAGGCCATCCGTCATGGATGAAATCCATCGCGAGGTCAGCGACCTGCCGATCCCCATATCGGACCTGAAGACGGTGATCGTCGGTGAAGTGGCCGATAACGGTCCATTCCACATCATAGATCGTGCATATCTCTCCTAAGCGTGGCAGGTTGGCCTCCGGGACGGCAAGGACCATTCGCTCCTGGGCCTCGGAAAGCCAAATTTCCCACGGACGCAGACCGGGATATTTAAGGGGTGCCTCCTCCAGATTCACGACCACACCCGTCTTCTCTCCAATCTCACCGACGGCGGAGGAGAATCCACCGGCGCCGCAGTCGGTAATGGCTGTATAGAGCGTCTCATCCCGCGCCTGCATCACGGCCTCCAGCACGGCCTTTTCAGTGATGGGGTCCCCGATTTGAACGACGCTGCCTACCGTCTGGCCCGTATCATGGGTCAATTCTGCGGATGAGAAAGTGGCGCCGTGAAGTCCATCCCGACCTGTTCTTCCCCCCAGGGTGACGATGCAGTCGCCAGGCTGGGGGGATGTCCGGTGCTGTCCTTTTCGAGCGATGCCCACACATCCGCAGTAGACCAGGGGATTTGCGACGTAATCCTCGTCGTAAAGCACCGCACCTGAGACCGTCGGTATGCCCATCTTATTCCCGTAATCCTCAATCCCGGCTATAACGCCTCGTGCGGTCCGGCGCGGTGAGAGAGAGCCTTCGGGTATCTGTTCCTCGGCCATATCCAGGGGGGCAAAACAGAGCACGTCAGTGTTTGCGATGGGGCGCGCGGAGACGCCGATGACATCCCGGATCACTCCCCCAACACCGGTGTTTGCGCCGCCGAAGGGCTCGAGGGCCGAAGGGTGGTTATGGGTCTCGGCTTTGAAGGCGATCACGTGGGTGTCGTCCAATTCGACGATGCCCGCGTTGTCCACAAAAGCTGAGATCACCCAGGACTTGTCGAGACGTTCGGTCGCGGTGCGAAGATACGTGTGGATCAGCCCCGGGATCGTCTCCTGGTAGGTTATGCGCTCGGACGTACCCCCGGGCAGATAGCGCGGCATGCCTCCCTCGCATTGGTACTCGATATCGGCCTTGAAGGTCTTGTGAAGACAGTGTTCCGACCATGTTTGGGCCAGGGTCTCCAGCTCGACGTCGGTGGGATCGCGATCCAGTGTGTGATAGTGGGTCTGGATGGCCTGCATCTCAGGCAGGGAGAGGAACAGCACGCGATCGCGGCTCAAATTCATCAAAGATGATTCGTCGAGATGGCGTATCGGGATCGTCTCAACGTGATCGCTGGGGGCGGCTTCCGGTACGAAGCGCGGCGTTAACTCGCCCAACGTGTAGGATTGAATGACTGTGTTACAGAGGATATCGGTGGCAATCGTGCGTAGTGTCTGAGAACTCAAAGGGCCGCTGAAGACGTAACGAGTTCCCGTCGTCGCAGCCTCCAATTCATTGAGTCCCAACAGATGCGCGCGATTGAGGAGGTGGGTGGCAACGGGATCGGTAACCCCGGGATGATAGGTGACCTCGATGGGATGATCTCCCCATAGGGGCTCCCGTTTGGGGGGCGTTCCCTCGGGATCCGAGGTAGAAGGAGAGACATTCAGGCGGCGGATCTGAAATCCCTCGACCACGGGATCGGTGAGCAGTTCCGTCGCTATACGCTCTGCCTGTTGTTTCGTTAGCGCGCCGTGCAGAAAATACAGGTTGACGATCTCAATACTCTCAACGTCCCCGACACCTTGAACGTCCAAGTGTCGGATCTGCTCGGATAAATCCTCAACTCGACCGTCGGTCCGACCGCGCCAGAAAACTTCAACGCGGAACGTGTCTTTCACGGCATCCCTCCTTACATACCCTGATCTGACCAAAATTATACCAGATTATCAGGCCGAATGTGTCTACTTCTTCGGGTTATATCTATTTTTGCTCAACGTCCGGAAGCGGACGTTCGTCCAGGAAGGCTGTCACCAGATCACACGCTCGCTCTTTTGGATTAACATGTTGGACGTCGATCCAGTGGATGCGGGGGGAGTTGAGGCGGAACCACGTGTATTGTCTGCGGATGAAGTCATGGGTGTCAAGTTTGATACGCTCAGTTGCCTCTTCTAGGGATACCTCTTCCTTGAAATAGGGCTTGAGTTGGCTGTAGCCCAGACCGGACATCGAGGGCAGGGACCAATCATAGCCCCGGGCCAGGAGATCCTTGACCTCCTCGACGAGGCCGGCTTCGATCATTGTGTCGACACGCTTGTCCGCCCTCGCGTAGAGGTCCTCTCTCTCCATCGTCAGTCCGATTTGTAGGACCCGGTAGGGTGGCGGGACGCGACGCCGAAGTTCTGAGAAAGGTTGGTCTGATTTGATACATACCTCCAGGGCACGGATCACGCGTCGGAGGTTGGGCTTATCGACGAACTCCGCTGCATCTGGGTCCAGGGTCATTAACCGCTCCCAGAGCGCATCGGCGGATTGGCGCTCGAGATCGGCTCGCAGCTCAGGGTCCGGGGGGACGTTTGGCACTCGCCAACCCCGCAGCAATCCGCGGATATACTGACCGGTTCCGCCGACGACGATGGGCAGCTTATCCCGTTCGTGCACGCCTCGGATTGCCGCCCGGGCCAACACCAGGAATTGTGCCAGACCCACGGTTTCGTCCGGATCGGCGATGTTCACCAGGTGGTGGCGCACCCGCGCTCGTTCCTCCGGCGTGGGTGTTGCGGTCCCGATATCCATATATCGATAGAATTGGCGGGAATCCGCAGAGATGATCTCACCCCTAAAACGCTCACCCACGTGAATGCCGAGGGTTGTCTTTCCCACCGCTGTGGGTCCCACGATCACGATCAGCGGGATTAGATCGGGTGATTCGTCCATAGCCGGATCCTTTTCCTCTCGATTTTCATCTAGTATGATGCTGGGATTCAACTTGTAAGTATAGCATAGTCGTCCAAGACGACTCTTTTGCAGTAATCCCGCTCTTCTCTGTACATATTGCGCGAGATTGGGATTCTGGTCGATGCACCTGGCTTATTTCGCGGAACCGCCGTACAATACTTGACAAGGGTGCGAACGTTATCAAGGTACGTTTCAATATTGGATGACGAAGGAGTGGGCTGATGAGTAAAGAGGTATCCAGAACTACGATGTACTCTCAACGTGACGACCGCTGGCGCCGACTTCGGCTCGGTTCGAGCAGCGTGACGATTGGGGACTATGGATGCCTGCTCTGCGCGGTTGCGTCGGGGGTGACCGATCTTGGGGTCCGGGTTCACAGTCTGGTCCCAGATCCGCCGCGGTTGAACCGATGGCTCGCGCGGCATAAAGGATTTATCGGCAGTGAGAGTAATCCGGCAAATCGCAACCGGTTTGTATTTAACGCGATGGCTCCGCTAGGGGTGGAGATGGTGGAATACATCGACTGCCGTCAATCTCTGGCTCCCCTGGAACCGCTGGAGGCGGCGTTGGCTCGGGAGGATCAGTTTGCGGTGATCCAGGTCGATTTCTCTCCCGCGACCGGAGGCACGCAGCAGCATTGGGTACGCCCGTTAGCGTGGTTCGAGACCGATGTTCAAATTATGGACCCCTGGATCGAAGGGCCGAGTCAGCAGGGATTTCTGATGACTCATTACGCAAAGCCCGATTGGGATGATCCCAGACGGGCTATCTTTCGGATCGTCGTTTACAGGGTAAGTGGGGAAGAAGCGTCTTACGTAACGACTGTTCGGACACCGGTCGTCCAGGATGCGCTCTGTCCCCATCCCGATGTATCGGGTTCGGATTGAACGTCGGGTCGCCAGGGGGCAGCTTCCGTAGGTGCAGGTTCAAGACGGGTCGGGTAGATCACGTTCGGCGCAGAAAAGGGTGGTTGGAGGGCCAAACAGGTCGCTGTAGAAGGTGATGCGTTCTAATTTGCCGGTGCGGTCCATGATCACTGCCGCGAAGCTCAGATGCCAGCTTGGATCGAGCGTGGTGACGTGCATTCCTACATAGGTGCGCGCAACCCGCTCCATCCGGTGGATTTTCGCCGGATTGAGACTCTGCTCCGGCACAGTGCGCACTGCACCGCGCCGGGTTCGGACCTCGACGAAGTACCACTCGCCTTGACGCCGCAGGATGAGGTCGGCTTCGCCGCACGCACAATGCCAATTGTGCGTGATGACGGTAAAGCCCCGCTTGGTTAGCGCGTGGGCGACAAGCTGTTCTCCCCTGCGACCGAGCCCAACTTTCCCTTTCGCCATAGGATGATCTTAGTCGTAATTTTTGGGACGTCAACAGTTCGGACGCTGTGTGCTGACCTTGTCTGTTTTTATCTTTGAAGTATTCTTAAAATGTCATGATGTGGAGAGATTCTGAACGTCTGCTTAGGTTGACGTCAGATGTCAGGTGGTGCACGATCCGTGTCAATTAACATTTCTACAAATCGAGATGATGGATCTGATGATGAATAGACTCCCAGGTTTCAAGGCCCTGACGCTTACAAATCACGTCTGCCTCAGATATGCACGGTGAAATTATGAATCAAAAAGCTTGGCTGGCTAACTTTCTGGGTGGATTACTCGTTCTTGGGATTCTGGCGTTGGTGACGATCGGTATGGTCGGATGGTTGACCGACGCGGATGAGATGCAGGCGGTGGTTGTCACACCGACCCCGGCTTTATCCCCATCCCAAACGCCGATGGTGAGCCCATCACCGACTGCGCTCCCTACCGCGACGGCGAGCGCGGAGAGTACGGCCCCGCCGACGTGGACACCCACGCCTTCCCCCTCCCCGATGCCCTCCCGCACACCGACGTCGACGCCTACATCGACGGCAACACCGACGCCCGAGCCGTTGGTGCTCAGCGGGGGTAGAGCGACGCTGCCGCCTTTTGCTTTTACGCCGGTGGTCACTTCCTCGCTGGAGCGACCGGATCCTATGCCGGACGTTCCACAGCCCGATCGTATGATCAACGTGCTTCTGTTGGGGATGGATCGGGATCATGCCGGCAGTGTGGCCCGTACCGACGTGATTGCTATCGCAGCTATCGATCCGAAACAGCCCCGGGTCAGCTTGTTGTCAATTCCCCGTGACTATTACGCGTGGATACCGGGGTGGGGCCTGGATAAGATTAACACTGCCTATACAAGGGCGAGCAAGATTCAGTACCCGGGTGGGGCTCCGGCGTTGATGAAGGCCACGATCGAGTATAACTTCGGCGTGCCAATTCACTTTTACGCGATGGTGGACTTCAGCGGATACCAGACCATCGTTGATGCGGTGGGAGGCGTTGACGTTGTCGTGGAGTGTCCATTGCACGATACGTATCCTGATTCGGACTCTGATACGGGGCAGAGCGACATCGACCTGGCGCCGGGGGTCCATCATCTCGATGGCAAACATGCGCTCTGGTACGTACGCTCTCGCTGGAGTACCTCTGACTTCGATCGCCACCGCCGCCAACAGCAGGTCTTGCGGGCGATCCTTCACCAGGGACTCAGCAATAAGATGATCTTGCGCATCCCGCAGCTTTGGAGTGCGTACAAGGAGTGGGTCGAGACCGATCTCAATCTATCGGAGTCCATCTACCTGGGATCCGTGGCCCTGCGTCTCGACGAGACGAACGTCGAACAACATTTTATCCGAGGCTACTCGTTGGTGCGGTCGTGGACAGCGCCCAACGGGGGATACGTCCTGGTGCCGCAATATAAGGCCGTGGCAAACTTTGTGGAGATGGCCCTGGATGGGACGCCCGATCACCTGATTGTCAATCGGCCCCGGGTGACCGTTCTGAACGGCTCGGGGAATCAAGGTTGGGGGCACGTTGCCGCCTACCGGTTGGGGTTGGAGGGGTTCGAGGTCGTCTCCGTGGAGGCCGCCGATGGCGTGGCCCACACCCAGGTCACGGATTATACGGTCGATCGATCGCCTTCGGCGCTTTCCCGGTTGGTCAATCTTTATCCCGTCACGTATGATGAGATTGTGTCAGAGCCCACAGACGCGCGGGACGTCGATTACACAGTGCGGCTGGGATGGGACTTCAACCCGTGCAAAGGTACGCGGACGGCGAGTTGGCGGTCGTCGCCCACACCCACCCCTGGAGCTTTACAGGATCTACCGGCGCAGTAGCGCCTTGTTACCTGCGACAACTCTGAGAATGGACTCGCCGCCACCCCAACTTTCTTACGGTGTTGTAATCACGCCCCCACAGCGATTGAAGTTTTCCATATGCTCCGCCTCGGTGACCGCGAAGATGTGACTGCCGTTGTCCTGGGTACAATCGACCATGAAGAAGTAATAGTCGGTCTCCCCGGGATGCGCGGCGGCCTCAATGGCCTGGATTCCCGGATTGGCGATCGGGGTGGGGGGAAGGCCGGGATAGCGATAGGTGTTGTAGGGAGAGTCGATTTCCAGATCCGCAAAGAACAGCGTGCCTTTCCACCATGTGCCCTCGTCCGGGCGATAGCCCAGTGCGTATTGGACGGTCGGGCAGGCGGAAAGCGTCCAGCCGTCCTTTAAACGATTGTGAAAGACCCCGGCGATCGCCGGACGCTCCGAATCCAGAACCGCTTCGCGCTCCACGATAGAAGCGAGGGTGATGCCCTCGTAAAGGGTCAGCCCGTGTGATTCGAATCCGGATTGAATCTCCGGCGTCAGTTGGCGCTCCATGTTGCTCAACATCCGATCGATGAGGTCCTCGGGTTCGGCATCGAGCGGCAGCCGGTAGGTATCCGGAAACAGGAACCCCTCCAGCGTAGCCGTCACCGGAACGTTGACCAGGATGGGATGGGAGACGGCCAGATCCTCTGACATTTGCCAGCCGGTTTGTGCGTACTGCAGAAAGGTATCCGGTGCGATGGAGGTCGTCTCGCCGACGATGACCGCGATCTCTTCCATCCGCTTGCCCTCCGGGATCGTGACCTGTTGGTCCGGTGCTTCGGCCTCCTGCAGGGTCCTGGCGATCTCCGGGACTGTCATTGTCGGGTTCAACCGGTATGTGCCCGCCTGTAGACTGGCGTCGATCCCCTTGTATTGTACGTAACGCCGGAAGAGTTCAGCGTCGGATATCAGTTTTTTGGCTTTGAGATTGCCCGCTATCTCCGCGACGCTGGCTCCGGGCTGAATCGTGAACTCCATCGGCGTTGGATCGGTACCTGCGGGTGTCTCCAATGCCTCGGTCCTGCTGTCAATATAGAGCTGCAGATAGAGTTGCTCGAGCTCGCATCCGAGAAAGATCAATAGCGCGAATGCGATCACGCTCAATTTGGCAATGCGTTTCATAAATTTGGCTCCATTTCAATCCTGAAGACCGGATTGACTATGTCAATTGGGCATGGTGAGTTTCGAGTTCAAAGTCAATAGGTGAAAGTTTAAACAGATTTGGTTTTTTACAGATCCGGACATCGACCATTGAGCTTTTACGCGATACCGATGCGAACGCAGAAATGCTTTAGTTATTCCTGCCCAGAGCCATAAGGATGAGCGTCGAGATAATTCTGAAGGATGACAGCGGCTGCGACGGCATCGAGCCAATCCTTTTCGATAAGTTTACCCTGCGCGTGCAGGATATCTTTGGCATCCTCTGTGGTCAAGCGCTCGTCCCATAATCGCAGTGGAATGGATATCGCCTCCTTTAGATCTGATGTGTAGTCGCGGACCCACTCCGCTTGGGGCCCTTCGGTCCCATCCATATTCAGGGGTAGGCCGCATACGAGGATCTCCACAGCGTATTCGTCGATCAGGTCGGCGACGTAAGCGAAATCCTCTTTGCGAGAGGCGCGTTCAAAGACTTCGACGGGCCGCGCGACGATACCCAGGGTGTCGCTGACGGCGACCCCGATGCGGCGATCTCCCAGATCCAATGCCAGATGACGCATACGCTAGGTCCACTTCCTCCACAAGCTACGGAGACGGCGAGGTGCCCTGGGGAAGCATCAATCCCTGATCGACCTCGACCTCGATGCGTAAGGGGATGAAGGGTAAGGTGGGGAACCATGAGGGTGTGACGGTGATCTCCGGTGATTCGGCAAGCGGATAATTCTCCATAAGGATCTCCTCGGCTGCGCGTTTGGACTCGCCCTGGATGGACTCGACGACCTGAGTTTTATCGATTTTAGCGGTCGCATAGGCGTGACCTGTGACGAAGAAACTGAAATCCCCCGGTGCGATATCCTCTTCAGCAGCCTCACCGTACTCGAACCATGCATCGCTTAGCGTATAGCCGGCAGGAAGCTGCCTCACGAGGGCGCGGTACGCGACAGCCTGGGCGTCCGCGACGTAGACAGCCTCACCGGTGATCAGAAGCTGGAACGTGAGGCCGAGCGTGTCTGTCCGCTCGCCAACCAGGTGCGTGTAGGCGATCCGTGGCGTGGCCTGGACGATCAATGTCTGATTGGGGAGGAAGCGACCGGGCTCCTGGGCCGTCAGCGCCTGCAGTCCATTGTAGGCTTTCGCCATCACCTGCTCGGTTGCAATCCGTTGGGCCCGAGCTCGATCTTCGGTAGAGACGATAGGAACAGTTTTGCTCTCCGCGCCGGTGATCGGCTGCGGATTTGTGACGCGTACGGCGAAGCCCGCGACGCCCTCAATCAGGTTGATCTGGTAGGCTGCGATGTTGCCCTGGGGCCCCTCGTTTAGGGCCTGGATGGGGGCTTGCGCCTGACCGAATGGTGGAATGGTGACCTCCTGGGTCGTCTCATACCGGACAGGATAGGACCCCGAGGAGGTTCGGACTACGGTGCCCATCGGGACGGTGTATGCCTGGCCCAGTAAGTTGGTGAAGAGGACGGTCCCGGACGCCAGGCCAGAGAAACTGTAGCCCTGTCCGGTTGTTGCAACCTCAACGTTGGCTGTGAAGGTCTCACCGATGCGGGTAGAGGGCACGACGCCGCGCTGGAGATCCGGTTCCTCCGCTGTGGCGTCGACCGCAATCGGTATCGTTCGACTGTAAGTCACGCTGCGCGGTTGGAGTGTCACGCTGGCTGAGGGCACGGCAAGCGCAAAGGCGACTGCCACCGCACCCAGCACCAGGAGAAGCACCACGCTCTCAATTGCGATAAGCCAGGGCGGTTGTTTTCGTAGCACGCGCCGTTTAGGTTTTTCTGGATCCGCTGCCCACCACGGTGGATTGGGCTGTCGGGGACGCTCGGGGAGCTTCGGCTCGGGAAAGCGTCCTTCTCTGTCGAGATATTGGCTCGCTGCCGTTTCGGATTTGAAGATAGGGATGCCGGCATCCCGGACGATGGCCCGGCGCACCGGATCCTCGACGACCCAGGCGATCTCGCGGTGATGATGGTCGGCGGTCCTCGCTTGAAGCTCGAAGTCCAGGGGGTGATTCCACCCGTCCTCCACAGCCCACGGTAGGATAATCAACGTGGGTTCGCCGTCGAGACGGCGCAAGGTCTCACGTATCGTATATCGATCGTCGGTTGGTTCGATAGTTAGGGTCCTCACGGCGCGCATGATGCCACAACTCTCGATTTTTCCAAGTCGGTGGTCAAGTGACAGATGAATAGGGCGGTTATTTTTGCTCCGCCTGCGGATGAACATAGATCTTTGCAGATTTAAGATCCGTAGTTGACAAGCTCGTGGGATGCAGTAGACTTTCCCTGGCGGGTAAACAAGATAACGATAAATTTATTTGTCCAAATTAGAGATATAGCGAAGGGGGTCAGGATGGCGGTGAGGCAGACGCAGACGTTAGGGTATCCTCGTATCGGTCGGGATCGGGAACTCAAACGGGCATTGGAGAGTTATTGGCGGGGCGAGCTCGATAAACCGGTGTTGCTCCGCACGTTCTGGCAGGTAACCGAGTCCGGTTGGCGTACCCAACTTGAGTCCGGCATCGACTATATCGGGATGGGCAGCGAGACGCTTTATGATCACGTATTGGACTGGGCGGTGCGCTTTGGGTTGGTACCGGCCCGGTTTGATGGTTTAAGCGGCCTTGCGCAGTACTTCGCGATGGCGCGTGGTGCGGAGGATGTGCCGGCCCTGGAGATGACCAAATGGTTCGACACCAACTATCACTATCTCGTCCCAGAAATTGACGAAACCATGTCGCCCAGCGCCCACTTTGAGGATTTCCTGGCGCTGGTGGAGCGGGCCCGACGAATTCTCGGTGATCGAACCGTACCTATCGTGCTTGGGCCCGTGACGCTGCTGGCACTCTCACGGGTGACGGCAGATGAGGCGGTGCTCTTCGATGCGCTTCTGCCCCTTTACGCTCGCCTCCTCGAATCGCTGGCAGAGCGGGGTGTTGAAGAGGTCCAGATCCACGAGCCGGTGTTGGTGCTGGATCGGGCCGCAGCGCTGCGCGACCGGATGACAGCAGTCTATGAGGTGTTGGCGGATGCCCCGATCAATCTCAACCTGGTGACGTACTTCGACGACCTGGGAGAGACCTATTCCTGGGTTGTGGACCTGCCGGTTCACGTCATCTCATTGGACTTCACCCGGGGGGAGACTCTCAATCTCATCACGCAACACGGCTGGCCTGAAAATAAGACCCTGGCGGCAGGGGTGGTGGACGCGCGGAGTGTCTGGCGAGTGCGCCCTGCTGAGTTTGAGGCATGGTTGGATGCGCTGTGTGAGGTAGAAGATATCCGCATAGGTGCCTCAGCGTCTTTGCAGTTCTTGCCGTATGCAGCGTCCCGGGAGCAGGCACTGCCTGATCCCTTGCGGGGCGTTCTGGCTTTCGCGGATGAAAAGCTCGGCGAGTTACGTCAGTTGGGCGATGGCAAAGCCGGAAGCGGAGATGCCTGGGCCGCCTTCGATGACTTTTCGCCGGAGGACGAGGCCCTACAGGCGCGGGTGGCAGGCTTGACCGATGCGGATTTCGTCCGGTCTATCGGTTATGCCGGACGTCGCCCGCTGCAGATCCAGTTGCCCCGTTTCCCGATGACGACGATCGGTTCGTTTCCACAGACCCGCGAGGTTCGCAGGCTCCGAGCCCGGTTCCGCCATGGAGAGGTCGACGAGGCGACGTATCTGGCTGGCATTGACTCGTTTATCGCGTATGCTGTCGGCGTTCAGGACGGCCTTGGTTTCGACGTAGTGGTGCACGGAGAGTTCGAGCGCTCAGATATGGTTGAGTACTTCGCCCAGAAGATGACGGGGTTTGCCTTTACCCGTGATGGTTGGGTGCAGAGCTTCGGCAGCCGCTGCGTCCGCCCGCCCATCATCTATGGGGATGTCACGCGACCCCAACCGATGACCGTGCGGGAGTTTGAAGTGGCGCAGTCTTATACGGACAGGCCGGTCAAAGGGATGTTGACGGGACCGGTGACTATTCTTAACTGGTCCTATCCCCGTACGGATATCCCGCGCCGGGAGATCGCTGAACAGATCGCGCTGGCGCTGCGTGATGAGATCGCGGATTTGGAGTCGGCGGGTGCGCGGGTTATCCAGGTCGACGAACCGGCACTCCGCGAAGGACTGCCGCTCAAAAGGGCACGCTGGCAGATGTATCTGGCGTGGGCCGTGGACGCGTTTCGCCTGGCGACGGCGAAGGCACTGCCCGAGACCCAAATCCACACGCATATGTGCTACTCTGAGTTCGGGGATATCCTGGGGGCCATCGACCGGCTGGACGCGGACGTGATCTCAGTTGAGAACGCCCGGAGCGACGATGCGACGCTCCGGGCGTTGGCTGCGTATGGTTATCCGCGGGAGGTAGGACCCGGCGTCTACGATATTCACAGCCCCGTGGTGCCGACGGTGGATTTCATTGCCGGCAAGCTCCAATCCTTTGTGGCCCATCTCGATCTGGCCCAACTCTGGGTCAACCCGGACTGCGGACTCAAGACCCGAGCGTGGAACGAAGTGATTCCCTCACTGCGTCATATGGCGCAGGCGGTGGCCCAGGCGCGGCGCGAAATGGCGCAGGATGAGCACGTTGAGCCCGTCGCGTGAAGGGGAGATGACGATGGAGGATCGGGCACTGATCACTCGGCTTGAAGATCGGTCCAAGCCCATCTTGGCAGACGGCGCGATGGGGACGATGCTTCACGCGCGGGGTGTAGAGTTTGAGACATGTTTCGATGTGTTGAACCTGACCGATCCGGCACGGGTGGGAGAGATCCATCGGGCGTATATCGAGGCCGGCGCGCGTATTATCCTCACGAACACGTTTGGTGCCAACCGCTACAAATTGGCTGAACATGGGTTGGAAGATCAGGTCTCGGAGATCAACGGGGCGGGCGTGACGCTGGCCAAACGGGTGGTGTTAGGCTCGTTCCACGAGGTCTGGGTCGCCGGTGACGTGGGCCCCTTGGGCGTGCGATTGGTCCCATTCGGGCGCGTTCAGAAAGAGCAGGCCCAACGCGTCTTCGCCGAGCAGATTCAGGCATTGGCGGAGGCCGGGGCGGATCTCATTGTGATCGAGACGTTGACCGATCTTCAGGAGACGCTGACTGCGGTCCGGGCAGCCCATGAGGTCTGCGACCTTCCGGTGGCGGCATCGATGACCTTTACCAGGGACGACCGTACGCTGTTGGGCGATGCGCCCGATCGGGTGGCGCGCGCGCTTCACGAGTCGGACGTCGATGTTATCGGGGTTAACTGTTCCGGCGGCCCGGCTCAACTCTTGCGCATCCTCAAAAAGATGCGCGAAGCTGTGCCCGAGGGACGGTTCTGGGTTAAACCAAACGCGGGTTGGCCGGAGCAGGTCGGTGGGCGCATTATGTACCCGGCTACCCCGGAGTACTTCGCGGAGTACACGTGGGCGTTTCACGCGGCAGGGGCGGACGTCATCGGTGGGTGCTGTGGGACAACCCCTGAGCACATTGCTGCGATGCGAGAGGCTCTCACCTCAGCCGAGCCACCGGTGCTTGTTCCCGATGTTGTGACCGAAACCGGCCCGGCGATGGGTGCCGATCTGGCGCCTGATCGAGCCTCTCGTCTCTCCGAATTGCTGGAGGAAGGGGTTTTTGCGGTGGCTGTTGAGATCGATCCCCCCCGGGGGCTCTCGACGCACAAGATGTTGGCGGGTGCGAACCTGGTCAAGGAAGCCGGTGCGGATGTGATTGACGTCGCAGACAGCCCTATGGCTCGCATGCGCATGAGCCCCTGGGCGGTCTGTGCCCTGATTCAAGACCGGGTAGGCATCGAGACAACCCTTCACTTTCCAACGCGGGGACGCAATCTCTTACGCGTACAGGGTGATCTCTTAGCCGCCCACGCCTTGGGCGTCCGTAACGTCTTCGTCGTGATGGGAGACCCGACCTCGATCGGTGATTATCCGGATGCGATGGATGATTACGACGTGGTTCCCTCGGGTTTGATTGAGCTGATCAAACAGGGATTCAACGCCGGGGTGGATCAGGCGGGTATGGATATTGGACAGCCGACGACTTTCCTGGTCGGGGGAGCGCTCAATTTGACGCCCAAGAGTCCGAAGCGGGAAATGCGGATCGCACAGCGTAAGGTAGAGGCGGGCGCGGATTTCTTCTTGACGCAGCCGGTCTACGATCTGGACGCCGCGCGTTCATTCGTGGACCGGTACCTGGCGACCTTGGGGTCGGCTGCGGTGCCAATTCTGGTAGGGGTGCTGCCTCTTTATGGCGCACGCCACGCTCGTTTCCTGCACAATGAGGTGCCGGGCATCTCTATTCCGGCGGCGACCGTCGAGCGTCTGGTGCAGGCCGGTAAGCACGCCCCGCAGATGGGTGTGCGGTTGGCGGTCGAACTGGTCGAGCAGATGTGGGATTGGGCGGGTGGCATTTATCTGATGCCGGCTTTTAACCGTTACGATCTCGCTGCTGAGGTTGTTGAGGCGGTCAAGGGGATATAGAAGCCCACGACCCTCCGGGCTGCCAGCTCGGAGGGTCGTGAAGAAGGCGTCTCTATAGGGTGCTCCTGGTTCTCAGTTTGTCATCATCTCCCTGATCAGCGCAGGGACGCGTTCCAGGGCTGCTGGCAGCTTCTCCGGGCTCCGCCCGCCAGCCTGCGCCATGTCCGGGCGCCCGCCGCCGCCACCGTCGACCATCTGTGCCACCTGGCGAATCAAGTTGCCGGCGTGAATGCCGCGGTCTTTGACAAGTTCCTCCGTGGTGGCTGCAATAAGCAGCGGTTTATCATCTGCCACGGTTCCCAAGACAATCACTCCCCCCTGCATCTTGTCGCGGAACCAATCCGCCATCTCCCGCAGGGTTCCGGCGTCCGGCGCATCCACCCGGGCTGCCAGAACCGGGATGCCGTCGACCTCTTGGACGTCGTCGAGGACCGCCTGGAAGTCAGCTCGGGCGAGTTTAGTCGTCAGGCGGTCGACCTCGCGCTGCGTTTCCCGCAGCGCCTCCTGCAGGCGCTCGACCCGGTGGGTTACGTCCTCAACCGGGCTGCCGAGCAGCGATGCAGTTCGCTCGAGGCGAGCGCGTTGAGCCTGCAGCGCGTCCAGCGCGCCGCGTCCGGTGGCAGCCTCTACCCGCCGGATACCGGCGCCGATGCCGGTCTCCGACAGGATCACGAAGGGGCCGATGTCCCCGGTACGGGTCACGTGGGTGCCGCCGCATAATTCCTGACTGAACGGCTTCTTCGTGTCGCCGACGCGCAGCACGCGAACGACGTCACCGTACTTCTCCTCGAAGAGCGCGATGACCCCCTGATCCAGGGCGTCGCGGTAGTTCTCCTCGCGTGAGACGACCGGATAGTTAGCCAGCACAGCCTCAGTCACAATCCGCTCGATAACCGCACGCTGGTCGGCGGTCATCGGTTCGTTATTGTTGAAGTCGAAGCGCAGGCGATCCGGCGCGACGACCGATCCGGCCTGCCGCACGTGATCGCCCAGCGTCTCGCGCAGGGCTCGATGGAGTAGGTGCGTTGCTGTGTGGTTGCGCATGATGTTCCAACGTCGTGTCTCGTCCACGTGGGCCATTGCCGCATCGCCTACCTCGATTGTGCCCTTGGTGACACGACCTACGTGGATGACGAGCTGCTCGATTGGCTGTTTGACGTCGGCAACATCCACGGCCCAGTCGGATGCAGTGATCCATCCGGTATCCGATACCTGACCTCCGGACTCTACGTAGAAGCAGGTTGTATCAAGCACAATCTCAACCTCGTCACCTTCGGATGCGGACGTGACGATTTCGTCATCATGCAGAATTCCCACGATCTTCGTTTCCACCTGCATAGCGTTATAAGGATCGTATGTCAGCGTGAGATCCGGCGCTCGGGTCTCAATCCACGCCTGCAGCCTTGGATAGAGCTGGGCGTGCTCGTCGTCCTGCAATTCGAAGCTGGCGGAGGCCCGGCCTCGGGCACGCTGTTCCTCCCGGGCGGCCCGGTATCCTGCCTCATCGACTGTCAGCCCCGCTTCTTCGGCGATGTCACGGGTTACCTCGATGGGTAGTCCCAGGGTATCGTGCAGGTAGAAGGCCTGCTCTCCGGGGATGACCGTTTCGCCCCGCGCCTTCACGCGCTCCATCACCTCATCGAGCTCGATCAGGCCCTGATCTAAGGTTCTGAGGAAACGGGTCTCCTCGGCCTCGATTGTTGACGTGATGAACGATAGTCGATTGGGTAACTCCGGAAAGGCATCGCCCATAATCTCGACGACAAGGTCGGCGAGATCCCTCAAGAAGGGCTGGTGAAATCCCAACGTCCGACCAAATCGCACTGCCCGCCGTAGGATCATACGCAGCACGTAACCACGACCGTCGTTGGCCGGCATGACGCCATCCCCGATGAGGAACGTGACCGCTCGAATATGATCGGCGATGACCCGGTAGGGAACCATATTGGCCTCCCGCTCCTCGTCGGTCTGGCCTGCCATCTGCTGCGTTCGTTCGATGAGGGGCCAGAAGAGGTCGGTCCGGTAGTTGGACTCCTTGCCCTGCAGCAGGGAGACCAGTCGCTCGAAGCCCAACCCTGTGTCTACGTGGCGCTCGGGCAGCGGATCGAGACTGCCGTCCGCGTGTCGATCGTACTGGATGAAGACCAGATTCCAAATCTCGGTGAAACGGGGGCAGTCCCCGTTGACTTTGCAGACGTGACCGGGGATATCCTGCATGTCACAAGCGTCAGGGCCTCGATCGTAGTGAACTTCGCTGCACGGCCCACAAGGGCCGGTATCACCCATCATCCAGAAGTTTTCCTTGCGGCCGAAGGGCTCAATATGATCGGGATTAATCCCGGTTTCGCTCTTCCAGAAACCCGCGGCTTCCTCATCCAGGCCCAAGTCCCCTTCATCATCTTCCAGGACCGTGGCCCAAAGGCGCTCGGGTTCCAACCCATAGACGCGGGTCAGCAGATCCCACGCCCAACCAATGGCCTCTTTCTTGTAGTAGTCTCCGAAGGACCAGTTCCCCAACATCTCGAAGAGGGTGTGATGTGTTGTGTCACGCCCCACGTCTTCCAGGTCATTGTGCTTGCCTGCGACACGCATGACTTTCTGCGTGTCGGTCGCACGCGAATAAGGTCGCGTCCCGGTACCGAGAAAGACGTCCTTAAACTGGTTCATCCCGGCGTTGGTAAACAGCAATGTGGGGTCGTCCTGCGGTATCAGGCTCGCGCTGGGCACCCGGGTATGTCCCCGCTCGATAAAATAATCGAGGAAGGTCTGGCGAATCTCTGCGCTGCTCCACATTTTGGTCATACACGCTCCTTGGACGATGGGATCGGCTGATTGGAGACGCAAGCTGTCAGCTCGCGCCGGTGACTTTCTTGAGATGGTGGTATGATATCGAAAAGGGAGTGGATGTCAACCTGACGCAACGCTCCCTGTGAGTGTATTCGGGCGCGCTCTCATAAGTGTGTTATGATAGGGATATGCACACAAGGGATATGCACACAGATATACTGTCCAATCAAGAACGTAAAGACGACGTATACGGATTGACTCGTCACTGGATTTGGAGCGGGCTCGCATTAGCCTTGCTGGCTTTCATCCTTATCGGATGTGACGTATCTCGGGATGCGCAGAGCCCTGCTACCGCGACGCTTACGCCTTCAGCGACGCTTCGTCCTTCCCCTATTGTTCCTTCGGTCACGCCAACGATCGCGTCCACTCCACTTCCCCCACCGACTGTCACACCGGAACCATCGATCCACGTCAATGTGCTTTGGCCTGTTCAAGTCTCGCCCCTCGATCCGCTAGCGATTGACGTGACCTTCGACTCCATCCCGGTGGGTGCGCGACTGGTGGTCTCTGCAACGGTGGTGCAGCCTGATGGTAAGCGCCGCGCGACCTTCGATCTGCGACCTGACTCGGACGGAACGGGGTCAAATTCTGCGCGCTATGTCGCGCCAGAACCGCTGCAGCTACCGCTTACGCCGGCATCAGGCACCTGGTGGCTCGTGGTTCACGTCGATACAACGTATTCCTTGACCGGCTCCCGCGTCCGCACTTTTACGGCTGAGACCCCCCCGTTCCGAGATCTCTCGGACACGCTGCCGGAGCGGGTGACGATCCGAGTTCCTGAGGCCTTCGAGGTGGTTGTGGCAACCGGGAATCGCAAGGCGGGCGGGCGGGTGTGGATGCACGCAGGCGGGGCGTTAGGACTCTGGTGGACCCCGGGTCCGGCGGAGGATCTCACGATGACGACCGCAAGGATGGCGGTAGACGCCTCGCATACCACCAACCCCCGAATTCTCTCGGCGCCTGAGGTCTCGTCATCGGAGGCGACGACGTGGCAGACACGGCCCGCTTATCGGTTCGAGGAGCGCTGGGAGGATGCTGGATCGTTGGGGGTTGCGTGGGTCATTCAGGATGACCAGGACTGGCTTTACGTCCTTCGACTTCGACCGACAGAGGATGGAAAGATTCCCCATCTGTTGGAGGCGGTTGCCGAAACACTGATGTTTCACCCTCTCGAAGATTGAGACTGTAGATGAAGCTTGTCCCTGCAGAAAAGACTTTGCATCCTGTGACGATCGCCCTATGATGTGGATAGGGACCTAGCCTACCTATCGAGAGACTGTATTCACCGACGTTCAAAGGAGTGGCCGATGAAATATCCTACGGATCAACAGATTGAAGAGGCTTATGCGCTGGCGAAGGCGCGCTATGCCGATATTGGCGTGGACACCGATCAGGTGTTGGAGAGTCTTGAGGCAGTACCAATCAGTCTGCATTGCTGGCAGGGGGACGATGTCCGGGGCTTCGAATCACCGGAGGGTGAGTTGGGCGGTGGCATTGCGACGACGGGCAATTATCCCGGCAGGGCCCGAACGCCCGGGCAGTTGCGATCAGACCTTGACAAAGCCTACAGTCTGATTCCGGGCACCCACCGGCTGAATCTCCATGCGCTCTACGCCGAAACCGGGGATCAGGAGGTGCCGCGCAATCAACTGCGTCCGGAGCATTTTGCCAATTGGGTGGATTGGGCGAAGGCGAACAATCATGGGTTGGACTTCAATCCTTCGTTGTTTTCCCATCCCCTTGCGGAGGACGGGTTCACCCTCTCCTCTTATGATGACGAGGTCCGCCAGTTCTGGGTCGAGCACTGTATCGCCTGTCGCAAAATTGGCGAGTCCTTCGGTCGCTCGTTGGGGACTCCGTGTGTCACTAACATCTGGATTCCAGATGGGTATAAGGACATCCCGGTGGACCGCAAGACCCCCCGCTTGCTCTTGAAGGATTCGCTGGACCGGATCTTTGCCGAAGAGATCGATCTGGCATATAACCTGGATGCTGTTGAATCCAAGCTCTTTGGTCTCGGGTCGGAGAGCTACGTGGTCGGCTCCCACGAGTTCTATCTGGGTTATGCCATGGCCCACGATAAGGTGCTCTGCCTGGATACGGGTCACTACCATCCGACCGAGGTCGTGTCGGATAAGCTGTCGGCGGTCTTCCCGTTCGTGGATGAGATTCTGCTTCACGTCAGCCGGGGCGTGCGTTGGGACAGCGATCACGTGGTCATTCTCTCGGACGAGACGCGGGCTATTATGCAGGAGCTGGTGCGGGGTGGGTATCTCGACCGGGTTCACATCGGACTCGACTTCTTCGATGCGAGTATCAATCGGGTGGCGGCGTGGGTGATTGGCACTCACGCGACGCTCCAGGCCCTGCTCCTGGCGCTGTTGGAACCTGTCGAGTGGATGCGCAGCGTTGAAGTCGAGGGTGATTATACGCAGCGATTGGCGATGCACGAGACGCTCAAAGGGATGCCCTTCGGCGCCGTGTGGGATTATTACTGCATCAAGCAGGGAATCCCGGTTGGATTGGGTGTGATGGACGTCATCCGCGAGTACGAAGCGGAAGTGCTATCCGACCGATCGTGAGCTCTTTCGTCGGATAGATCAGACCGGAGCCCCGGACACCTCAGTCTCCGGGGCTCTTTTCATTCTTCCCAAAGAGACGGCTTTCCCCCGCGACGCATTGGGGGTAGAGCTGATAATCGGGCGTGTGCAGTACCCCCCAAGCCTGACGGATTTTCCGCGTCCACGAACGGAGACGCGCCCGCCACGAAGGTGAGAGCGGGACTGATTTCAGACGGTGCAGTGCTTCAGTGTGGGCCTGGGCGACATCGCGTCCAGCCTCGATCACTTCCGGATTTCTATCTGTAGCGAAAAGCCCGACGTTAGGCATCTGGACGGTGAGCATTAAGTCCGGCGGGCAGAGCGCTCTTCGCGTCTTGTTGATGCAGCTCGCCGTGATACCGACGCTCGTTTCCGCGATCAAGAAGGGGAGCTTCCAATCGCGGGTGCGATGGTTAAAGGAGAAGATCCCCCGTGCAGAGAGTCCGTCTTGATGATCTTCCGCCAGTGGGACATCGAGGCTGGGAGGGACATCGACTCCCAAGACCCGGTCGACGCCCATCAATCGTACGACGTCAATAGGTAAGTTGTTCAGCACACCGCCGTCGATGAGCCATCGATCCTGATGACGCACCGGCGAAAAGACGATGGGAAACGCAGCCGTCGCCAATAACGCCGGTATGAGAGGACCGTGGTCCAGGATAACCATCTCCCCCGTTTCGATATCGACAGCAATGACAGCGGTTGGGATGTTCAGATCCTCAAACCGTATCTCCTCATCGCCCAGGAGATTTGCCAGAAAAGATCGCATCTTCCGGTGCCCGAAGAGTCCCCGCCACGTGCCGTCAGGCGCGGCAAAGCTGAGCAGTCCTGCCTGGGTTGCGGCTTCGATCGTGTCTCCAAGTGGGATACCCGCAGCATAAAGGCCGGCGACGAGGCCACCCATACTGGTGCCTGCGATTGCGTCGATCGCCAAGCCTTCGGTCTCCAATACCTGGAGCACCCCCAGGTGGGCGAGTCCCCGTACGCCGCCGCCGCTCAATGCGACGCCGAGTGTGGGATCCCTGGGTTTATGGTTTCGTGCTGGCTTGTGACGTTGCGGTGTTGATGACATACGGGCTCCCTCCAATCCTGTGAACAAGAAGAGTGAAACCGTGCGCTGCTGAGAGATTACTCTATCAAGATAGGTGTGCCTACACGCCCATCGCTCTGAACGAAGTCGTCCTCATAACCGGCGATGGGCTGCACCCAACGGTAGATCCAGCGCGCGGCGTGGATGGGGACGTTGAGGCATCCGTGACTGCGTCGGAGGCCGAAGTCGTTGTGCCAATAGGTGCCGTGGATGGCGCGGCCCTCTAAATCGAAGAAGACATTCCATGGGACACCGGGCAGGTCGAAGATATCGCTCGGGTCGGGACGATCCTCCTCCGGCATATCCGCATAGACGACGTTGCTCATATGTCGTGAAGGTTGTTTGAGGAGCACACCGAACTCACCTTTTGGCGTTGCCAGTTCTCCGCCTAACCCCGAAGCGATATATGTGCTGAAGACGCGGCGTGTGCCCTCCCAGCAGGCGAGATTCTGCTGTGCAAGATCGACCTCAATACGCTTGTCGCCGACGAAGGGATGGATAGGGGCTATCTCCGCCACCGGAATGCGCCGGATGTCTTCAGCTAGAACCCACTGAAAGTTGCCGACCTGGCCCGGGGGGTAATCATCGCGCACCTTGTACCATCCCTTCCCCTCTTCGTCCCGGTGGATATCGATCACGCGGAAGACCGTCCCTCCGTAGAACCGGTACTTGCGGGGTGCGTCAGGTCGAGGCGCTGTGCGCCCCTCTGTGTAAATCTGCGCGATCTCCCCCCAGAATCCCCAGGGTGCCGGGGACGCGTGGAACGGCTGTTTCGGGTAGATGCGGACGGGCAGGACCCACGCAGAGTGAACGTATCCCTCGGGGGTCCGATACCAGATGTTGTTGTGTGCGTTGTAAGGGGATCGCAGCTCATTGAGTAATCTCATCCGCTCGTCGCGGACGTAACTTGCCAATCGCTCACTGGCGGTGCTGGGTCTTGCGTACGCGTGGACGGTATGGATTGCGCGTCCATAGAGAACCCAGGGCGCGGAATGGGTTGCTGACGTGCTCGCCGATGCTGCGCGCGGGTGCACACCGACCAGGGCAGTGATTGCTGTGGTTGCCATCAGCTTGAGTACGCGTCTACGGGTCAGATTCGGCATCAGGGGCCTCCCTCTCTCTGGGAAAAGTGTAGCACGAGGCGGGTTGGAATCAAGCGTGGTTTTCTCCCTCGTTTTCGCTGCTTGCGGTCTGTCGAAAATGTGGGACAATGGACATCTGCGGTTCGAGCGCCCACCGAGGAATGGAGATCGCTACCTTGACCAAACGAGAGTTCACACCTGAGAAGGAATATGCTTACAATCGAAGGAGTGCTGTACGTTGGGTCCTCTCCCATCTTCTGCGGTATCCGTTCTTGCCGATCCTTCTTTTCGTGGGGGCCGTGACCAACAATCTGGCTTTCAGCGGTATTCAGGTCTTTCTCGGTCGGGCTTTTGATATCATCGTCCAGCCGACGTGGTCGACTCAGGCGCTTCTGGCTGTGGCGGTCAGTATGCTCGGCACGGCTCTGGCCCAGGGCGTCACCGGGCTGATGCGCAATTTTTCGGTCTCCTTTATCGCGCAGCGTATCGAGCGGGATTCCCGTGAGGAGCTCTACGTCAGTTTGTTGGGCAAGAGCCAGACTTTCCACGGCAGACAGCGCATCGGCGACATTATGGCCCGAGCGACCAATGATGTTCGGATGCTTAATGCGATGTTCAGCCCCGGTATTATGTTGATCACCGATTCCGCGATGGCCTTGATTGTGCCGGTTATCTTGATCTCACAACTGGAACCTCGGCTTTTACTCGTCCCCGGTCTCTTTACCCTGGGATTAGTTCTCACCGTCTATGATTACAATCGACGCCTCAAGCCGGTGAGCTCCGCGCGGCGCGAGCAGTTCGGTAAGATGAACGCCCGCCTGCAGGAGTCCGTGACGGGCATTGAGGTGGTCAAAGGCAACGCTCAGGAGCCGCAAGAATGGGCTCGATTTGCCGACGACGCCCGCACCTTTCGCGATCTTTTTGTCAAACAGGGCGTTATCGAGGCCCGGTATTGGCCGATGTTAGTGTTTAGCATCGCCTGGGCCGGGGCGTTGCTGCACGGGATAACACTCTGGCGAGGCGGATGGGTGACCATTGGACAGCTGGTGACGTTCATGGGATTGTTTGGCGCGCTGCGATTTCCAACCTTTATCTCCACGTTTAGCTTCAACCTGGTTCAGCTCGGGGTCGCCAGCGCCCAGCGGATTCTCGATATGATTAAGACCGAGACCGAATTGGATGAGAACGTCGAGGGCGTGGCCCGTCCGATGGAGGGCGAGGTGACTTTCGAGCACGTCAGTTTCTTCTACGAGGATAATCCGGTGCTCAAGGATATCAGTTTTGTCGCCCATCCGGGTGAGACGGTCGCGATTGTGGGGCAGACCGGTTCCGGAAAGACGACCTT
>CAYMAQ010000021.1:23439-28855 GCA_964388385.1 uncultured Anaerolineales bacterium | reverse complement strand
CCATTGTGTTCTCCTTTTGATTCTGAACTGTTCACCCAATTCTTTTCAGGATTTGAGCCATGCAAGGTTGAAGCGGTAGTGCAACCCGCTGGAGATCAGGTGGATGATGCGATCGGGCGTCTGCGTCGCAGCAAGATATCCACGGGGCTCGGCGTGCGATCTATCCGCGTCGAACTCGGAGGTATGACCCTGTGTAGTATACGTTCCCTCTCCCGGCGTGAGCAATTTGCGCGTTGGCCAGGATGCACCTTCATCCCCAGAGAGCGCTGCAAAGAGGCCGTAGCCTCGGAATGTTTCACCTTCCTCATCCTCAAATATCATCCCTTGATCATTGTCGACAGGACCGGTAAAGGAGATGAAGAGCAGCGGACCTTCCTGCAACCGCATTAGCACCAACCGTTGACCGCTGCTGATCGGTGGAAAGGGACTTGCGCTGTATGTCCACGTCCATCCTCTATCTTCGGAGATACTCATCGGCATGCGGTCGTCAATATTGTGTCCCTTGCCGATCTGTCCTCGGATGCTGTCCCCCCGACCGAAGGCCAGGAGACGTCCGTCTCTCAACTCGACGACGCCGGCATGGATGCCGGCGATGGTGCCGCCCCGCTTGCCCTCGGTGTAGACAGGGGGAGGAGTTCCGGCCCCCGGATCAAACCACGTTTCGCCGCCGTCCACGCTGAGGTGAACCGCTGTACCTCCGTTACCCCGCCAGACTGCATCGCATGGCTGGATGAGCATACCGTCGGCGGTCATACTCGTGCCATCGATCACCTGGTTACGGCGTTGATGCTCGGCATTAATCAGGCGCGGTCGGGACCATGTGACGCCGTTATCGAAGGATGTGCGGAGCACGAAGGCCAGGTTGGCCCATCCGCCGCCAGCTTCAAGGCCGTTGAAATGGAGAAGCCGGCCGCGACCGTCGTTGAAAAGGCTGGAGCCCGTCATATTTCGGTCCGCAGCCTTGAAAAACTCGCTCGCCCGATCCCAGCTTTGGGCTCTGTAGCGGAGACGGCTGGCCAAAATAGTCATTTCGCGCCCCCGCTCACTGATCGTCGAAAACCAGCAAGCCAGTAGATCCCCGTTAGCGCACCATGTGATGGAGGGACAGTGATTGTGAGGGAAGAACGGCTCGTCAGTGTCCTCGGCAGGTGGGCGGACAAAGGGGATGGGCTTTTCGAACATAGGAGCAACGTCAGCATCAGAACGCTCCCATTTGACGGCAAACGATTTGACATCGGCCTGCCAACGCTTCAGGGGTCGCTTTGTGATAAAGGCCCCTTGAGGCCCAGCGGCCTGAACGACCCGGAATCCGATCAGCCAATGGCGATCTTCCGGCAGCGCGGCCAATCGGTTGGCACTGCGGAGGAAATGTAGGTCGGTGTTATGACTGCCACCGCGCGTGACTTTGAACGCGCTCTCCGCATATCCGATGGGGTCAACTTGGGATTCGTTTGGGTAGGGGCCGTACCAGTCGAGGCACCAGTTCTCAACGTTGCCGTGCATATCCTGGAGTCCCCAGGTGTTTGGCGGTGTCTGTCCGACTGTCAGATCGACTGGCTGCGGATCCCAACTGAACGTCTGGGCACGGTGATGGACCCTAGGCAGTTTGTCCCCAGCATGGTAGGCGGTTGAGGTGCCGGCCCTGCAGGCGTATTCCCACTCGGCCTCAGTGGGAAGGCGGTAGGGGCTGCCCTCCCGCTCGGTGAGCCAGCGGCAGAATGCCATGGCTTCGTACCATGAGACGAAGATCACCGCCTCCGTATTGCCGGTCGATAATCCGCGCTTGCCGCGCAGCTTTCGGTGTCCCGGGTTGAACTTCTCATACTGAGCATTTGTGACCTCCGTCGCGGACATCCGGAAGAGATGTGACAGGGTCACCCGATGAACTGGGCGCTCGTCCTGGTCCCCGCGATCCGATCCCATTTGAAACTCGCCCGGTTCGACGTGAACCAACTTCATACCCAACGTGTTATGCTCAGCGTTTTTGTCACTATCGACGTAATGGGTCATAGCACCTCCTTCAATAGGCTCGGTTCTGTCATCCGTCCGGCGACTGATCCCGATGCAGGGGACCTGAGAACTGTGGTCATAGAAGCGCAATGTTTATTATGATGGATATGGTACACTCGTTATCGAGGAATCCAAATGGACTTTATAGAGAAACCCTTTGATCTCTTACATGGATCCAGTTTGTGTGTTACAATTCCCCTGCCTGAAGACGGAAAGCGTATTGGTGAGATCAGGTATCGATAATGTCGGTTTTTGACGCTGGATTGAGCGGTTCAGAAAGGATCGAGTTGAAACGGCTATCATCACGGTTTCTCAACGCAACTAAGGTACTTTATTTTCTCTATTATGCGGCCGGGGCTGCCCTGATGCCTTTCCTCCCCCTGTACTATCGGAGCCTGGGATTCGGGGGGAGGCAGATCGGACTGCTGACAAGTATTTCCCCATTGATTTCGTTGGTCGGCTCTCCGCTTATGAGCGGGGTTGCTGACGCAACCCAAAAACATAGGCGTGTCCTCATCGCGTCGATGACAGGTGCCGGGATCGCGGCCCTTATCCTCTCTCAGACTGAGGCCTTTTGGACGATTGGGCTCATTGTTGCAGCTTACGCCTTCTTTAACTCGCCGGTGATGCCCCTGATCGACAATGCCGTCATGACGCTGCTCGGTGATCGGCGGGATCAATATGGGACATTGCGAGTGTGGGGAGCGGTAGGATGGGGAGTGGCGGCCCCCCTCGTGGGATTGTTGTCGGAGCGTTATGGACTGATCTGGCCCTTCATCGGGTTCGGACTGCTTGTCATGATGGAGGCTGTCGTCGTTCTGCGCATTCCGTTTGAATCAGATATCCGGCAGGTTAAGTACTGGGTGGGGGTGCGGAAGCTCCTCAATAATCGGGCGTGGATGCTTTTCCTAGCGACAGCTTTCCTCAACGGCATCGCCCAATCGGGGGTGATGAGCTACCTCTTCCTCTATATGGATGATCTTCGGGCAAGCCAGACCGTGATGGGACTAGCATTGACTGTCGCGACAGTGAGCGAGCTGCCGGTTCTTGCCTATTCCGGGCGCATGCTGCGGCGCTGGGGGGCGCGAGGTCTGCTTATCCTCAGTTTGATCATGTACATCGTTCGAACCTTGAGCTACTCGCTGGTTAGCGCGCCGTGGCAAATCTTGATCCTGCAACTGCTTCATGGACTTACCTTCTCGTCGATGTGGGTTGCGGGTGTTGCATATGCCGCAGATGCGGCTCCAGAGGGCCTTGGCGCTACGGCGCAGAGTTCTTTTTCGGCTACAGTGATGGGGCTCGGCGGGATGGTCGGCGCTTTGATCAATGGATTTCTCTTTGAGCAGTGGGGCGGCGCGATTATGTTCCGACTGGACAGTGTGTTTGCGATGTTGGGGTTGATTCTCTTCGTAATTGGGCGACGGGTCCAGCAGCAAAGCCGGGTTCGACAGATGGAGCGGCCCTGTGTGGCTGATTGAGAGGTACATAACGATCCCGCGAAAATTGTCATATGATTTGGATTCTTATTCGATAGAAAGGAGCGGGCATGACCGGTTACGTCCACGAACGGAAAGCGTTGTACGAGGTGACACAAGCGATGGTCGCTACAGCGATGGGCCGCGAGCCAGCGGATTTTATCATCCGCAACGCGCGGTTGGTCAACGTCAACATAGCACGGATTCAGGCGGGGGTGGATATCGCCGTACGCCACGGGTTCATCGCCCTGGTCGGGGATGCCTCGCATATTCCCGTAGGTGAGGAGACCCGGGTCGTAGATGCGGATGGACGGTATGTGGTGCCGGGCTTCATCGACACGCACGATCATGTTGAGAGCAGCATGGTAGACATCCGTAACTTTGCCAAAGCCGTACTGCCTCACGGCACCACGACGATCGCGTGCGACAACCACGAGATCTCCAACGTCTTCGGCCTCCGCGCTGTGGAGCTCTTTCACAATGCGGCACAAGGATTACCTTTGAAGGTTAATGTAGCGATGCCTGTCTGTGTGCCGTCGATCCCGGGGTTTGAGGATGCGGGTGCGACGATAACTGCAGATGAGGTGAGCCGCGCATACGCGGAGGGGTGGGCGGATCTTCAGGGTGAACAGATGAACTTCCCCGGTTTGATCTACGGCGACCCGGGCGTTCATGCGATCACCCGAGCCTCACAGCAGGCGGATGTGGTGCTCACCGGGCATTATGCCAGCCTGGCGCTCGACGAGGGATTGAACGCCTTCGTCGCAGCCGGCATCACTGCGGATCACGAGGGAACGACGGCGGAGGGTGCGATGCGGCGGGCGCAGCTTGGGTGTTACGCTCAGCAGCGCTACGGATCGGCATGGTTGGATATGCCCAATATGATCCCCGCCGTGACGGAGAACCCAGGGCTGGATTCCCGATTCTTCACGCTGGTCACCGACGACGTCACGCCGGCGACTATCGTCAATCAGGGGCACCTCGATCGTGTGGTGCGCGAAGCCATCCGCCAGGGACTCCCGCCGATTCAGGCGATTCAGATGGTCACGTTGAACGCCGCGCAGCTTCTGGAGCGGGCAAGGGAGATCGGTACCGTCTCGCCCGGTCGAGCGGCGGACCTCTTGATCGTCAGTGATCTGGTCAATTTGACGGTCGATCAGGTCTACGCGGACGGCGTTCTGGTCGCAGAGAACGGGGAGATGGTCGTGGATATCGCGCCGTACGACTATCCCGAGTGGGCGCTCCATTCTGTGCATCTCGATCCAATGACGGCAGAAGACTTTCGGGTTCCCATAGACGTTGACGGGCCGGTGAAGGTGCGGGGTATCCGTGCCGTACCGGGTCGTGTTCACACGGAGGAGGTCATCGTGGAGATGACGCCGGAGAGCGGCAATCTGGTCGCAGATCCAGAGAATGATTGGGTCAAGGCGGCGATCTTCTATCGGCACGAACCTCGGGAAGAAGTGACCAGAACGCATACCTTTGGCTTTGTCACCGGATTGGCTTTCGATCCGGGCGCCGCCTTCGCGTCGACGGTCTCCCACGATTGCCATAACCTGCTCGTCCTTGGTACCCGCGATGAAGCGATGGCAACCGCCGCCAACGCCGTCATTGAGATGGACGGCGGACAGGTTGTCGTGGTCGGGGGTGAGGTCGCGGCGACGCTGCCCTTGCCTGTCGGTGGGCTGATGGCCCTGGATTCGGCTGAAGACGTTGCTAAGAAGCTCGAAGGCATTGAGGATGGCCTGAAGGATGCAGGATGCCCGCATGAGGCTGCCGAGATGACCATCAGCTTGTTGGGACTGATCGTAATCGAGGAGCTGCACCTCTCGAATCGGGGTTTAGTCGCGCTGAAACCCGGTCAACCGCCCGCGTTCGTCGACCTGATCGTGGAAGCTTGATTCCTTCCGATGACCGTCTCGGCGGCTTGG
>CAYMAQ010000021.1:0-23339 GCA_964388385.1 uncultured Anaerolineales bacterium | reverse complement strand
CAGGCTGGGTGTATCGGTGATCAGATCTCCTGGCCCATCGATATGCTGGTCCAAGGGGACATCTACGTCGCCGACGTCTACGGCAAGCATGAGGAGGGTCCGATCGTCGGCGACAATCTCTCCACCGCAATCTACGCGAAATCGGGCAAAGGTATCGTCCACGACGCGTCGATACGGGACATCGATGGGATCCAGGAAATTCAGGAATTCGTCAGCTTCGCCCGAGGATTCCACCCGAGCTACGCGTCTCCCACGATTATGCTGGTCGGCGTGAACTGCCCGGTGCGCATTGGTCAGGTCACGGTGATGCCCGGGGACATCATCCTGGGTAGACACGAAGGGGTGGTCTTTATACCCCCGCATCTGGTGGAGAAGGTCGTCAAGACGTCGGAGCTTGTACAGCTGCGCGATCGGTTTGGCAAGCAGCGGCTGCAGGAAGACGTTTATACCCCGGGCCAGATCGACCGGCGATGGACGGACGATATCGAGACCGATTTCTCCCGGTGGCTCGAACAGCACCTAGATGACCTGCCGGTGCCCAAACAGGCCATCCAAGCGCTATTGAAGGAGCGCCTTTGGTGAGAGGATGTCGTCCGGTCCGATCATCAGTGCCGTAGTGGCATCCGCTGACGCGTTACGCTGACTGGCTCGTCAGATTGGTGCTCCTTGAGACTCTCTAATACCTCCTGTCCGATGTTGATTTGAGACGCCGTGACCCGCAACGCGTTGATATTGTTGTAATCTGCGTCGATAAGCTCGTCCATTTCCAGGATAGCGCCGTGGTTTGTGTTGGCGTTAGCCGAATCCGCCTGTCCGTAGACCCAGGTTCCGATACTCAGAACCCCTGAGAACTTGCTGTATTCCGGACGGTAGTAGGTGTCCCCGAGGGTCAGTGTGATAACCTCTCTCGATGCTAGATCCTGGGTCACGCCCCAGACCAACCCTTGATCGGCTAGGTCCGGCCATATCTGGTTGACCGCATTGGGCACCGGATCGGGATCGAGATATGCATCGACCCAGAAGCCGCCCTGCGCTGTTCGATTACCTCGGTTAACGATGACGAGTGCGATTGCGTCAGTGCTTACGACAAGACGCTCCATTACCAGATCGGGGGCGTCGGGGATGTTCGGTGCGGTGTAGTCATTGAGGATCGCGGGCATGTAGACTGGCGCGGGCTGGGTCCGGAAGGTCAGATCGAGGGGACCGAGGGTACACTCGTTTCCGGCTCTATCGACCGCCTCGAGGAAGATCTGATAGGTCCCACTGTGGATAAAGTGGCGTGAGTCGGTGAAAGCCCAGGTTTCGTTCTGATGCTCGACTCGGGCTGTCAACGGCTCGCCCGATGGGTTATATCCGACGAGACGGACCGCTCGGACGCCGCCTGGATCTGTGATTGTGCCGGCCAAAAGGATATCCTCGCCGAGTGTGAGGGAGTGGGTCGGCCAATCGGTGACGGTGAGTTTGGGCGCGACGTTATCCTTCACGACGGTGAGATTAAGAGGTTCGGAGACTCGATTCCCCACGTAGTCGATCCCATATATCTCCATGGTGTGCTCGACGTAGTTCTCTTTCTCCTCGTCTCCAAAGACCTTGTAGAACCAGTGCCCCGACCGAGCCATCGTGTCCCGAGGCTCTAGGATCAGGCGTGCCTTATTGTAGAGTCCATCAGGTCGAATAGCATCTGCATCGCATAGAGTCAGGGTCCAGGTTCCCGTGCTGGGCTCGGTTTGGAAGTCTCGCAGTGGTGCATCGGGGCGGGCGGCACGATGATAGGCCGATCCTACGATAGGATCGTCGAGCCGTGTATGGAGGAGTTTGGATGCGTTATCCTCAAGAAAAACATTGTAGTTCCGGGCTGCCTCCATCGTCGGTGTGACGATCGTGACTTCAGTGCCGGAGGGGCTTTGTAAGGTAACATGCAGGTCGCCGCGGTATGTGTGGCTGATGTTGAGCCCCACACCGATGGCTGCGACATCGAAGGTATCGGTCACATTAAAGGTCCGTTTCACACAGGGGGCGCTGCTGTCGATGGGGATCGGCGCTGAAGGTTGGTCGTCGATCCATGAAGCGCCTTGACCGGACGTCAATCGGACGTCAGCGCGCTCACATATGCCCTCCTCGCACACCTCGACGAATCCTAGACCTTGATTGTCGGTGATCTCACCTCGGAGCCCAAAGCTATCGGCCCTGGTAATCCGGAAGTCCTCCAGGCTCTCGACAAGTTCAGTCTCCAGGGTGACCGTCGGCGGGATTGTGTCCACGATCAGAGGTTGTAAACGAGTCCAACGGCTTGTGTGACCGAACGTATCTTCGACCTGGACCGCGAGCCTGAAGATATCGCCGTCCTGCGGTGGGATTCCACCGTTCAGGGCTGTAGTATCCCAGTCACAGAGCCATGAGCCATCAAGAGGGGTCGGATCGAGACAGGAGAAAGTCCGGGTCCCGGCCGAAGGCGTCTCTGCGGCAAGATTGAGCGCAGGTGTGCCGGACGCGTCGTGTGCGTAGCCATGAAGGACGTTCCGATCCGCCGCGATCAGGTATTGAGGCGCGCTTATCCCGAAGAATTGGGGTGCCTCTCCGTCGAGTGGATGGTCGATCCATATCCACTCGATGGGGGGGCCACTCTCTGGGTGTGCGTCATCATAGATCAAAATATCCGCAGCAGCCCAGTTGATTCCCTGTTGGAGGTCGACCTCGCCCCGGAACGTCGCGGTGACCGTCTCACCGGCGGCGACGTTGCCAAGATTGAGTGTCTGGTGATCGCTTGCCCTACCTTGCAGCTTCAATCCGTAGTGTGCCGTGATCTCGGCTTTGATGCCGGTCACCTCCTGTGGTCCCGGATTTCGATAGAGGAGTGTATATTTGACCGTCTGACCGTGGGAGAGGGATGATCGTCCGACGTCGCCAAGCTCCATACGCTTGCTGATGTCAGGAGGCGGACCGGCGAACATCTGATCCCACATCCAGTGGAGTTTATCGTCCAGGAAGCTGTAGGTAATCCCTACCGGTTCGGCGTTGACCTCCACCTGGGGCAGTCTGTCCGGGTTGTTGCTGTTCGGGCACATCCCGTTGCCAAGTTGGCTCCACATATAGGCACGGCTCATCGCGAAGGTGGTTGCGCTGTCTGGGGCAGACTGTTCCCCGAAGGCACGATGGCTGTTCAACGGGTTCGCCGGGGGCATCGTGGCCCATACACGCAGTCCGTCGGTCACCCCTGTGGTGGGATCCTCGGTGGCAAAAGCGATCAGTTTCAGGCTGTCGCCAGTGGAAAGGTTGAGAAGACTGAAGGGCAAATGGAGGGCGGTATGCCCGTGACTGACAGCCGGATTGAAGCGATACTGCGTTTCGGAGAGCTGGGTCTCGGTGATCCAACGACTGCCATTCCAGTGCCACAGCCAAGCGGTCGTGTTGTCGCTGATCCAGATGAAGGAATCGGCCTCCATAGGCACCGCCGGTGTACCCGCGCGCGGTTCACCGCCCAGCGGGTTTGTCGGTATTGCGCCCGGCAGGAGGATCTGTGTGTCGGTATAAGTTTGGTAGGGACGGGTGTAGGCGTTCAGGGTGCCACCGGGGTGCGTATCAAGGTAGATGAAAAGGTCGCCCTGGCTGTTCCAATCGGCGCCGGTCCAGGTCAGATTCAAGCTCTCTGTTGCAACTGAGGTGTTCCAAGTCACATAGAAGCGCTGGGGTACGTCGAGTCCCAGCATCGTGGGTGTGTTTCGTGCTATGCGGTCGTCTATGCCTAGCAGATTGCAGTCATCCTCTAACCATCCGTAATACGGATCGTCCGGTCCGGTGGGTGTGATGTAAGCGGGGGTGCCCGCGTTGTCGGTATAGATAGGGCCAAGGGTCTGGATTGTACGGTTGCCAACAGCGTCCACGACGATCACGTGGGCATAGAGCTTCTGGGCCTCTCCGACGACTTGTGTGTGCTCCTGGGCGGTGAAAGCATAGGGGGTCAGATTGACAGGTTCCGGCGTCGACGTCCATCCGGCGAGGTAATGCGTTACGTCCGTGCTCGCGCTGGCGGTCCACTCGACGTAGAGCGTTGGCGAGGCAACATCGCGAAGCGTGATGCCCGGAGTGATGATCGACCGCGTACCCTGGCTATCAAGGTACGACAGTTTTGCTGTCACCGGGTCAGGGGGCACCGCGTCGACCCAGACCGTGCGGCTGACTGTCGTGGTCTGGCTTGCGACGTCGGTTGCCCGGGTCGTTACGGTTACCCATCTGCCGGCTGGGGGGACGTTCGCGCCGGTCCAGACTTGGGCCTTGAAAGCGTGAGTGTCGGTGGGCACGATGACGTGATTCCATCCGCGATCTCCATACCGCACCCGGAGGTCTGCTACGCCCACCGTATCGCTGATCCTACCCTGCACCCCAACGTAGCCAGCCTGGCTGAAGTCGCTGCTCGTGATAGTCGCGGTGGTCAGGGCGAGGGTGGGCGGCGCGGTGTCCACGTAGATGACGGGTGAGAGGGGCGTCTCGGTGATCACGTTGCTGGCCCAATCCGATGCTTGCACGCTGAGTGTGTAGATTCCCTGCGCGGTTGGCGTCCAGGTGGTGTTCCATGTGGTTGCGGTAACGGTGTTTGTGGTCCAGGTGAACACGGCAGTCGGCACACTGTTAACTGTCACGGTCAGGTTGCGAAGGTAATTAGTGGCATGGACCAGGCCTGTAATCTCGACCGGCGCGGTATCCGTGAAGGCGCTGGGATGGGTGGGCGTCAGGATGAGCGTCTGGATAGGTGAGGTCTCTTGTGTTTGTTGAGGGCTCCCTTCAGGAGGGCGCCCGGACTGAGCTGCTGGTGCAAAGGGATCGACGATGACTGTCGTGCACCGATCAAAGATATCACAGGCTTGGGCAATTTGTGGGCCGTCGCTTTTTTCAAGGCCTCCACTGCACTGCGTCGTGAGTTTCTGAAGCTTTGTTTGACTAAAATGTTCTGTGTACCATGGAACGGTCAAATAGTCTTCGGCGATGCATATGGGATTGTGCATTGCCGTTGACGAGACCCCCGGACATTGGAGACCCTCGGTCGTTAGATTGTAATCCATCGCCGTGCATCGATACCGGTATATGGTTTTTGTTCCGAAGCCAAAGGGGTAGGTGTTTGACCATGTATAGAGGTCCAGTCTCGGAGCCCGGGTATCAATCTCTCCCGACCATAGATTGGGAGCGAGGGTGGCATGGCCAAACTGATCGATAATGCGCGAATCGACGATGTAGGATCCCTCTCTATCTTCTACCGTGTAGTGCCAGGTGGAGAACGGTGCGCCGGGCTGATCCAGCTTCACATCAAGCCAGCGGTCGGGGGAGGCCAATTCTTTGATCACGTAATCGTGGAGACGGGGGGTGTCCTTCGCAGGAACTAGCAGCGAGCGATTGTAGACTGTAACTTCATCGATCTCACCTTTGAAACATTCGTTGCCGGTTCCGTTAGCGCCGATGGTCAGTATCGCGCGTTGAGAGGATCTGTAGGAGGGTATGCTCCCTTCGGTGCTGTTGGCTACATACGTGCCATTACGATAGAGCGACCAAATTTCCCACTGCCCTGGACTTCCCACCCCTGTAAGGTGAACCCATTGTCCCACGTCCTCCATCGGGATCTCATAGCGGGCCACTTCCGATCTGTTGAGCCCAATGTTTCCAAATTCATAGAAGCCGTCCTTGATGCGGAGGAAGATATCACCCTGAGTATAGTCAGTACCCAGGCCGTGGTAGATGATCGCCTGCGTGCCCTGAGTGGACTCAGGTTTGACCCATGCGGACATGGTCAGGGGGCCTCCGAGGAGCACAGGTTGAAGATTGATATGATCGTCGATGCCGTCGAAGGCTAGCGCCCGGCCGAACCGTCCCTTCTCTCCTGGGGTTGGACAGGAATCGGCGGTGCACCATCCCCAGTGACTGTTTGTGCTGAGGTCGGCAAATGCGGTGGTTCCCCCCAGTTCCTCAAAGGGTAGATAGAGAAGCAAGCCATCGTAAAGGCCGACTCCCTTTACGTTACGGAATCCGAGCTCCAATCTGGCGATGCCGGAAACCGCTGGATCCGCGAGTGCTTGAAGCTCAGAGTCGGATAGCGCGCGGTCGTAGATGACAAATTCATCTAGCCGCCCCACGAAGGATCCACCCAGAACGACCTCGAGGGGACGGATGATGTCGGCCTCGGCGGTGGCGGTATTTACACGCACACCATCCACGTAGAGAGCCAATAGGAGGCCGTCTTTCACTGCCACCAGGTGATGCCACCGACCGTCATTTATCGCCGTTGGGCCGGTTAATGTCTCCCCGCTTCCCTGCGGTCGGTATATATGACGCGGCAGACCTTCGGCGGTCAGTTCGAGCCTGATCCCCAGCACAGCGTCGAGTGAATCGGTGGCGTCAACTAGCGTTTGCTGGTTCGCTGCATCACTTTTGATCCAGACAGCAAGCGTATAGTCGGTTGGCGAGAAGGCCGGGATGGTGTGTGTGTGGGTCTCTGTTTCGGCCAACGTCTGATTCTCGATGGTCAAGGTTTGACCGGAACTGAAACGCAGGGCGTTACCAAATCGTCCGGGTTCCCCGGCTATGGGACAGGGGACAGCGAAACAAGTGGCCTCCATCTCGCGTCCGGAGGCGTCCTTAAAAATGATGGCTCCGGGGGGTTCCTCAAAGTGAAAATGGAGCTCTTGTCCTGTCGGGTAGGGGAGATCGCTGACCGTGCCGGTTATCACGGGAGCACCGGCATCGATACCGGTCAATAGTCGCGATCCGTCCCCCGCGGCGGTCAGGTCAACGTCAGGGGGTGTGCCCTTGATGGTGACCACTTCGTCCTCCCGAACGATGTAGTTTCCGACGCTGTCTGTGGCCTCGATCCGGATCGTATAGCGTCCGTTGGTATGGGTCGGGACGCGATAATCAATCTGCCAACGACCGTCGCCCAGCGTAGCCTGCTGCTTTCCACCAAGCGAGACCCCCCGCTTATCTAGCAAATCGATCCAGACGGCATCTACGTTGGCCCCTCCTGGATCGGAGACGCTGCCTGAGAGCGTCACCCGATCGCTAGAGATAGCCTGGGGGCCGAAAAAGGTAAGCCGGGATTGATCCATTGGGATCTTGAGGTTGTTTCCCTCGATAATTCGAAGCCAGATCGCGTAGCTATCTCCACCGAGGCGGGTCATAGGGGGGAAGGAGAAACTCAGGTCCTTCGTGGTCTCGCCGGACTGCACGTTGAAGGTACCGATCACGGTATTGTTGATCATCAGTTCTGCCGTGGCTTCGGCGCCCTCCCACATTTCGTTGATGAGCGAGAGGTGATAGTCTACACGATTGATCACGTCCGCATTGTTTGGACGACGCACACCGAACCCTGAGCTTGGTGCATGCCACCACTCGTTTGCAGACGCATAAAGCGTATCTCCTGTTGCAGGGAAGAGCGTCCGGTAGGCCACGACGTCAGTCATGGTGATCACCTTCCGCGTAGACAGTATCTGCTGGGTTGAGGCCGAATCCACGGCTACGATCGGAGGTGAATCGTCAACTACAAAGGTGACGCTGTCAATGTCCGATGGATGACCGACTGTGTCTGTTGCCTGGGCCTCGAGGAGGTAAGATCCTTCGGTCGAGGGCGTGAAGGCGAATAACCACTTGGTGCCTACTTGCGTGGCATTTTGCCACGCCCCCCCGTTGGTGCGGATCTGCACCCGCTCGACGTTGGAGGTCTCGTCCTCGGCGTGGATCTCGATCATCCGGTGGGCATCCATATTCAAAACGGTGGTATGGAGGGCGATGTCAACGACAGGCGGTTCGGCATCAACGGTGATACGGTGACTCTTACTTGTATCGAACCACGAGATCTGGTAATTGTAGAGGTCCTCGACTTCGGATCGCGAGAGTGGCTGGCTGAAGAGTGTGAGCTCGTCGAGGGAGCCGCCAAACGGACGGCTGCCAGCAGTGTCCCAATATGTCGCGTGATTACCGCCGAGATAGAGATCTCCGAACGGGCACGGAGCTTGAGCCCCGGCGAGGGTTGTATCTTTCGATCCGTTGACGTAGAGGATGATTTCCTCTCCGTTGTGCGTGACGAAGATATGATTCCATTGATCCTCTAGCAGGGCATCCGGGCTGCTGTCGAGGCTTTGGCGACAGTCTTTATAGACAACCTGCATTGAGTTCGGTTTGATATTGAGTGTATAGTTCTGTTCGCCTGAATTGGTTTCTCGCGTGACCAGCGTCTGCCGGACGGACCGCCGATGTGCAGGGTAAACCCAGAGCCCAAGGCTGAACGTGTTTTGATTCAGTGCCTCGTGCGAAGGTATGCGGATGACGTCATCTTCGCTATCGAATTTCGTCGCGTTGTAGATCCAACCATCACTACCCGCCGCAGGACATCGACCCGCAGCACTATTACAGGTTCCGTCGTTGGGTGCCGCCACGTTCTGAAATTGTGTCGCGCCGAGCAGGTCGTCCAGATGCATGATGAGAACGGGGACCTCGGTCCGCTGTGCTCCGATCTGCCTATTATTGAGTGCTTTTCTTGTCAGGATCACATGATCGATGGCCCCTCCAAAATGTGAGTTGCTCGCTGCTGGGGAGACACCAATTCTCACCTTTGGGTTCTGTCCGAAGGTGGCCTGATGCTGATTGCCCGTGATCGTTTCTCCGTCGTCCACGATGAGTCTTTGACCGTTGACGTCGCTGCCGACCGTATGGGCGACGAAATGCCACTGCCCGTCGGCGTAGTCCGTGCCGGATGAGCATATCTCTTCACCGTGCAGCTTGGCGCAAACATGGCCGTTTTGGAGGTAGATATGTCCATCCCGGCCTCCGTCTCCCATTATTGAGAAGAGCCCGCAATTCTCACATTGATCCCCATAGGTCTGCGTCCTAAACCAGAGGGAGAGCGTGTAATCCGTCTGAGGGATGTCGATGGTCTCGACGCTGATGTGATTGTTGCTCCTGTCAAACCGTACCGCCTGGTTTGAGCGACCGGGCAGCCCGCTGACCGGACAGTCGCCATCGCAGAGGCCGCCTTCGCCGTTACCGGAGCTATCCCTGAAAATATGGGCGCCGGGCGGCTCGTCAAACCGGAGCTCCAGAATGCGCGTTGCGGCTTGGAATAACTCAGAGGTGTCGTCCTCGTCGAAAGCAAAGTGGTAGATGCGCAGGTCATCCAGGCGACCTGCGAAGGACTTGTTGTCCATAACGCTCCAATAGAGCGTACCCTCGCCATCCTCATCATAGTCGGTAGCGTGATCGTCCAGTTGGTAATTGAAAAAAGTTTTGTAGATAAGAAGGTCATCCCCGCCTCGGGCTGGTTCATTGATACTCTCGTCGAGCTCTTTCAACATGATGCTGTGGAGATGATCTCCATAGACTTCATAGCCGAGTCCAGATGCGCTCCCATCAAAAAAGTCGTTGATCCCCCGCTCGACGTTCATATCGCCCCAAATTCTGGTATTGTCGACGAAAAGATTGTACTCTGCAGAGCCTGACCCATCACCCTCGGACTTGACATCGATTTTTTCGAAGAAGAGCCTGGCTGCGGTACTTGTACGCCCGATGTCAAACGTGTTCACATTGTAGGGCTTGGTTCCTGCACAGGTCGCGTTGGAGGCAACCTCCTGACCGTTGACGAAGAGTTTGAAGTTAGTACCGTCGTAGGCCGTGACTACGTGCTGCCATGTGTTGGTTCTCAGGACATCAGGCGGCGAGGTCACCTGGCAAAGTTGGTTGCCGTTTCCGAAGGTACCTTGATAGCGACGCAGTGCGCCGTTAACGAGGATGGATGGGAACGTCCGCTCCGGATGATCGTGATTGTCCCTTCCTACCACACCTCGCCAGACGTTGTCCTGGCGGATGGGATAGACCCATGCGGATACCGTGAAGTGGCCATCACCCTTACGGAGATTCAGACTGTTGTCACCGGGTGAGACGGTCAGGTAGGAACGACGGTTGAAGGATGCTGCATGCCCGATAACACCTGCGCGACCAGCCGTGGGACAGTCGGCATAGATCGGGCAAGTAAGTGTATGTTTATGGGAGGTGTTGTCCTGATAGCTATCGGCGGACGCTGCGCCAAAGGTCGCGTGGAAGACGGGCTGTCTGAAGCGGGCGGCGATCTCATCAGCGTTCAGGACGCGGGGGAAGATTTCTAATTCATCGATCACGCCGTCAAATCCTGATTGAATGGCGCTTCTGCTGTATCCGACGTAGATCGCATTTTGTCCGATGAGATTCGAAGTATCTCTGGTCCCGCTTTCCCGCTCGATGCCGTCGACGTAAAGCCGCTGTTCATCCTGTGCGCCGCCAAAGGTATGGGCGAGGTGATGCCAATATCCGTCGCCGTAATCGGTTCCGCTTGTACAGAGGATCTGGCTGTCCGAGCCCCGGCTCAATCGCGCACAGAGGTTACCGCCGTCAAGGTAAATATCGCGGTCGTGATGATTGTTGTGGGTGTTGACCGCAGAGAAGATCCCACAGTCTTCGCAGGTTGTCTTAAACCATAAGGAGAGCGTGTAGTTTTCCTCGGAGACGTCAATTTGGCTGATCAAGCGATCGCTAGCTTCGTCGAATTGAGCTGCGCGGATGAAGTTACCCTCGGCTCCGGCTGTGGGACAGGTCGAGACGCACGTCGCGTCATATCCCAGCAGGGAGGCGTCGGCGAAGGTCGTGGCCTCGTGGGGCTCGTCGAAGTGGAGCCACAAATGCCGGCCCGTTTGGAGATTCTGGATGACAGCCCCCGCGGTATTGGTCAGGCTGATCTGTTGGGAGGTCGCCAGGGGATCGACGGTGATCTGCCCGCCCATCACGGTACTGCCCAGAGGGGCTAAGGTATACGGTTGGGGTTCCAGGGTCTCGTCCTGGACGGCGGGAGGGAAGGTGATGTCGAGGAGCCCCAGGGCGTAGCGATTCCGCAGCTCGTTAGTGATCGTGGCGGTGTATTCGATCGCGTTACCCGGTTTGACGAGATAGTCCTCTTCACTCACCTCCGACTCAATGGAGAGCGGTGCTGCTGGGCCGGAGACTCGGGGGTTGAGGCCGTAGACCTGCTCCAACTTGTCGATCATGCCGTCGCCGTCAGTGTCAGGGTTGAGCGGATCGGAGGTCACCCGGGTCTCTAGGGGCAATCCCTGTAGATCGAAGCCGTAGACGAAGGTCCAGCCGACAATCTCTTCGCCATCTTTCAGGCCGTCGTGGTCGCTATCAGCATAACCGGGATCGGTGCTGTAGCGCCACTCATCATAGTCTGAGAGGCCGTCTCCATCGGTGTCAATGAGCGTGGGGTCGCTTCCCCAGTGAGCTTCGTAGCGGTCGGAAAGTCCGTCGCGATCAGTATCGGCGACGCGATCGCTCGGATCGTTGCCGTTGAAAGCCGGGCTGAGAAGCTCGTCGCCGTCCGCATCCTGCAGCACGGGAAACGTGAGATCGCCGGATTGTCCCCAGGCCTGGGCATACCCTCCACCCTTGGGCGTCAGTTCGAAGTACTGCCCCACAGTCGCCGGGAAGATGTCGAACTTGAGATCGAGGTCGATGTGGTGGGTATCTGTCTTTTCCCGGAGATGACAGACCGGAATCATCGGTGGCGTGTAGGGTGGGACAAGATTCGGCACCATGAAACATTCCTGGGCTTTCATCGCGTATCCCTCGTTCAAGTAAGCTGAGATTTTCTGATTGATGCCCGTTTCGCTGAAGGTGAAGATGTACTCACTCTTGATTGTGTCCCACGTGTGCATAGGAGGATCGGTGTCCTCCCATGTTGTGGGACGTTTCGTGCTCAGGCCTTGTGTGATGTCCAGAGGATCCTCAAATGTATTGAATCCGTAGGCGAACCTCGATTTTTTCAGGTTCTCGTTGCTAAATTGCCAGTAGTAGGTAGCTCCCAGACCGATAGGCGTGTTTTTGTGCAGCTCAGTGGTGACATTGGCGCCCAAGGCGAACGTGTTGTCCTTGACAAAGCCAACCACGGGGCGCTCATCCAGCAAGTCGATATCAAAGTCATAGACGTTCAGACGTTCTTCTCTTCCCAAGTCTACCAGGGGCGTCTGGTCGTAGATGATGAATTGGACAATCTTGGCCATCGCGCCGGAGATGCCGTTACACGGGTGGAGACCGATCTCGGGTGCCTCCAGATCGTCGCGATCTCGTAGGCCCGCGATGGTACAGACAAGGTTGACAATCGAATCAATGAGGCCAACGATGGCCACAATGATCTGCCCGATGATGGGAATCAGGCCGATAGCAAACATAATGATTCCGACCAAGATCTCGGCCACCACCGCAGCTAAAGCGAGATTGAACGACAGCGAACCGAAACGTATGCCGGCGGAGATCATCTGTGCGATAAAAAACCCGACAGAGATCGTGGCGGAGACGATAAGTCCGATAATCGCAGCGACGTTGCTTGCCTGCTTCAGGCTGACCTTTGTGGTCTGAATGGCGTATCGAACCCCATATTTAAAGGTGCCCTGGAGATTTTGCTTGAACAGATCGAGGGCGACGTCCAGCGCACCCTTGATGGCCATCACTAAGTTGATGGTGTCGATGACGTAAAAGGCGGCGTCTGCGCCCTCTGGGCCCAACAAGGCCGCAAACGTGATACTGGCTACCACGCCGCCTACGGCGGCTCCAATGGCCACTGCCGTTCCTATCGATGCCTTTTTGGGGCCGACGCTCTCGAAATCGATGGCAGGGGCATCAAGGATGTTATCGACCCACGATCTCTGGAGTTTGGTACGCGCGCCACCGATAGCCGCCAGGAGTTTCTCCTGGGTGGTACCAAAATAGACCAATCGCCTGGGGAGTTTACGGACCGCTTCAAGCGCACCCTCAATGATCTCTTTGGCAATCTTCAGGGGCGGAGAGGCGATCCCCGTCCATTGACTGGAGATCATGTCATCATTCACTCCGTCGGAGAGATCGATATACGTGTCTCCCATTTTGACGACGCCGCTTCTTCCGTTGTAGAGCATTACATAATAATTCTGGGCAATGATCCGCCGTCCGGCGTTGACGAGTCGATCGTCCTCGGGGCGAAGCTCTTCAAACAGTGTCTGATAGTGGGTACCCATCCGCTCCCAATATTCGTCGATGGGATAGGCCTGCCACCCTTCTACCTCGTCGAATCGATAAGGTGCCCAATTCATCGCGGCAAGCACTTCGATAAAGACCCGGCTGGGATCGAGGGAGATCATGATCGTATCGTCTCCGACCAGTCCCTCCGCTATGCCCTCGAGATTAGCAGTCCGGTACTGCTCCTCACGCACGAAGAGCAATGTGGGCGCCTCGACGCGGGGTTGACCCGCGGTATCCGTGAAGTGGTCGTTCAAGACGCGTTGGGTGTGCGTCATCGGGAGGGTGGCGAGGGCGGTCTGGTCGGAGAACGAAAAAGTCTCGACTTCTATAGCCCCCTTGGGAAGCTCCCACAGGCGATCGTCACCTTCGGGGATCGTACCGTCGAAACGATTTTCGATCTCACTCACAGTGACATCGCGCTGTTGATTCTGTCCCTGACCGGTTGTGCGCCCGGTGATGAATGTCGTATCGAGGTTAACCGCCAATTGCCAGAGGTAGCGCTCGTAGTAGTCGTCGTAGGAATATTCGGGATCCTGTGCCTGGTAATAATTGATGTCCTCGTAAATAATACCGGCTTCGACGCCCCGGTCCTCACGAACAGAGAGACCGGTAAGGTACCATTCGTCGTAGTAAGTATGCAGGATGCGGGGTGGATTTTGTTGCCAGTTTGAGGCTTCACTGCACCATTCATCGCGGTTTATTTCCGGATCGGCGTTCTCTGGAAGCTCGCAGGAGTCGGTGAGCCCCTCCACCATCCAGATCAGGCGGACGTTTTGGGTTTTGCCAAAGTCCAGGCCGTTGGGACGGTAGAGTATCCGGGCAGAGAAAGCCACAGGACTGTCGCCGAAACGATCGCGTACCAGCGTTGCCGGCACATAGACTAGCAATGAGGGTTGGTTACCACCGTTCTTATACCGGATCGACATATGGAAGTCGTCGGTGACCTCCGAGTCGAGCCATGCGGTCACAGGTCTCCTGGCCGAAAGGGGTTGTGGATTTGCGATAACAGGCAGGTTTCCGTAGTGGTTCTCATGATGGTAGGGGATTTCGACCTCCAGCATCGGAATCAGTCGCATATCCCCGTGACCGTCACTGTCCCCGCTCTCGCGTCCGTGGCTGTCGTTATAGTCCTTGAATGTCGTGTCGAAATAGCGCTGAATCTGGCCTTCCCGATCGCCGGAGGGCCAATCGAGGACGCTGAGGCTGTACCAAAGGTGCTCGGGATCGGTGGGGCGGAGTTGGAAATCCACGAAGACGGGCTTATCGACCGTGCTGCTCAGATCCTCCAGTTTGAAATTGAACGTTCCGTCCTCAATCCCGGTCACTTCGCCGTCATCGTTGCGCCTTCCACCGACGACGGTATTAGGGGAGAGATCGACGGCATCCGGTACGCCGTCGCCGTCGTTATCCTGATCGAAGACATCTGGGGTGCCGTCACCGTCTGTGTCCGTGCAGGTTAGTGTGCCGCTCTCAATATTTTGACGCTTGCCAGCCTCAAGGTCGCCGTTCTCATCAATGTCGATAAGTTCGTAACATTCCAGAAGATCGGACGTGCCATCCCGGTTGGTATCGGATTCCAAGGGGTCGAGATACCATTGCTCGCCGTATTTTTCAAAGCCTTCCACCTCGGTGATATCGCTGATGCCGTCCCCATCCGTATCGGCATAGCAAGGGTGCGTCCCGAGCTCATTCATCTCCAGACCATCCGAGAGCCCATCGCCGTCGGTGTCAGCATTATCGTGTGCTGTACACGATCCGATTTCTTCCTCATCGGTCAGCCCATCTCCATCCGTGTCCTGCTGGTTGGCATTCTGATCGTTCGCGAGTGTAGCGATAGAGGGCGTTTCGTTACCTTGAGAGGACGCGAGAGAGGTTATAACCTCCGCTCCCAGAGGCTCTATACTTGTTTTTGTCATACCGGTCTTCGCCAGGGGATTGGCATGGGGATCAAACTCGGCGTCAATCAGTTGCTTGCGTGCTTCCCTTGCCGCCTGCGTCTGAGCCTGTTGCTGTTCGTGGGCTGCCTGCTGCGCCTGTTGGTTTTCGTAAAACGCATAGGCCTTCTGGGCTCGAAGTAAAGGTGTGATGATCATCGAGGCGATGAGGATTAGCACGATGAGCGTGTAGATTTGGTGCGATCTCCACTTTGAAAGGATCAAAATCATCGTGCCAAAGACGAAAAGGGTGATACTTAGGTCGAAGCTCTTTTCCTGCAAGCCCCTAAGTACGGGTTGTATCTTCCCAAGGTCATCCACACGAGCCCGGGCTTCGGCCCATTGGAAGAAATCCGTGACAATGGTTGCTTCCATCTGCTCGCGCCCGGTTGGTGGAAACGTGACTGTGACGGACTGTCGGATGGGCAGTCCGCGCTCGTTCAGCCATATCTCGCCGTGTCCCGTCATTCTCTGGAAGTGAGAGGCGGCCTTTAAGTTAAGGCCTGTGGGAAGCTCACCTGTGCGCTGTAGTTCGATCTCGGTCTGCCGACGGATATAGTCGGCAAAAGCTGACCCATTGATGTCAAAGCGATAGCGATGGAGCGCGAGCCCGCTCCGCGTCTCGATGCCCATATCCCGCACATTCTCGGCACCCGCCAGGTAACCCATCATATCGTGGCCCGGGGCAAAGAGCCGGGTCACGTCGTCAATTTCCTGCCACTGCCCCTCTCTGACCCGACCGTAGGCCTTACCATCGGCAATCCGCAACTCAATACTGTCCTGACCGGTGAGCGCACTCCCGCCCTCTGACCAGAGTTTAAGCTGCATCGATTCGGTCGAGGCATCGGTCTCCCCCTCAATATAGATACGCGCCTCATCGGCAGCTTTGCCGACGTTCTCGATGGTGAGTAGGGGGCGCGTCGTCTGGACGATATCGACCGCATACCTGTAGGCACCGGCACGTTGCGCCCGCTCCCATGCCTCCTGCACCGGATCGCTGCCCGCCAGCACAGGGTGACCTGTTTGGAGATGAAACCCAACCATGAGGGTCAGTAAGCCAAGTATGATCGTCCAAATTGCACGTTGGCGTCTACGTTGATGATTCATAAAGCGTACCTCCCGGTAGGTGTACGTCGACTGCGAAGAGGATGATGTCGAGTTTGTGGATAGCCAATTCATCGGTATGCTCCGTGTTCCCGGGTCATCGGGCCCAGCCCATTCTGGTTACGCGACCTCTTGTCTCGATGGTTGACGTGCGGGCCCCCACGTGGGCACGCATGGTCAGTGGCAGATACGTGTGATAGATGGCGCGCCCTCGCAACACGTATTCCATTGGGCGGGTTGTCTGAACGACAAGCTTGTTGCGCATCACATCACGATTTGTAATCGTTATTCCCTTAGCGCTCCAAGTGGTACCATCCCAGGCGAGAAGTTCCAGGGTTCCTTCGTCGACATCTCCCAGACCAACATCGCTGTAATGGATGGTGATCGTCATCGGCACCGAGAACGTCAGATCAGGCACCTCTTCATTCTGCTGATATGCACGGAGAGCGAAGTCAAGGACGGGCGTTTGTTCCTCCACCCTTTGTGTCGATGCTCTCGTCGCGTCGTTCGTCAATCGAATTTCAGTCGGAACCTGAACCGCTCTCGGTGGTATCCGGATAACCATATCGCCGACTTCGGGATCCCCGTAGGATAGAATTCCCCCTTGCTTCGCGGTGATAAGCGCGAGGAGCGAGCGGTTGCGATAGATAACGTTGGGTTGGTTGAGACCGTTGCTATTGCCGACAAAGACGTCCAGATCGCCATCTCCCTCGACGTCGCCCAGCGCGATGGAAAGGCTATCCCACTCTCCTAACTGCTGGTTGGTAGTGAAATGACCGCTGCCATCGTTGACCCAGACCCGGTTTTTCTTCGAGCCGGACAGGCCCCAGTGAACCTGACCTGTGACGGCATCCAGGTCCCCGTCCGCGTCGATGTCCCCCAGATCCAGGGACCAGGTGGCCCAGTGGCCCAATTGTTGACCGCTTGACATGAGCGTACCGGATCCATCATTGAACCATACTTCATCGGGCTCACCTTCGAGGTTCCCCACAAATAGGTCCAAGTCATGATCGCCGTCGAGGTCGCCCAGGGCTACCGCATACGTCTGAGCAGCGCCCAGTTCTTGATCACTATCCTTGAAACGACCTCGACCGTCATTGAACCAGAGTCGGTTGGCCTCCCCATTGCTGTTCCCGAGCAGGATGTCCAGGTCGCCGTCATTGTCCATATCCCCGAGGGCCAGAGCCCGGGTATCCCAATAGCCGAGATACTGATCGCTGAGGATGAAACGCCCGGTGCCGTCATTGATCCAAAGGCGATTGGCCTGTCCCAGATCGCTGCCTGTGACGGCGTCGAGGTCGCCATCTCCATCTACATCACCCAGGGCGACAGCGTAGGTGTCACCCGAGTCCAAAGTTTGCGGGCTTTTGGTGAAGGCCCCGGTGCCGTCGTTGAACCAGAGCGTGTCAGGACCTCCATAGTTGCCAACGAGTGCGTCCAGATCGCCGTCCCGATCCAGGTCGCCGAGGGCTACCGCCCAGCTCCGGGCGTTTTCCAGATCCAGACCCCTATCGGTGAACGCGCCACCGCCGTTATTGAACCATACGGTGCTCCGGGCGCTGTTACGCACCACGTACGCGTCCAGATCACCGTCACCGTCCAGATCGCCCAAGGCCACAGCCTGGCTATCGAGAACGCTCTGGGGCTGGTAGGATTCGGAAAGCTTGAAGGGAGAGATACTCGATACGTCGTAGAGCTCTGAGACATCGAAGACACCGAGCCCGCTACTTGTGGCTGCTCGGAACTGCCAGGTGTGAGGCGCGGCAATCGCTCCTCCGTCGGTGGACTGAATGCCCTGACCTAGCGTGACCTGCACCCTCTCACCGGGCTTAAAAGGATTCGTCGGCGTGAACGCAATCGAACTGAAGGTGAAGGTGTCATAGGGAAGGCTGCCCACCGCCAAGCTGCCGGTGTAGCGCCCCGTCTGCTCGCCATAGACATTCACAGTATGGGGGCCCACGGTGCTGTTGGCAACCTGACGGGTATAGGTGGCCTTGATGGGACCGGTGTGTGTGATCGCTCCGCCGTTGCCTGGGTTGGCAGAGAAGAAACGGAAGAGGGGGTTGACTGTTGTCGCAAAAATGCGGGGCGTCTCGATCAGCCCATCGGTGACGGTCACGGCGATGGTGGTCACGCCGAAATCGGTGGCACCGGGCATAAGGTGCAGATTCCCGGTGTCGGAGGGGCTGGTGTAGGCCACGGTGATGGTGGGCACCAGTGAGGGGTCTATTACTGCCGCCGTCACTGTGAGGGGCTGGCTCTCATAAGGCCCGGCAGTGATGCTGCTCAAAGCTACCGTCTCCGCGTGGCCTCCTTGCTCCAGCAATAGATCGGGGATGGCGTCCAACGTGGGTGGGTCATTGACCGGATTGACGGTGACGGAGAAGGTCTGGGCTGTCAACGAGAGTCCGTCACTGACGATGACGGAGATTGTGGTCGCGCCGAATCGGTCGGCTGATGGTGTGAGGGTGAGCGAACCGGTCGCATTCGGACTGGTATAGTTGCGGGTAGGATGGGGGAGGAGGACGGTATCGCTCGATGCGGCTGTGATGATCAACGTCTGGCTTTCATTGGCGGCTCCTGCGTCGATGCCAGTCAGATCGATCCTTCGAGCATGGGTGTCCTCATCAATGAACAGCGCGGGGATACTGTCCAAAGTAGGTGGATCGTTCACGGGTTCAACGGTGACGGTAAATGTCTCCATCGCATCTAGGCCACCGGGATCGGTGACAGTCACGTGGATGTGCGCCTCACCATATTGGTCGGCGACCGGCGCAAAACGCAGATGCGCTTCCCAATAACGCGCCGCGTTATAGTCAATGGTGGGATCTGGGATGAGGGCGATATTGTCAGAAACGGCCGAGACGGTGAGAGAGCCGTTCTGCCCCTCGTTGCCCGGCCCATCGTCAATGCCGCTGATGTCGACGGTCTGCTCCGGCGCATCCTCAAGGATAGATTGCTCAGCGATGGGATCGAGTGTGGGCGGATCGTTGACTTCGGTCACGATGACACTGAAGGCCTCCACCGTTTGCGAGATGCCGTCGGAGACCTGCACAGTGATATGAGCTGTTCCAAACTGGTTGGGTAGGGGCTGGAAGCACAGTGTGCCACTTGTGGAAGGACTGGTGTAGGTGACAATGGGATGAGGAACGAGAGCGGGTTGATGGGAAGTCGCTGTCACGGTCAACGTCTGGAACTCGTCGTCGGCGCCGCTGGTGATGCTACTTAGAGAGAGCGTCTGGGGATTGGCATCTTCTGCGACGGTCTGGTTACCGATAACATCAATCGTTGGCGCGTCCTCCACCGGATTGACGGTGACGGTCACACGGGCGGTGTCGGTGAGCCAACCATCGCTGGCGACGTAGGTGAACGTATCCACGCCGTTGAAGTCGATCGAGGGCGTGTAGCGTATCTGGTTGCCTTCAATGATAGTTGTCCCTTTCGATGGTGCTCCGACATCTGCGAGAACGAGTGTCTGACCTTCGGGATCGATGTCGTTGACCAGCACGTGGAGGGGTACGGGGATATCTTCATTTGTCGTCCCCACGTCATCCTGCGCTATTGGGGGCGTGCCCGCGCCCACAGTGACCGTAATTGTCGCCGTATCGGTCAGAAACCCTGGGTCGCTGATGGTATATGAGAAAACGTCCAGCCCGTTAAAGCCGGTATCCGGGGTGTAGGTGATTGTGGCGCCGTCGGTGGTGGCGTTGCCTTCCCGAGGTATGCCTACAGCGAGTATGGTCAGATTGTCGCCGTCGGGGTCTCTATCGTTTGCCAGTACATTAAGGACGTTATCGGCGCTATTAGGGGGGGCGGCCAGGCGGTCATCCTCGGCCAGCGGAGCGTTTTTATTGTTCAGCCAGACGAAGTTCGGTTCGCCTTCTCTGGAGTTCGCTATCAGGGCGTCCAAGTCGCCGTCGCCGTCCACATCGCCCAGGGCCACGCTGGTGGTACGGATACTATCCAGTGCAAGGCCACTATCGGAGAAAATACCGCTCCCGTCATTGAGCCATAGGCTATTATGCTGATCGTCGTTTCCAACGAAAGTGTCCAGGTCGCCGTCGCTGTCCACGTCACCCAGTGACACAGAGGTGGAGTAGGCACTGCCGAGGGGCTGTCCGGTGTCGATGAAAACACCGTTGCCATCATTGAGCCAGATGCGATTGCCCTCACCGTCGTTTCCAATGAAAGCATCCAGGTCTCCGTCGTCATCCACGTCTCTTAGAGCCACGGCCTTGGTTTGGAAATTGCCCAGCAGTTGACCGCTGTTGTTGAAGATTCCAGCGCCGTCGTTGAGCCAGATACGATTGCCCTCACTGTAGTTTCCTTCGATAGCATCCAGATCTCCGTCGCCATCCACGTCTCCTAAGGCGACATCCCGAGTCCTGGCACTTTCCAGAATCTGACCACTATCGGTGAAAGTACCCTTACCGTCGTTCAACCAGATGCGATTGCCCTCACCGTAGTTTCCAATGAAAGCGTCCAGGTCCCCGTCGCCGTCCACGTCCCCCAGGGCCACGGCGAAAGAGTAGGCACTCCCTAAGATCTGACCGCTGTCGGTGAAGGTGCCACTGCCGTCATTCAGCCAGACGCGATTGCCCTCACCAGCATTGCTAACGAAAGCATCGAGATCGCCATCGCTATCCAGATCGCCCAGAGCCAGGTCGTAGGTATAAGAGTTGCCTAAGGCCTGATTGCTGTCGGTAAAGGTGCCATTGTTCTCATTTAACCAGATGCGGTTGTCCCAGTCGGTGCCTTCGAAGAGGTCCAGGTCACCGTCGCCATCCAGATCACCCAGCACTATGGCATGGGTGTTCGCGCTGCCCAGGCGCTGGAAAGAATCGCTGAAGACGCCGGTTCCGTTCATCACAGCCGTCCGAAGTTGCCAGGCATAGGGCACCAGGACGCTCCCATCGAGCGCGTAGATTTGATCACTCAAGTTGACAACGATTTCCTCGCCCGGCTTGAAATTCTCCGCCGCGTCAAAGATTGCAGAACCGAAGGTGTAAGTGCCTTTATAGATCCCTGTCTGTTGACCCCGTACGGTGAAGGTGCGTGTGTTAACTGTGGCGTTATCGATGTCCGTGCTGAAGGTTGCCGAGATCATGCCGTCGCGCGCAATTGCCAGGTCATTGACCGGGGGAACTGTTGCAGTAACCGTGAAAGGATCCACCCAAACCGTACGTGGGAGGACCGTGTTATTGTCCGTCACTTGATCGGTCGCGCAGGTCGTGTCCACCAAGGCGTAGATTCTGTGCCGCCCGGAGACTGGGAAGCCGGAATGTGTGAAAGAGAGTGTTATCGACTCACCGGCCGCCAGTGCGGGTGTGACCTGGGAATCCCAACTGCCCGTTCCGCCGTCACACGGTGAGGGGACCCGATCGGCATACACCGCTGTGCTGAAGGCGGTGGAGATGTCCTCGACACCTTGGTTGCCTATGGTCATCGTCACCGAGAGAGACTGCCCCCCATCCAGATAGGTCGGGGAGACCGTGAATCGATCAATGACGAGATCGCGCAGACCGTTAATCCATACGAGGTTCGCCTCATCATAGTAGTTACCGACGAAGGCATCAAGGTCGCCCTCACCATCCAGGTCGCCCAGTGCTACCGCGTGGGTCCGTCCATTGTCCAGGCCTTGACCGCTGTCAGTGAAGATGCCGCTGCCATCGTTGATCCAGACGCGGTTAGACTCCCAATCATGGTTTCCCGAGAAAACATCCAGGTCTCCATCACCGTCCAAATCTCCCATCGCTACAGCTTTAGTAGCGGCTGCTCCCAAGGATTGGCCATTGTTGGTGAAGATGCCGCTACCGTCGTTGAGCCAGACACGGTTGGCCTCACCGTAGTTTCCGACGAAGGCGTCCAGATCGCCGTCACCGTCCACGTCCCCTAACGCTACTGCATCGGTAGCGGCTGCTCCCAAGGATTGACCATTGTTGGTGAAGGTGCCGCTACCGTCGTTGAGCCAGACACGGTTGGCCTCATCGTAGTTTCCTATGAAGGCGTCCAAATCCCCATCACCGTCTAAGTCACCCAGTACTACGTCCGAGGTGAGGTCGCTGCCTAAGGTTTGCCCACTGTCGGTGAACGTGCCATTGCCGTCATTGAGCCAGACGCTGTTAGGCCAGCCTAATTCACCCACAAAGGCATCGAGGTCACCATCCCCATCCACGTCGCCTATTGCCACGGCGTCTGTTTGACCGCTTCCCAACGCCAGACCGCTGTCGGTGAAGGTTCCGCTGCCATCGTTCACCCACACCATATTCGGTTGGTTGAAGTTGCCAGTGAAGGCGTCCAGATCGCCGTCACCATCGAAGTCACCTAATGCCACGGCGTAGGTAGCGGCCGTCCCCAAAGACTGACCGCTATCCGTGAAGGTGGCGTTACCGTCGTTGAGCCAAACGCGATTGGCTTCACCGTTATTCCCAACGAAAGCATCGATATCGCCATCGCCGTCTATATCACCCAGTGCTAGAGCCGTCGTAGAACGGAAGCCAAGTCGCTGCTCGCTATCTATAAAGATGCCTGCGCCCTTGGTTACTGCCGCCCGGAACTGCCAGACTGTTGGTGTATTGGGACCCTGTCCATCTACCAAGCTCAACGTGCCGGTCGTAGCGCTGACATGGACCCGCTCCCCGGGTTTGAGAGGATGGGTTGGGGTCAAGGTAATGGTGCCGCCGTTTACGCCATAGGTTCGCCTCAACGTGCCGGTCTGTTCTGCAAAGACGACAAAGGTGCGGGTGGAGACGGTTGTGGGATCGATGGCTTCATCATAGGCAATGGAGAGGGTGGCGGTGATCGGTGCCGTATGTGTGTTGTGCGTCGGTAAGAGGGCGGGGCTGCCCGGTGCACTCAGGAATCGGATAGGAGGTGCTGCCTCGCCGATCATAATGATTCGCCCCATCAGAACGCACAATCCCAAACTGAGGAGAGTTGCTAAGGTCAGGTTGACGAACGCCCGGGTGTTTTTCACGATGTGTCTCCTATCCGGTCCAAGGGATTTTGCCTTTTACGCGTGGCGGTACGGAGGCGGGAGGTAAGCCCCTCCTCGCTTATCCTGAATATCGAGTACGCATAGGGCTAGACAATTCCAACCTTCTGCAGCAGAACATGCTTACGATTATTATGTCCAAACGCGAAACCGAAGCAATCATCCCACGTTGGAACTCAGGAGGGGGTGATCCTACATTATGGGGGAATTACACATCTTCTCTAATTATACGGATTTCTACCTATAGTGCAACA
>CAYMAQ010000020.1:0-28906 GCA_964388385.1 uncultured Anaerolineales bacterium | reverse complement strand
TTGAATGTACGCGCTTCCGTCACCCGATCATCACGTTTCATTCTTCCTCCCTAAAAGACTTGTCCCAAGAAACAAAAGAGGCACGTGAGCTGTAAATTCTCAGTGCCCTCTCCCCCTAAAAACGACCCCTATTGACATTGACATAATCGGAGTTATTATACTTTTTTCTCTTGGGAAGTCAAATGGAAACTAACGACACACAGCATAACCGAAATAACATATTACCACGTTCCCGCAAAAACGCAAGTACGGCTTTGAATTTAACAACATGGGTCAATGAAACACCGAAGAAGTCTTCCAATTCATACCGACCGGTCCATACGCCCAAGGTTGTCGCATGGCAGCCTCTGTGATAGGATGATTGCATTGTGAAGGCCCATATAGAGAGCCCTGAATTCGATCGTATATCCAAGATGGAGTCGTGTATGCAAAGCCTCATAGCCCTGATCAAAACAATGCGCCCCAAACAGTGGACAAAGAATGGCATCCTCTTCGCAGCATTAGTCTTCGACGCTAAACTACTGACCCCGGTATACCTCTTCCAGACCGTGCTGGGATTTGTCCTCTTCTGCCTGATCTCAGGCGTCGTCTACACGATCAACGACCTGGTCGATGTCGAGAAAGACCGCCGACACCCCCAAAAACGCACCCGACCGCTCGCCTCCGGCACTCTCTCGACCCGTTTCGCGATCGCAGCAGCGGTGGTAATCGGCGGGGGATCTCTCGCGATAGGTTTCTGGCTCAATGCGATCTTTGCTTGGATTTTGACCGGGTATCTGGCGCTCCAGATTGCTTACTCGTTCAAACTCAAGCAGGTTGTGCTGCTCGACGTGATGACCATTGCCGCGGGGTTTGTGCTCCGGGTCGGAGCAGGCGTTCCCCTGGTAGACGCCGAGCGATTCTCTCCGTGGCTCTATATCTGCACCACGTTACTGGCTCTTTTCCTGGGACTCGGAAAACGCCGTGGGGAACTCCTGCTTCTAAAAGATGACGCCCACAATCATCGAACGACACTCAGATCCTATAATCTGCCGTTTTTGGATCAGCTGATCAGTGTGGTCACGTCCTCAACCGTGCTGGCCTATGCACTCTATACCTTCTCTGCTCCCAATCTTCCAGAGAACCACACAATGATGCTAACGATCCCGTTCGTGATTTACGGAATTTTTCGCTACCTCTTTCTCGTTCACGTACGGCACTGGACAATGCCGCCGGACGAAGTTCTGCTTAAAGACCGTCCATCGCAGATCAACATCGTGCTCTGGGGTGTCCTTGCCGTCATTATTCTTTATATAGGATAGAATCCGACCGCCGCTGCTCTACACAACGCCGACGAACCCCTTGGGTGTCACGCCCAGGAGGCAACCACTCGAGCCGGTAACCAATTCTGATCTTTGACGTTCAATGGAAAGCAATAGAGTGTGAAAGTATCCGGCAGGCAATCGACGTTGCAGAGATTCTCGACCGCAATGGCCCCCCGATCCACGACGTGAAGATCCATCTTTGAATGCGACTCGCTCCGAGCGCCGCCATAGAGCCCCGGAGAGTCCACCATCATCAGTTTCACGTCCCGATCAATCAAGGCATCGATCAGATCGTAGTCGATGTCCGGGCAACGATCGTACTTGGGCGTCCCGTAGAATTGCACCCACCCCGTATCAAAGACTACCGCCCGCCCCCCGCTCCCAGACGGAAAAACGCCGGCGTCCAGATCGACGGCGTCGAGCCCAATGCGACCCGTTGAAGCCGGAGTTCGCACATCCAACAACACCCCTGGCATCACAAATGTCTCCAACGCGGGATGATTATCCCGATACCCGATGTCCATATGGGTTTGTCCAAGATTACTTGCCATGCCTTTTGACCACGGACGTGATAGATCCAACCAATTCATAGCACCCTCCAGATTTATGATTGAGCCTGCGCCCATTCTACAGCGATCGACGAGAAAGGGGAACGACAATACCAACTCGAAGGCACCAAATCCAGAGAAGAACTCAATCTGTGTTATACTACGAATGGTGGAAACGTAAGACAAGCGATCCAGAGACGAAATGATATCATGCCCTTGAATAGCAACATCGATGAGAGAGAAGCATCCGCGACCGCGCCGGGGAAAGTCATACTCTGCGGCGAACACAGTGTCGTCTACGGACATCCGGCGGTCGCTGTGCCGGTGAGCGACATGCGAGCGCGGGCCCACATACGATCGGCGGATGCTGGAAGCGGCCTGTACCTGCGCGCACCCAATATTCAGGAGAGATTATATCTGCGGGATGCACCGGCAGACCACCCGCTGGCGAAAGCAGTGCGACTGCTCCTCAAGCATTTGCAGGCCCCCGAGCCCGACGCCGTGTTGACCGTGACTTCGGAGCTCCCCGTTGCCGGCGGGATGGGAAGCGGAGCGGCTGTAGCCACAGCCACGATCCGCGCTCTGGCAACTTACTATGAAGTCGAGCTCTCACCCGAGACTATCAGCAAGATGACGTTTGAGGTCGAGAAGATCCACCACGGCACGCCCAGCGGCATCGACAACACTGTCGTAGCCTGGGAAAAACCGGTCTATTTTGTGAAGGACGAACCGCCCGAGACCTTTAGCATCGGCGCGCCCTTCCAACTTCTTATCGCCAACAGTGGCATCGCCAGTTCTACACGGGAGGCGATCGCGGAGGTGCGACACCGGTGGCTCACCACACCTCAGTATTATGACGTCGTGTTTACGTGTATCGGGGCTATCGCCAAAGCGGCTCGAGCCGCAGTGGAACAGGGAGCGCTGCAAGCACTGGGCATCTTACTCAATGAAAACCACAGCCTGCTCAACAAGATCGGAGTCTCCCTATCCGAGTTGAATGCTCTGGTCCATGCTGCTCAAAGCAGCGGCGCCCTGGGCGCCAAACTCACCGGCGCGGGTCAGGGGGGCAACGTCATCGCACTCGTCACCGAGGAGACAACCGATACGGTCGAGCAAGCCTTGAAGGTTTCAGGTGCGACGCGGGTGTGGCGCGCTTGCGTCACCTCTCCCCCAGATCCCACCTAACGCGGACAGGTAACGCGCAAACGTAAAGGATTCCACGCGATGAACCCGAATCTAATCTTTGTCAAGCTGGGCGGTTCCCTCATCACCGATAAAGATAAGCGGGCAACGGCCCATCGTCGGATCATCCGGCGGCTTGCCAATGAGCTCCGTCGTGCGTTAGCAGTCACACCCGCGCTGCACATCATCCTGGGACACGGATCCGGATCCTTCGGTCACTGGGTTGCTAAGCGATATCATACCCAGGAGAGGGTCGAAAGCGAGCATGACTGGCGTGGGTTTGCGGAGGTAAGTGCCGCCGCCTGCCGCCTTAATCGTATCGTGGTCGATACTTTCCTGGAATCCGGGGTACCGGTCCTGAGCCTGCAGCCCTCGTCGGCCATTCGCGCGCGCGACGGCAAGATTTGCACCTATCCGTTGAACAATCTCAAGACAGCGCTGGAGAACCACATCGTCCCTTTGATCTTCGGTGATATCGCTTTCGATGAGGTCAAGGGAGGCACAATCCTCTCTACCGAAGCGCTCTTCGCTTTCGCTGCCGAGCGACTCCAGCCCGATTGGATCGTACTTCTCGGAAACACTCCCGGCGTCTTGAACGTCGAGGGACAGGTCGTTCCCACAATTACGCCGACCACATACGCGGAGGCCCGGTCGTATCTCTCGGGATCGAGGGCCATCGACGTCACGGGCGGAATGGTGGATAAGGTCAGTCGGATGATCGATCTCACCCGACGTCACCCCAACATCCGGATCCGTATTCTATCGGGCAGGGAGCCCGAAGCGCTTTTTAGGGCGCTGGTCGATCCGGACACCGCATCGGGCACGTTGATCCGCGACGATGATATAGGGGCTGCCCCCCCGCGCTCAGACACCGCTCAACCTCATCACGATGATTGACCGCCTCAGCGGCGAGAAAGGTCCTCTTCACCCGATGTCCACGGCAACCGTCACGGCGACATTCCGCCAAAACCGAATAGTCATCCTGGGGCTCCTGCTCCTCGGCACGGCGCTGCGATTATGTGCGTTCGGAGAGATACCTCCCGGCCTTTACCACGACGAGGCCCAACACGGCCTCGATGCGCTGCAAGTTCTCAACGGCGGCCTGGAGATCTTCTTTAAGGCCAACAATGGCCGGGAGCCCCTTTATATCTACGCCGTGACCGCGGCCGTTGCCGTACTGGGCCGCACGCCCTGGGCGATCCGGATTCCCGCCGCCTTTGCAGGCATACTGACCCTGGCAGCGACTTACGACCTTGGACGGGTCCTCTTCTCCCGGCAAATGGGGCGGTGGTCCCTTGCCGTCATAGCCGTCACCCTCTGGCACGTCCATCTGAGCCGCGTGGGATACCGGGCCGTCCTTCTACCGCTCTTCATCGCCCTATTTCTGGCCCAGGCCGTGCGGGGCATCCGCTCCCATCGACTCAACCATTGGGCAGCCGCCGGTCTCTGGTACGGGTTGGGTTGGTACACGTACAGCGCCGTCAGAGTAACCCCGCTTGCGCTCGCCGGCATCGCCCTCTATGGTCTGATAAGAGATAAGTCAATCCCCGCAAGATACGGCAAAGGAGTGTTGATCTTCTGCCTGGTAAGCCTTTTCGTACTCAGCCCCCTGGGCATCTATACCGCGACTCATCCGGATATCGTACTGACCCGGGCGGGTCAGGTCTCCATCTTCAGCGAAGAGATCAACCAGGGCCGTCCGTGGCGGACGCTGAGCTTACACATCCTCCGAACCGCAGGGATGTTCTTCGTACAGGGCGACCGGATCTGGCGACACAACCTGGCCTACCGTCCGGTTTGGGGTCCGGCCCTGGGCCTCGCTTTCATCGTCGGGACAGCCGTCTACATCCTACGGTTCACGGATAGGCCCGGAGCCGCGCTGGTGCTCATCTGGACGCTCGTGACAGCCGTTCCGACCATCCTGGCAGAGGACGCGCCCCATTTTCTGCGAGCCTCGGGTATGCTACCTGTCGTCGCATTGATTCCGGCCCAAGGGCTAAGGTGGCTGGAGACCCACATCGCATCGCGAAGAGACAAACCTATCGCTCAGCAACTTCAATGGATCGCGCCAACACTCATCCTGTTGACCGGGACGGTCAGCACAACCCACGCGTATTTCGTCCGGTACGCAAAAGCAGAGCTGGCTTACCACTGGTTTGAAGCCGGACCGGTCCGGGTCGCCGGAGAGATCAACCGGCTTACCCAGCAGGGATGGGATGGCAATCAGATGCGGCACAGCCCTTCGGCTGCACGGAACGTGCTCGTCGATCAGAAACTGTGGGACTCGTGGACAGCGATCCCGTTCCTGGTTCCGAACGCTAACGTCCAGTTCGTCGCGAATACACCGGAACAGCCTATAAATCCCGGCGCCGCCTTTATCGTATGGCCCTATCGCAATTGGGAAACTGACGTTATGCCCCGGCTACCCCATCCAGCTTATCTCTTTTCCCCGGAAGGACCTCGCGCCCAAGGCGACAAAGATCCAAAGCCCTACAGGATCGCCAATATTATTGTAGCCGACCCCCTGCCCCCCCTGCCACCTGCTGTGGCTAGGTTCGAAGGGGGGCTTACCCTGCACGCAGCCCTCGTCCAACCCGCCCAGGATGAGGCCCAGGTCCAACTCTGGTGGCGTGCAGCCGACGAAATGTACGGCGATTACACCGTTTTCGTCCATTACCTTCGACAGGGTGCAAAGATCGCTCAACACGACAGCGCACCGGTCCGAGGAAAGATACCGACCGATGTCTGGCAAGCTGGAGATGTCGTGCTGGACGTTCATCCCATCCCGAACGTGGCACCCCAACCCACACATGATCGAATTCGCGTCGGGTTGTACGATCCGACTACCGGTATCGGAGTAAAGCGCGTTGACAAGACAGGTGACGTCATCGGGGATCACTTCGAAATTGGCGTAATCTTGGTAGAAGAGTGATGACGCCGTCCTCAAGACCCGGTCAGAGCGGAATCAAGGGAACCGACCTCGGGATTATCCTGCTTCTGGCCCTGATTGCAGCAGCGCCCCTCTGGGGACCGGGACTGGTCAACACGCGGGCCGGCGGCGACAGTCCCTTTCTATTGCAGCGGACCCTCGATATGGCCGAGAACCTCAGACACGGCGCCCTACCCGCGCGCTGGATGGCTCACGGAGCTTACGATCTGGGGATCCCTTTTTTCAACCACTATGCCGCCCTCCCCTACTATATTAGCGGGGGGCTCACCGCTCTCGGCATCCCCCCGCTGATCGCCATCCAGGGCACACAGACCCTTGGATTAGTCCTTTCCGGCCTCACAATGGCCCTGTGGGCCCACCGCATCCATAAGACACGATACGGCGTCATCGTCAGCGTGACGGCTTACCTCTTCGCGCCGTTTCACCTGGTCAATCTTTACGTCCGGGGCGACTCCCTCTCGGAGTTCTACGCCTTCATCATCTATCCCCTTATCCTATGGGCGATCGATCGATTAGCGGACCGGGAGGTACCAGGAAGCAACAGGTTTCCCAACATCCTCATCGCGGGGCTGGCTTACGGTGCTTTGATCCTCACCCATAACGTCTCCCTGCTCATCTTCTCACCGTTCGCGTTTCTCTACGCCCTACTCCGGTTGAGACCACGGCATCTCACCCTCAGAGCGGGAACCCGGGCGATCCTTCTGACCCTGTCTCCCTTCATCCTGGGAATGACGCTGACCGCATGGTTCTGGATCCCGGCTCTGGTCGAGGTGCAATACGGGCAGTTGGGTGCCGCCTTTACCGAAGGGTACTTCCACTACAGCCGCCACTTCCGGGGATTGAATCTGATCCAACCCCGTCTCGCCTTCGAGTATGCCGTGCCGGGTCGCACTGAAGAAGCAGGAGCCTTCGCGACCGGACTTATACAAGCTGCACTGGCGCTGCTGGGTTGCGGGCTGGGTCTTTTATGGACGATCAAGGGGAGAGATCAGGATCCAGGAGCTAACCCACACCCGATCACCCTCGGATACCCGGTCTTCGGTTTTCTGCTCGCGACTCTGATGATCACGCCCCTCTCCAAACCCCTCTGGTCACATCTTCCCCTCCTGGAGACAACCCAATTCCCATGGCGGTTCTTGTCAATCCAGGCGGTGTTTACGGCTATTCTTGCCGGCTTCCTCATCCCCCCAATCGATCGAGGATCGACAAGAACTGAACATCAAAGGATCGTCCGGGGAGCGCTGACCGTCCTCGCCTGCGCAGCCATCGTGCTGAGCGCGATGGTGAATCTGCACCCCGATCGACTGCGCATCGAAGAGGATATCACCTGGGATACGCTGCTCCTCTACGAAACCTTTACCGGCAATATCGGGACAACGATCCGCTATGAATATCTGCCCAAAAACGTCGTACCCCGTCTCTACATCTCCGAATCCGTGATCGATGGGCTGGGGACGGTGAGGGTAGACGGGGAAGGAACCGTTGAAGCGATCCAATTAAGCCGGACCCCCGTGTCCCGACGCTGGCACGTAGATTTGGGCACGGAGCAGGCAGGGGTCGTTTTCCCCATCAACGCCTGGCCCGGATGGCGCGCTTCCGTCGGCGATAAGCGGATACCGGTCAACCCCCTGGAGGGTTCCGGTCGTCTGAGCTTGGCCCTTCCCGCTGGGGATCATGACGTAGAGATCAGACTCGGCCCTACGCCACTGAGGGCATGGTCGATGGCTCTCTCCATCCTTATGTGGCTGGCGACGATCATCACGCTCACGGTCACCGAAAGAGCATCAACATCACCGACGATCGATCTGAGATTGTTAGGACAGAGACCTTCAATAGTGGTGATTCTCGTTGTGGGAACGGCCCTCTCGATTGGATTGCCGGCCGTATTCCACGGGGACGTTTCACTACAGATGCAAGTCTTTGACTTCGAGGCGATGCCTTATCCTCACGATGGGCCGGTCGATTTCGGCCCGACGGCTTTGACCGCGGTCGATCCGATCCCGGAAACCCTCGAAGCCGACAGCGCCCTGATCGTCCCGCTGCGGTTTGACGTCGATACCGGGACCGAAATCTCCGGTATGCTGCGCCTGGTCTCCCCCGCCGAACCGAGGCACGGCGTCCCCTACCGTTTGGCTGAGACCCCATTCATCCTAGGATGCGGCGAAGAGAGCAAAGGGCGGATCATCGCCAAGACAGAGTCGTCCTGCGAAATCTCTATTCGCCCTCAACTGACCGCGCCTGATGACCTCAGCCGCGGTCTCACCTTGATTCAACTGACTCTGGAGGATCAACACGGGGAACTGCGCGGACGGACACCCCAGGGTCGTACAATGGGCCCGCTTTACCTGGGTGCCGTTAAAGTCCGACAAGGCCCATCCCTCGCAGACAATGCGCCGGTACTCGGTCAGTTCGACGAATTGACCCTACACGAGGTCGATCTGACACAACCCGACCCGACGAACGTCCATCTCACGATGAGATGGTCGACAGCGGGGACACCGCGCAACTGGAGCCTCTCGGTGCGTCTACTTGACGTCGAGGGAAGGCTGATCGCCCAACACGATCAGCAGCCGGGGTACGGCTATCTACCCACTTCGCTCTGGCGGGCAGGCGAGCAGGTTACCGATCAAGCCTTCCTCCACATACCCGAGGGGCTGGCACCAGGACGGTATACGCTCAGGATCATCACTTATCTCCAGGCCACGATGGCCGGCGGGGGCGAACACGATGTGCCCATCACGCTGAGCCAACCAACGCTATACGACCTCCGCGACGCTTGCTGCGAGCAGACCCGTAAGGGCCGAACGATCCTCTGCCAAGCGGAGGGGGTTGCCTTGATCTCGGCAAAGAGGCCCCCTACGATAACCCAAGGAGATAACCTCGCACTTCGTGCGGAGTGGAACGCCCTGGAGCAACCAACAGCCGATATAAAAGCCCGATGGTCACTTATAGCCGCTGACGGCAAATCAGCCGCTGAGGTCGAAGGGCCTCTATCGCCGGGTTCGGAACCCTCACAGTGGCCGCGTCACACGTGGGTAGAGACCCCGGTCACTCTACCTCTGCCGCCACAGATCGAACCCGGTGAATACACCTTGCAACTCAGCCTGATAGACGAAGATCAAAATCTGACGACCTGCACAATACCCCAGGGCCTGTCCATTGAGGAACGCCCGCGCGTCTTCGAGGCACCGGATCTGGCCTCCCCTCGACAGGCTCGATTCGGTGATCAAATCCAGTTACTGGGATACGAGCACGTGTTGAACGCTGATGAAACCCTGCGGCTGACCCTCTGGTGGAAGGCGCTCGCGGAACCCGTCAAAGATTACAAACGGTTCGTTCACCTCTATGACGCCCAAACACATACAATGATCGCTCAGGATGACGCGATGCCCCGAGCGTGGACGTATCCAACATCCTGGTGGGCTGCCGGAGAGGTCGTCAGCGAGACTGTGACACTCGATATAGACGGCGCGCCGCCCGGCACCTATCCCCTGGCCGTTGGCTGGTACGATCCAGAGACGATGGATCGGCTTCCCGCCCTGGATGCGTCCGGAACTCGCCAACCTGACGACCGACTCATTCTCAACACGATGACCCTTCGAAGATAGCTTGCTCCAGCAGCAAAAAATCCACCACAAACACATTGATTCCACGGGCGGATCCACTATAATTGCATATGCCCCGGCGACGGATGCCGGGGTCACGCGTGTCAAAAGGGAGAACGCTATCGATGCCACATGCAACGTACCACTTTCCACCGGATTTCCGGTGGGGTGTCGCCACGGCTTCCCACCAAGTCGAGGGCGATAACACCAATAACCAATGGTGGCAGTGGGAGCAACAGCCCGGTCACATTGCCCAAGGGCATACATCCGCAACGGCATGCAATTGGTGGGAGAATGCAGAAGCGGATTTCGATCGGGCCGCCGCAATGAACCTCGATACAATGCGGCTGTCCCTCGAGTGGAGCCGCATCGAAATCGCCCCGGGTCACATCGACACCGGGGCCCTCGATCGGTACGTCGAGATGATTCGGGCGCTTCTAGACCGGGGTATCGAGCCGATGGTGACCCTCCATCACTTCTCAGATCCAATGTGGTTCGCAGACAGGGGGGGATGGACGTCACCCGACGCCGTTCCCTACTTCACTCGGTTCGTGGAGCAGGTCGTCCCTGCGCTTCGGGATGACGTGACGCTCTGGTGTACCCTGAATGAGCCGACCGTCTATGCCTATATGGGATATCTTGCCGGCACCTTCCCACCGGGGCGACGCGATTTCAAGGCTGCGACAACCGTGATCCGCACTATGCTAAAAGCCCATGCCGCTGCCTATAAGCGGATCCATCAGCTGCAACCGGACGCACAGGTCGGACTTGCACACCATCTACGCATCTTTGACCCTGCCCGACCCCGCAATCCCTTGGACCGACTCGTCGCGTGGGCCCAGGATATGAGTATGAACGCCAGCGTACTCCGTGCAGTGTGGGATGGCTGGTGGCTGCCGCCCCTTGGATTCGGTCCGGCCCTGGCAACCCGCCGAACCCTGGATTGGATCGGCCTCAACTACTATACCCGGGATCGGGTGATCTTCGACCGATCGGCCCGCGCAGAAGCCTTTGGCCGAGCCGTGCACGCGGAAGGTGCGGAGAGCATGGACGGCGACTACGGTGAGCTCTATCCCGAGGGCATCGCCCGTGCGCTCAAGCGGCTCTCACGGCTAGATATCCCCATCCACATCACCGAAAATGGCATCCCCGACCGTGACGACGATCAACGCCCGCGCGCGCTTCTCCAGCACCTGCACCACGTATGGCGGGCCCTCCAGCAGAATATCCGAGTCGCCAGCTACTACCACTGGACTCTGACGGATAACTTCGAGTGGGCCGAAGGGTGGACGCTGCGATTCGGGCTGATTGAACTCGATCCGGAGACGCAACAACGAGATCCCCGCCCCAGCGCCGATCTGTATGCCGCCGTTGCCGCGGGCAATGCAATCACATCAGAGGTCGTAAACGCCTACGCGCCCTCTCTCAAACCCGAGCTTTATCCGGGTTGATAGCCGGAAGCGAATCATCCCCTGGCCGACCGTTCACGGGTTTATCGACCGGAGGCTACACACACTATGAGAATTCAAGATTTAGATTACGAACTGCCTGAAGAACTGATCGCGCAAGAGCCCGTGGAGCCCCGGGACAGTTCGCGGCTCCTGGTGCTGCACCGTGAGAACGGACGTATCGAGCATCGCACATTCCGTGACATCCCAATGTACCTGCGTGCAGACGACTGCCTTGTCGCGAACAAGAGCCGGGTCATACCCGCCCGACTCTTCGGGCACAAGGAACCTACCGGAGGCCGCGTCGAGATTCTATTATTGCGACAACTCGGCCCGGTCCGCTGGCTCGGACTGATCGGCGGGGCCAGCACGCGCCCGGGCACGGTCATTCGGCTCGATCGAAACGGCGAACCAAGTGAAATCACCGCCCAAATTCTGGAGACCGGAGATGAAGGACAACGGGTTATCGAGTTCTCCGACCCCCTGGATGACCATCTGGATACGCTGGGCCACACCCCCCTCCCCCCTTACATTCATCGTCCGTTGGAGAATCCCGAGCGCTATCAGACCGTCTATGCAGAGACACCGGGAAGCGCCGCGGCTCCCACCGCCGGCCTGCACTTCACCCCGGAGTTAATGCTCGAACTGCGAGAGCAGAACGTGCGGTTTGAATTCGTCACCCTGCACGTTGGGCTGGATACGTTCCGCCCTATCCATGAAGAGGTTATCGAAGAGCACGATATCCATCGAGAGTGGTGCCGCTTAACCCGACGGACCGCAGAGCGGATCAATCGCACGAAACTGAGTGACGGACGGGTGGTAGCGGTTGGAACGACCAGTGTCCGGGTGCTCGAAACCGCTGCCCGGCAGGGCCTGGGTCAATCGCCGGAGGACACGTGTCCCTGGCAAGCGGTCGCGCCCTTCGAAGGATTTACCGATCTCTACATCACGCCGGGCTTCCAATTTCGCGCGGTTGACGGGCTGATAACCAATTTTCACCTCCCAAAAAGCACGCTATTGGCCCTGGTGATGGCCTTTGCCGGTGAGGAGAATATCCGGCGTGCCTATCGGGAGGCAATCGCCGAACGGTATCGTTTTTATTCCCTGGGTGATGCGATGCTCATCCTGTGAACCCCACCAAAAATCACGGAGGTATGTCTATGTCCCTGGTCAATGTCAAGAGTCTGGTCAAACGCTACGAATCCGACGGCCCGAATGCTGTCGACGACCTGTCGTTTGAGATAGAAGCGGGAGAGATCTTCAGCCTTCTCGGCCCGAATGGGGCGGGCAAAACCACGACCCTCTCTGTGATCAGTACCCTCCTCAAACCCACGTCCGGCAGAGTGAGGGTCGACGGCTATGACGTCTGCGAATCGCCGATGGAGGTCCGGCGCACCATCGGGGTGGTTCCCCAAGATCTTGCGCTCTACAACGACCTCACCGCTCGCGAGAACCTCAGATTCTGGGGAGAGATGCGCGGGTTACACGGGACACCACTCAAAGAGAATATCGACCAGATGCTGCAGCTCACGGAGCTCGAAAGTCGAGCCGACGATCGGGTCTCAACCTTTTCCGGCGGTATGAAACGACGTCTCAATCTTGCGATCGGTCTGTTGGGAAAGCCGCGAATGGTGATGTTAGACGAGCCAACGGTCGCCATCGACCCTCAGAGCCGTCGCTATATCCTCGATTGGGTCAAAAAGATGAATCACCAAGGCATGACAGTCCTTTACACGACCCATTATATGGAGGAAGCCCAGGAGCTAAGCGATCGCATCGGTATTATGGATCAGGGGAAGTTAATCGCATTGGGCACACTCGATGAACTGACCCGCATTGTAGGCGAGCACGAGACGATCATACTCTCCCTGAGTCAGGAAGGTCGGGAGCAGGCGCTGGTCGAAAGCCTCCAGACACTCGATGAGATCGATGAAGTCTCTGCCACAGACGGTCAGGTCATCGCCAACGTCGCAGAGGCAGAGGCAGTCCTCGCCAGCATCGTGGGCAAAGCTTCGTCCCTGGGCCTGACCGTCCGCACCATAGAGATCCGGGAGCCTAACCTGGAGACGGTTTTTTTGCATCTGACTGGACGCGCCCTGCGCGATTGAGTAGGCGTTTGTGCTAACAGAGCCATCTCGGTAAACCCTGGATAGACTCTACAGAAAGGAGCGCACAGCGGTGCGTAAACTCGGCGTTCTCGCACTCAAGGAAGTTCTCGTCGCTTTTCGAGATATCGGCGCCATCGTGACAATGCTCGTCACGCCTCTTGTTTTGACCCTGGCGATGGCAGCAGCGTTTGGCACGGGGGGAGACACGACCCTCTCCGATATCCCGGTGCTTTTGCTGAACCGGGATCGGGGCGTGCTCTCCGGAAAGCTTGTGGATGTCCTCGAGTCAGAGGATGTCGGAGATCTCCTCAACGTCGAGCATGTGACCGACGAGGCTCAGGCACGCTCGCAGATCGAGGCTAACGAGGCCGCAGCATTGGTTATCATCCCGTCCAACTTCAGCGAAAAGATTTTCCCGCTTGGCGCACAGATCGAGACGATCACCGGGTTAGAATTGACCGACTTCACGGGGACAACCCAACTGACCGAAGCGGAAGTTATGGCTATTGCGTCCGCATACGAACGACGACAGGAGGGCTCATCCCCAGGACAACCTGGCATCGTCGAAGTTTACGCCAGTCCAGATCGGCTGATCAGCACGGCAATCGTGAAGGGGGTGGTCACGCAGGGGCTGGAGATGCTAAACATTCAAGTCGCTGGCATCACGGAAATCGTGAATCGGCTAATGGGTGGGGGTGGGATAGACCAGGTCGACGACATGAGCAGCAGTATGCCTATGGGATCTCAGGACATTCAGGATTTGCCGGTCCATCTCGAGATAACCTCCTCCACCGGCCGCCGTATCAGCACGCTCGACTATACGGCAGCCAGCATTGCCGTGATGTTCCTCATGTTCTCGGTGACCTCGGGCGGGCGATCGCTGCTCGCAGAACGCACCGGAGGGACCCTACCCCGCCTCTTGATCTCTCCTACCGTCCCCCTCACCCTTATCATCGGTAAGATGACCGGCGTCATCCTGACCGGCACGCTTCAAGTACTGATCCTCTGGGGCGCCACGAGCGCCATCGGCGCCTATTGGGGGCCACCTTTGATCGTTCTTGGCGTGATCGTCGCCGTCGTGATCTGCGCTTCCGGTGTGGGTGCGCTGATCTCCGCCTGGGCTCGCAGTCCCAGCCAAGCAGGGGCGCTGGGCACAGGCATCACCCTGGTTGCCTCAGTGCTCTCCGGGAGCTTCTTCGCACGGTTCGGCTTGCCGGCGTGGATCCAGACGGTCAGCCTGATCACACCGAACGCTTGGGCGATCGAGATATTCACCAGACTGCAGCTTGGCGAACATCCATCGACGATCCTGCCATGGGTAGGCGGACTGATCGTGTTGACCTTCGTTTACTACACAGGCGCCGCTGTGGGTTTCAAGCGGCAGTTTGACTAGGATCTATGCGTTCACTTCAAGGGAGCTAGGATATGATTCAAAGTCTGGCAGCTATCATCCGGCTGGAGTTCAAACGGCAGCTTAACAACCCGACGGCGTGGTTTTTCTTCGTCGTCCTACCCTTGATCTTCACAGCGTCGGTTGGAACCGGATTAAGCGGTATGATGGATGTAGAGGAAGCCGAGCCCGAAGAGATCCAAACTACCCTGGCGATGGTCTCGCACGACCAGGGCCCCCTAGTCGAAGGGTTCAAACAGACCCTCACAAGTCTGAATATCGACGTGATGCCGGTCGAAGAGATTCCCGACAGCGACTACGTCCTCGTCATCCCGAAGGAGTTTTCAGAGCGAATCCTCAACGGTGAATCTGTGACGGTCACCCTGCGGACGGGACCCCATAGCGGGGAAGCATCTGTGATTGAACACTCCGTCCGTGCGGCCCAGGGCCGCGTCGGTGGCGCGGCCCTGGTTGCTCAAATGGGATTGGAACAAGCCCGGGCGACCGGGCAGGTCTCCACCCCTGAAGAGAGTGAGACATTCTTCCGTGATGTCCTGCTGGACACGCTAAATGCGGTTGAGGAGCCCCGGGTCGTAGCTCAGGTGCGTTGGCCCGAAGGCACATCCCTCACCCGTGCCTCCGAGACCCGGGTCACGAGCCAGGAGCACGCGTCGGCGGGCCAGATCGTCACATGGGTCCAGATCACATTACTGGGTGCTGCGGAGGTCCTGGTCGATGAACGAAACCAGGGAACGCTCAAACGTATGCTGATCACGCCCACCTCCCGAACCGTGATATTGTCGGGTAAACTGCTCGCCACCCTCTCACTGGGCCTGGTGCAGATGAGCATTCTCTTTCTGGCAGGGCGCTGGCTGCTGGGCGTGAATTGGGGGCAGGACCCACTTGCCGTGGGGTTGGTCTCCCTCACCTTTGCGTTAGCGATCGCCGCACTGGGCACTGCCCTGGCGACGTTCATCAAGACGCGTGGGCAAGCCAGCAGCATCGTTGTCGGACTCGCGATGTCGATGTCCGCATTGGGCGGCGCATGGTACCCTTTGGAGATCACCCCACCCTTCTACCGGACGGCGGTCCAGGTTCTACCCTCCAATTGGGCAATGCGGGCCTATAACGAAATGCTGGCCCAAGGCGCAACGCTGATCGACGTGCTCCCCCATATCGGCATACTCACAGGATTTGCGGTCCTCTTCTTGATCGTTGGGGTCGTGCGTTTTCGTCATTACCGTTAAAGTCGCGGAATCATTCGGGTTGACAAACCCGCGGTTCGGGATAGGATGCCAACGCAATGGAGACTTACCGCGAGTATGTCGGCAACCCCCACGTCCATACCGTCTATTCCGATGGTACCGCAACGCATAAGCAGGTCGCAGCCGCAGCCGCAGAAGCCGGATTGGATTTTGTCATTACCACTGATCACAACATCCGCCCGGTGAATTTGGAAAGCTACTACGGCAATGTTCTGCTCCTGATCGGCGAGGAAGTGCACAACGTCCGTCGTCACCCACAGGCCAATCACCTGCTGACCTATGCCACACAACAAGAGATGGCACCCTACAGTTTCGGCGGCACCCGAACACTGTTGAAGGCCGTCCAAGAACATCAAGGGATCGCCTATGTGGCCCATCCTATCGAGAAGGCGGGCCGAGCGCAGCGAGGCCTCGATCCCATTCCGTGGACCTTCTGGCCCGTTGATAGAATCCAGGGCTTGGAACTGTGGAACTATATGTCCGAGTTCAAGGGCCTGCTGTGGAGCCGATTAGCGGCGCTCATCTACGCAGTGGCCCCCGGACTGGGCATCCGGGGGCCGTATCGAGCGACATTACGGCTCTGGGATGAGTTACTGAGTCAGGGCAGACGCATCTCGGTTATCGGTGGGAGCGATGCGCACGGACAGACCTATCAATGGGGCCCGATCAAACGCAAGCTCTTTCCTTATTCCCATCTGTTCCAATGCGTCAATACTCACGTGCTCTGTCGGGAACCCTTGACGGGCGAGACGGCCTATGACCGAGCATTGATCTACGACGCCCTCCGGAACGGGCGAACGTGGGTCGGATACGATCGTCCTCACAGCACCCGGGGATTCCGCTTTGTGATCCAGAGCGGCTCGGATCGAGCCGTGCCGGGCCAAGGACTCAAGCGGTTGGGAGCGATCACGGTCGATGTCTCTCTGCCAGCTCCAGGGCGCATCCGTCTTCTCAAAGACGGCGAAATCATCAAGCGGGCGGTCGGTCAAAGCCTGACTCACACATCGGTTGAGCCCGGCATCTACCGAGTGGAGGCTTACCGTCACTACAGGGGACATCGAGTTGGGTGGATCTTCACCAGTCCCATATACATATATTAAACTCACGCCATCTCCATAACAAAAAGATCGACCGCTGGCGGTCGATCTTTTTGTCAAATCTGTGGAGCCAGTGACTAGACTAAATCCGTCCCGGGACCGTCGGTGAAAAACTGCTCATTGATTTCAACGTAGGCCTCATACTCTTCCGGCAGGTCATAGTCCGGGAAGATGGCCTCATTGGGGCACTCGGCCAGACACGCCCCGCAGTCAATGCATGTATCGGGGTTGATGTAATAAAGGGGCCAATCATCATTCCCGTCAACCGCGTGAATCGACTCGGTCGGGCAGATATCCGCACAAAAGCCAGCACGCTCACAGAGCTCGGTGATTACGTAAGACATTCGAAAACCTCCTAAACAAGGACTAAACGGAATCGTGTAAGATTGAAAAACCACAAACCGGATCTATTGTACTTGAGGCAAGTCAACGTGTCAAGAAACAGCCCCGGTTCCGAGATCTGACCAAGAGCTCAAAGCGTTGCATATATCACCCAGAGATTTACGTCTTGCCTCGACTGGAGAGCCTATCCAACGCCGCGGAGACATCGGACAGCAGCTGCTCCTGATCGAACAACCCTTTCTGCAACAGACTCTCGACCCGCTGCTGTAGTCGAACGCGCATTTCGGGCGTAAGCTCCTTCGCCGTCACCACAATCACAGGAATCTGGCGGGTCACTGGATTTCCCTTCAGATGCTCAAGCACTGCGAATCCATCGACGTCGGGCATCATCAGATCCAAAATGACCAGTTCAGGAGGGTCATCATGGATAAGCTCAATTGCAGCTTTGCCGCCTCCGGCTTCCAGCACCTCGAACTCACCGTTTTCCAAAATCCGACGCAGCAACTTGCGATCGTCTGGATTATCGTCCACCACTAACACATGACCGCTCCGGTCGATCTCTACCCGCTCAAGAGCCTCCAGGAGATCGGGTTCGGAAATCGGCTTGACCAGATAGTCCGTCACGCCCATGCTCAGTCCCTTGTCACGATCGCTCAAGATGGAGCAGATAATCACGGGGATATCCCGCGTCTCAGGATCGGCCTTCAACCGCCGGATCACCGACCAACCGTTCTCTCCGGGCATCATCACATCCAGCGTGATCGCGTAGGGCTTGAGGCGCTTTGCCTCCTCCACAACGCGGTCCCCCTTGGTAAGCCCAAAAACCCGGTACCCTTGTTCCTCAAGATAACGACGGAAGAGCGTGATGACCCCCTCATCATCGTCGACCGCGAGTACAACCCGAGCATCCGCCGGACCTCCAGGTTCACCGACCGCGGCATCGGGCCCGCCGATGGGCAGGGAGAAGCTAAAGGTCGTCCCTTTGCCGACGATACTCTCCTGAATCCACATATCGCCGCCGTGCATCCTCACAAACTCCCGGCTCAACGGCACTCCTAACCCGGTTCCGCCGTATCGTCGGGTCGACGAGGAATCCACCTGCTCGAACTGCTCGAAGACTGCATGGATCCGATCCGGCGGAATTCCAATACCGGAGTCCTCCACGTTGATGATCACCTGATAGTCATCGTACGTCGCTGAGACTTTGATAAACCCTTCCTCTGTAAATTTGCCCGCGTTGCCCAAAAGATTGGTAAGCACCTGTCGAATCCGGCGTCCATCGGCAATCACATGCGGAAAATCCTCCGGCACATCGGTTCGCAGCTTGATGGGCTTATCCTTGACAAACCCCAGCGCGGTCGACATGACACTCTCGATCATCGAGCCGAGATCGACCGGCTCGAACGTGATCTCCATCTTGCCCGCATTGATCTTGGAGATATCGAGAATATCGTTGATCAGATCAAGCAGGTGCCGACCACTGTCATAGATCGCCTGCAGGTCGGTCTCCTGCATCTCCGAGAGCGGTCCATCGATGCCTTTGAGCATCACCCGCGAAAAGCCGATGATGGAGTTGAGGGGTGTGCGCAACTCATGGGACATATTGGCCATAAACTGGTTTTTCAGCTCATCAACCTCCCTGAGTCGCTCCGCCGTCTCTTGTGCGTCTTGATAGAGACTGGCAGTCTCCAGGGCGACGCTGACATTCGCACCCACCGCCTGCATGAACTCACGTTCGAGATCGTCAATAGGATCGTGACCACGCTGCCGACCCAACACAGCCACACCGTAGACTACATCGCGGGCCGCAAGGGGCACGGCGTAACCCTCCACCAGCCTGGACTTGACGTCCACCTCGAGCTCTCTCAACAGCTTGCTTTCTCGCAGCCGAAAATCCAACTGTTTCGGCAGCCGAGATTCGACCACACTGTAGATTTCTAACAACTCATCAGATGAGAAGTGCGGAGCGTCGTCCTCCTGAATGAGCATATGCCCGTTCTGATCGTGCATGGATGTCGCGCGGATCACCAATCCATCCCATTCCCACATCATCACCGGCATGTTCAGCCGTTCCGCAACAACCTCTCCTACATCCCGCATAATTGAGGTCTGGTTCAATGAACTTGAGGCAGTCTGCAAAACCTGGTTGAGAATATCTCGACGCTCCGCCTGCTCCTGGGTGGCCTCAACCAAGTTGATGTTCTCCAAAGCCACAAAGGCCTGACGGGCAACGTTCTCATAGAAACTCAATTCAGCCGTCGAGAACTCACGCGCATTCTGGCTGTGCACCATGATCAAGCCGTACTGAGCGCCCCGCACCTCAAGTTGGAAAGCAGCCGTCGCGCGGATACCGAGTTCCATGTAAATACGGCGGAGATACGCATCCACCATCGGATCCTGGGTGATATCCGGGGTGATAAACTGCTCATCCATCCGCAGCGTATCGTAGAATTGGGGTATCTTGTCCAGTGGATAAGCCTCGGTCGGCATCGACCGTCCATCCCGATTCCACTCCACGGCGATTCGCAATTCCGTGGGATGATCGCGGGGTTCGAGAAGCCCCGCAACCACCCAGTCGGGCTCCGCACGCTGTGCCATACCTTCGACGGCTGCAGAGAGCACAGCCTTCGTATCCCGAGCATCGGTGATCTGCTGGGCAATTCGATAGAGCATCCGGGTTTCAGCCAGGGAACTCTGCGAGCGCTCGTAGAGATTCGCGCTCTCAATCACGTTCGCCAACTGATTGACCATCAAGCTCAAGGTTCCGATATCCTCCTGGGTAAAGGCGAACCGCCGGTCACTCTGCAGCGTGATGGCACCATTGACCTGTCCACGACTTACCAAGGGAAAGACAGCCGTGGATCGAGTCTCGGGCAGAAGGGGATTCTCGAATTCGGCCGATTCAGCATCGATATCCAAGGCCAACACCCGATCCCCGGTACGGATGCACGCACTGACCATCGATTGGCCCCGCACCGATAATCGGTGTCCCATCAGTAACAGCCGCTCCCCAACGGCCCCCGTGCCGGAGTGCAGGACAGCCCATTCGCTCCGGTCGTCAAGCAAAAAGATACCCGCGTAATAAAGATTGAAACGCTTCTTCAAAAAGTTGACCGATTCATCCAAAAGGAGCTCACGCTCCGAAATAGATGTCGTCAGGTTCGCCAGATCAACGGCAACAGCCTGCCGCTCGACCTGGGCCTGAGACTCGCGGAACAGGCGTCGGTTAGACAACACAACCGCAGCCTGGTCGGCGATCGCATCATAGAGCCGGATCTCGCTCTCGCCCAGCGCAAAGGGCTCCGCGAGCCGGACCTGAAGGAATCCGATCTTCTCAGCTGCCGCAACCCCAGTAGCCAGTTCGGCAATCACCAAGCCGCGAACCCCCTGTTGGAGATAATAGTCACGAATTGACTCATCGACGCGTGGGTCTTTGGCGAGATTTTGGGAGACAAAGAGTCGCTCATTTTCTAACAGATTCAGGGGGGGATATCTTTCAGCCGTTAGGCGCTCGCCCACCGCCATCGAGGGTCCGTCGCTCTGGCGAGAGAGCGCTGCAACAACTTCCAGCCAGTCATAAGCGGCTCCGGTCTCCGGATCTGCCATAAAAACCATGATCTCCGCTCGGGCGGGAACATCCGGGAGAGCGTGCCGAGCGACAGCATCCAGGATCGATTCAGAGTCCGTAGCTTCCGCCAGATCACTCGTGACCTCGTAGAGCTGCTGGGACTCGGCCGCACTCGATTGGGCAATCCGCAGCAGGTTGCCACGCTCCATTGCCGACGCCACCTGCGCCGCAACCTGCTCCAAGATCCTAAGCACGCTGCGATCTCTAAAGACGTCGATCTGATCGCTCCCCAGGCTCATCACGCCCAACGTCCTGACGCCAAGATCTAAGGGAAGCACCACGCGGGAGAAGACATCCGCCTTGACAAACGCATCCTCTTCATGGAACTGAGAACTGAGCCTCAAATCATCGGCTACAATAACCTCATCCACCGAAGCAGCGTACGCCAATCCAGTAGTCGTGTTGAACACATCAGGGTCCATGGAGCGTAGAGACTCGGCAGCCTTCCCCAGGCCCTTTAGGAAAACAAGTTGAGACTCCGGCGGGAAGTGCCTTCCCTTCCCCGAAGACTCATACGTAGCCAGAACAAAATGGTTAACGGGAACAAGGCTCTGCAGATTAGCCAACAGCGTTTCACTCGACGCGACCACATCATTGGTTGCATTCAGCGTCGCTGCGATCTCCTGGAGAAATCCCAACTCCGCCTCACGTTGCCGGGCTTCGGCGAGAGAACGCTGAGATTGATCGATAAGCAGCCGGTTCTCAAGCGCCAGCCCCAATTGTTCCCGCACCGCCGCCAGGACATCAAGTTGATCCTCGGACCACTCCATCGTGGACCCGGGCTCCTCAAAGCTCATAAGACCGACTATCTCATTGCGGAGCTCCAGACGATCCATCAGGACAGCCCCATCTCCTCCCTCTACCCCCCTCTTGACGATCGGCAATGCATCCGAGGGAAGTGCCTTCCCTTCCCCATCCACATCCGGGAGCGAAAGCTGCTCAAAGGATGCCAGGGGCGAGACCTCGTCGAGGTTATAGCTATACCCCACCGCGTCCTGCTGCACCTGGTAGCTCTCCAGCTGATCTAGGGCATAACGCTTCTGTACCCGCTGCAACTCCTGGAGGTTTCGCTGAGACTGAGCGTATAGACGCGCATTGATAATCGCGTTAGCCAGTTGGTCGGCCATCGTCGCCAGAATCGTGACGTCATCCTCGGAGAAGGCCACCGGGCGAGCGGACTGGATAACAAGCGCTCCCAAACTCTCCCCACCGCTGGCTAAAGGCAGGATGACCTCGGAGCGGGGCGGCGTCGCTGACGTCTCCTCTCGGGAGGGGGTCGGTTCGTCGAGAATGGGCGCGCCAAGATTAGGCGCATTGATTGGCTCGCCGGAGGCCAAACAGGCGCTGATAGAACTTGTGAGGTCTTTCAGGTCCACGCGAGCCTCTCCCGCTTGCATAGGGGGTAGAGTTTCACCGGATGCGGCACGCAGGACAGCCCACTGTTGAGAATCATCCACCAGGTATATACCTACGTGAAGCAGATCAAAGCGCTTCCGGATCGATGCCACGACCTCATCGACGAGTCGCGACTGATCCAGATAGGAAGAAGCTGTCTGGGATATGTCCGATGCGGTTGCAAGTCGAGAGGCACGTCGTTCGAGCTCCTCCTTGAGAGACTGACGATCCAGCACCGAGGCCACCTGGTCGATCAATGTACGTGCAAACACCTGGACGTAGCGATCGGGTAAATCAGACAAAGGCTCAGGCCCGTAAAGGGCTACGACCCCCTGACCTTGCCCATGCACACTCAAGGACGCGGCAATGAGGCTGCGGTTACCGTTCATCCGGAGAGGAACCAGGAGCGACTCCGGCACATCGATTGAGGGGTCATCCAGGTCCTTGTACGCAAAGATGTGATCGGAGGGAAGTGGAGGAAAGCGCTTTCCTCTCCCCCCTTCCCCACCCCCAAAGAGCCATTGATGGATCGCAGGATTAAACTCGAACTCGGTTTCGTGGGAGAATTCGATCCTTCCCGATCGGGAGGTCGCCCCGTAGGCCTCAACAACAAGCGGATACCCATCCTCGGAGGGAAGTGCCTTCCCTTCCCCCCACCGCTCAAAGTGCCGAATCGAGACCCCATCCATACCCAAAAATCCGGCGACGTGAATCATCGCCCGAAGAAGATCCTCGATCGAGGTAGCCTCACTGATCGCAAGACTCACACTGTAGAGCATCTCATTCTCGCGAACCGCCGCATCCATCTGATCAAAGAGCCGGGCATTCTGAATTGCCACCGCTAATTGATCGGCCATCACCTGTAATACCTCGACGTCTTTCTGCGAGAAAGCCGACAGCGCCGTGGACTGAACGGTCATCGCACCAATCACTGTCCCCCGCCTTACCAAGGGCAACGCCATCTCAGACCGCGTCTCCGGCAGATGGGGGTTATCGAAGCGGGATTGCACCTCGTCCACATCCAACGATATCTGGGCCTCAACGTCGGCAATGCAAGTGCCGATCATCGAATCGCCTCCGATCCGGAGCCTATGACCCTCCGTCATCATCGCGCGTCCGGCCTCACCCGTACCGGCACGCAGCCAGGCCCATTCGCCAGCTTGATCGACGAGAAAAATGCCGACGTAGTAGAAGTCAAAACGCTCTCGAATGAGTTCCACCGATCTCGGCAGCAGGGTATCCAGGCTGAGGACAGATGATGCGACCCGGGACACCTGAAGGACAGCCTCCAATCGCACCGCACGCTGCTGTACGTCCCGGAGCGCCGGAGCCTCCTCGTCGTCTAAGGGAGGCTCGGAGGGAAGGGGAGGGAAGTGCTTTCCCTTCCCCGCTTCCCCAGAATCAACTGCCTCATTCGAGATCGGCGTCAAGACGCCTAACTCCCCTACAGACTGACCCCCGCCGTCACCAATACGCGTACGACTCAACAGCGCCGGCTGCTCCTGCCGCCCACCAACTCTCAACAGGACCTCTTGAGAGATAACCGCACCCTCATCCCCAGAATCCGATGATACGATGGGAAGATCAAGTCCCAGATCTGCGGGCGGCAACGCTTTGCCGTTCGAAGCCCCGAACATAAACTCGGCAAAGGCGTCGTTGCAGGCAATCCACTCCCCATGATCGTCCCGGATGAAAACAGGATATGCGACAGCGTCCAGGAGCTCCCGGCTGCGTTTCACACATCCACTTAATTCATCACCGAAGAGTCGGCGCAATCCGCGACAGACGGCTTCGAGTTTCTGTATTCTCTGGAGACTGCTAAGATCGCGATCATGCATAGGTACTACCTTCCCACTTACTCGAACTTTGACTATCAACCGGAGCCCGCCTATTCATCGGCTCGACTCCCATTCTTCCCGTGATCCTCAATCTCTCGGGGCGGCCTGAACTGAATGCGATTTCGAGAAGTCCCAAAAGCCCGTCCCAGCTCCCGAATGGCCGTCTGCAATACACCATCCACGTCGGGAGCCTCCTGGATGCGTCCCGTGATCTTCCGGATAAGCTGCTCGCGCCGAACACGCGCCTGGGTATCCCGAAGTTGACGGATATTCATCACCACAATGGAGGCCTGTTGAGCCAAACTCGCCAAGCGCCGACGCTGATCCTCCGAGAAGGTTTGAACGCGATCATAGTCAGCATGAATATATCCGATCCGCTGTCCGCCGACGACCAAGGGCACGATGACGACACTTTTCGCACCCATCAAACGGCCGAAAAGAGCTTTCGCTCGCCGTCCAAGCGTCGTATCCTCGAAGAGGTTTTCAACAAAATGCGGCTCACCGATTCGCATAATATCCATCGACGATGGAAATCGATCAACGTAAAATCGCGTCTGCGTATCAGACGTTGGTGCGTCCGGACAGAGAGCAACGAGATCGGAGTACTGGGGCATCTGCTCACTCGTCCAAGGGCGATCGAAGATATGCAGAGAGGCCTTGTGCCCATCCGGGGGAAGTGGAGGAAAGTGCTTTCCTTTCCCCCCTTCCCCCCCCAACACAGTAGAGGATACCAATGAGTCTAACACGGCCCGATAGGATCGCGCCTCACTCAGTGCGGCACTACCACGATAGAGAGCTTCCGTCTCATCAAGCGTCTGCCGAACCCGATCAAAGAGGCGCTCTCGAGCGATCGTATTAGAAAGCGCCACCGCCGCAGTCTGCAACGCGACCAATTCCTGATCTTCCCACAGCACCGGCTCATCCCGGAACAACCCGATGAAACCGATGGGACGATTCTCTTGCCGCACGGCTAACCCCAGAATGGCCCCATACTCATAGTCCAGCATGACTTGACGCTCTGCCGATGGCAGATCGTCGACCCGACCGAAGACATAGGCGTTTTCCTCAAGATGAGAGGCCCAATACGCGAATCGATCCATCGGTAAGAGTTCGAGAATATCATCCTGCAGACGATCTGGGCTGCGCCCTTCCGTCAACCACGAGGCTTCGAGCGTCCAACAGGGGCCCTGTGCCGTCTCAATCCCGGAGAAATAGAGAGCGACGGGCACCTCAGCAGCCTCGGCCATAAGGCGCAACATCGGTTGGAGTGCATCGGTACCCCGTTCGTTGAGGAGCGCCACAGCCTGCGAGACGTTGGATTGATAACGAGCTTGACGCCGAACCACGGAGAGCGCCTGTTCCGTCTGACCAAACTGCAGGGAGTTCTGCAGCGCCGAGGAGACCTGGGTTGCCAGGAACTCCAACAGATCCAAATCCCGTTGGTCAAATTGATTGGGCTCTGCGCCGTTGACAAAAAGGGCCCCCAGAACCTCATCACCGACCCGCAACGGCGTACCCATCTGAGACAACAGCCCGACTCCAACCAGACGCTCAGCGCTTTGAACCTCGGAGTTGCGATTATCTCGAATCAACACACTCTCGCGCGTGCGGATGATCGTCTCGGTCAACCCACCTCGGCTAGGCTGATCATCCGCGTGACTCGCCAAGTATTGAGGATCGCCAGCACTCTGCCCGCGAATGTAGGGAGATCTGTCCGCCTCCGACCGATCCGGCCGCCGCAGAAAGACGATAGCGCGCTCGGCTTCGAATACGCGTCGGGCCCAATCAGCCGCACGATCAAGAAGCTCTTCCGTATCGCGGATCGTGATCAGATCAATACCAGCCTCGTAAAGCTGAGAGAACTCCTCGGCCCGCCGCTGAGCAGCCTGGTTCAATCGGGCATTTTCCAGTGCGGCCGCCGCCTGGGCGGAGAAAAGCTCGGCCAGCCCCGCGTCTCGTTCCGTGAACTGCGCCTGTTGCGCGGACATCACAACCAGCACACCGAGAGGACCGAATCGGCCGATCAAGGGAAGCGCCATCATACCTCGGAAACGGGTGCTGATCAGATCTGTCACACGATGCTCCCAACGGCTGTAATCCTCAACACGGACCATCTGTTGGCGTGAGAGCGCATACCCGGCCAATCCCGCGTCCGATGATTGGGTGAACCCCAACCGTCCCTCCGCGCCCCCCCCATATTCATAAGCCAACGTCAACAATTCAGCGTCTGGATCGTGAATCCAAAGATTCGCACCGTCCGCATCGAGTAAACCCGCACCCTCATTGACGATTGTGTTCAATACGTCGGCAGGTTCCAAGAGCTCACTTAACGTCAGGGAGATCTGGTAGAGCTGACGCAGCTCCTCAGAACGTTGACGTGTCTCCTCGGTCAAGCTGAGGTTTTCCAAGACGACGGCGATCTGACCGGCCAGGTTCTGAGCTAACTCCCGCGTATCAGGGTTGATCGGAGGGTCGTCAGGGCCCTGTAAGAGTCCGATAATACCCGACTGTTCGCCGGCCCGGCGCATTGGAACGTAGAGCACCTGTCTGACATCCCGAAGCTCGGGAAAGCTTTCCAGGCGGCTCCCGGCATCGAGCACAGCCGCGACCGGCCCCAGCTCAGGCCCCGACAAACCACGGAGGAAAGCAAAATGTTCCTGAGAGATATGCACCCCATTATCATAGACCGATAAGTTCTCAGACTCGGGATCGATGAGTGCGTGCATCCGGATAACCGGTTGCTCCGGATTCGGGAAGACAGCCAGCGCAACAGCCATGTCCAATCCATCCGCCAATAGCCGCACGATCTCCGATAAAACCTCATCCGTACTGATTTCTGGATCGGAAGCAACCTGCAGAACGCGACTGATGAGCACCTGCTGTCGCTCGTTCCGCTGCGTATCCTCAAAGAGGCGAGCGTTATCAAGAGCCAGGGCGACCTGTTCGCCAACGCTCTCCACCAACGCCAACTCCTCCTCCGACCACGTTCGGTGTGGGTCCGACAGTCCAAGATATCCCAGGGTCTGGTCGCCGACGCGCAAGGCCTCCATCACGACCGGCGCGTCCCCGTCCATCACGATCTTATGCCTTACGTCCCCCTGGGCCAGATCTTCAGGCACCGGGAGAGGCGGGACAGGATTCACTGCCACTCGGTCGTATTCGTAGGCGACCGGTCGCATGCGCTGCGTCACCCGAGCCCAACCCCGGCGACTGTAGTCGACCTGAAGGTCGCGTAACTCGGTGACCGTCGCCTCCAACGCTTCAAGAGTTTGAGCATTGCTCAACGCAACCGTAATCTGATCTGCCATCAGCTGAAGCGTGTTGATATCGTCCTCGGAAAAGGCATCCCGTTCGCGGCTCTGAACATCGAGCACGCCGACAACCTCATCTTCCGTCACCATCGGAAGCGCCATCTCGGCCTGGGTCTCTGGAAGATCCGGGTTATTAAACCAGACAGCATCCTCACCGACGTTGAACGCAATCCGCGGTCTGCCGGTATCCGAGACGTATCCTACAATCCCCACATGCCCAACGCGAAGCCGGTGCCCCCGATTGAGCATTCGGCGTCCTCCCTCAGAAGAGGCCGCGCGGAGTATTGCCCACTCTTTATCCTCATCCAGAACAAAGATACCCGTATGGTAGAAACCAAAATTATCGGAGATCGCGTCGACTGCCATATCCAAGAGCGTGTTGGGGTTCCTGGCACTCGCCGCCTCCTGCCCAACGAGGCTGACAGCCTCCAGCTGTGCATTGCGTCGCGCCAGAGCGGTCGTGCGCTCGGCGACACGCTGCTCCAATCCACTCACCAACCCCTGAGTTTGCGCCGTCATCGCGTTGAAGGCTTGAGCCAGGAACCCAAACTCATCATCTCGATCCAGTACTATCCGATAGTTCAAGTTCCCGTCTCTGACAATCCCCACACCCTCTGTCAGGTGCCGCAACGGGGATAGAACGAGCTTTCCCAGCGCCAGGTTGATCAAGAGAAGTTGGCTCGCTGCAGAGACAATACCCAGAACAGCAAAGGGCAAGAGGGAGATTTCGGTCGCCTGAGAGGGAATAGCCACCACTACGTAGACGTTTTCGTCCGTACGACCCGCCACTTCGACCGCCCGTGCGAGGAGATTGACGCGCTGCGATCCTATTTCCCGGCGTATCAGTGTCACTGCGTTGTGAGCCGGTACGCCGGTTTCCTCGCTGAGTGGGACAGAGGACTGATCCACGAGATCCTTAAACGCATCCATAGCTTGTCCCTGGACCGCAGGATCGGAATGCAGGAGCACATATCCCGAAGAATCATCTACGAGCATAATGAACGAGAAGTCATCGATCGAACGCGCCGTATCCCTCATCAAAGGAACTATGTCAGAAGTGTCCCCGAGGGTCTGCAGGTCGGTCGGTAATGGAGAGCCTATCAACTGAAGCTGGCGGGTGACCATAGCCCCCTGATCGAAAACCTTACGCCGATATGCATCGCCAAAGCGACCACTCACGAAATAAGAAGCGATCCCGGCAACAAGCATAGGCACCAAAGCCATCACCAGAAGCATCCGCCAACGGAGGCTCAAATTCTTCAACATTATTCCCGACCTCCCGAATCCTCAAACGTGACCAACTGAATGCGGCTGCTCTCAACCTGCAGAGCGCGGCCCAACTCCTCTGCCGCACTGCGGAGAATCGCATCGGTACTGGTCAGTGCCCGCATTCGCCCCACGATCTCACCACGCGCCGCCTCCTGGGTCGCCTGCAGCCGAGTCTGCTCGAGCAGACGGGCGTTGTTAAGAGCCAAATCCAATTGTTCAACCACCG
>CAYMAQ010000019.1:8437-29040 GCA_964388385.1 uncultured Anaerolineales bacterium | reverse complement strand
CCGGTCGCGGGTATCTGCCTGGGACATCAACTCCTGGGGCTTGCGGTTGGAGGCAGTACCTACAAGATGCGTTTCGGTCACCGGGGCGTCAATCATCCGGTGAAGAATCTTGACGAGGGGCAGGTCCTGATTACGACTCAGAATCACGGCTTTGCGGTCGATCCCACAAGCCTGGCGATTCCCTGGGCGCCGCTGGATGCCGCTTTCGAACCGGTAAACCCGGCGGTCCTGGAGTCCCTCAGTTCGCCGGTGAATTCAACGGGCACACTGACGGAAGAGGATATTACGATGGCGGAGCGTCTCCCCACCGAACCGTTGATCGGTGAAAGTCCGCTTGGATTCGGCTCCATCACGGTCACTCACCTGTCCCTCAACGACGGGACTGTGGAAGGTATGCGACTTGACGGTTATCCGGCCTTCTCCGTTCAGTTCCATCCAGAGGCCGCGCCGGGTCCCCACGACGCCAAGCCTTTCTTTGACGCTTTCCTGACCTCAATGGAGGTGAACCATGCCTAAACGTACCGACATCCATAAGATTCTTATCATCGGCTCCGGTCCGATCGTCATCGGGCAGGCGGCGGAGTTTGATTACTCGGGCACGCAGGCGCTTAAGGCCCTTAAGCGTGCCGGATACGAATTGGTCGTCGTCAACGCAAACTCTGCGACGATTATGACCGATCCTGAGCTTTCTGACGCTGTTTACATCGAACCCTTGACCCCCGAGTCTCTCGATCTGATCATCGAGAAAGAGCGACCCGATGCGCTGTTGCCTACGTTGGGTGGGCAGACGGCGCTCAATCTCGCCGTCGCGCTCTCCGAGCGGGGGACGCTGGAGCGTTATGACGTCGAGTTGATCGGCGCGCGTTTCCGAGCCATTCAACTGGCCGAGGATCGGGCGCTCTTCAAGAAGACGGTGCAGGAGATCGGACTGGAGGTTCCCCAGAGTCAGCAGGTGAGCAGCCTCCGGGAGGCGTTGAACGTCGCTCAGACTCTTGGGTATCCGCTGATCGCGCGCCCGAGTTTCACCCTGGGTGGGACCGGCGGGGGTATCGCCTATAACGCGGACGAACTGACCGATGTGGTTGCCAAGGGATTGATCGAGAGCCCGAGCCACACTGTGCTCTTGGAGGAATCGGTCCTCGGATGGAAAGAGTACGAGATGGAGGTTATGCGGGACCACGCCGATAACGCCATCGTCGTCTGTTCGATCGAGAACCTGGATCCTATGGGCGTCCATACCGGTGACTCCATTACGGTGGCGCCGGCCCAGACCTTGACCGACCGGGAGTATCAGCGCATGCGCGATGCCTCGCTCGCGGTGCTGCGGGCTATTGGCGTTGACACCGGGGGGTCCAACATTCAGTTTGCCGTCGATCCCGAGACGGGGCGCATGCTGGTGATCGAGATGAACCCGCGTGTCTCCCGCTCCTCGGCCTTGGCCTCGAAAGCGACCGGCTATCCGATTGCCAAGGTGGCGGCGCTGTTGGCGGTGGGGTACCGTCTCGATGAGGTGCCCAATGACATCACAAAGCGCACCACGGCGGCGTTCGAGCCGACGTTGGATTACGTGGTGGTCAAGATGCCCCGCTTCCAGTTGGAGAAGTTTCCCGGCGCCGACCCCCGGCTCAGCACCCAAATGAAGTCGGTGGGCGAGGCGATGGCCATCGGTCGGACGTTCAAGGAGGCGCTGGGCAAAGCGCTGCGCTCCCTGGAGCTGGACGCGACGCCCAAGCTTGATTTCGAGCAGATCCCACAATATCTGGCGAATCCGACACCGGAGCGGCTGGCCTATATCTTCGCAGCCCTACGGCGGGACTACAGCGTCGAGAGGATTCACAACGCGACCGGTATCGACCCCTGGTTCCTGAACGAGATGGATCAGTTTATCCGCTTCGAAGCCGATATGCGGTCAATGGCGTGGGAGGATCTGGATCGGGATACCCTGCTCAAGGCCAAGACCTGGGGGTTTTCCGACCTGGAGCTGGGAGAGCTTTTTGGGAAGTCCAGACTTGAAGTGCACGCGCGTGCTGGGGCTTTGAACGTCTCCCCGGTTTTCAAAATGGTTGATACCTGTGCGGCGGAGTTCGAGGCTGCGACGCCCTATTTTTACTCGACTTATGCCGGTACGGAGAATGAGGCGACCCCAACGTCACGGGAGAAGGTCGTGATCCTGGGATCCGGGCCCAATCGTATTGGGCAGGGTGTGGAGTTCGATTATGCAAATGTCCACGCCGTCTGGGCGCTACAGGAGGAGGGCTACGAGGTCATCATGATCAACTCCAACCCCGAGACGGTCTCCACCGATTATGATACTGCCGATCGCCTCTACTTCGAGCCGCTCACGGTTGAGGACGTCCTTGATGTCTTGGATAACGAGAAGCCATCGGGTGTGGTGGTAGGCTTTGGGGGCCAGACCCCGTTGAAATTGGCCCAGGCCCTGGTGAAAGAGGACGTGCCGCTTCTGGGAATCGATTTTCAGATGATCGAGCTCGCGGAGGATCGCGAGCAGTTCGGTGCAATCCTGGAGGAAGTGGGATTGAAGAGTCCCCCGTACGGTATGGCTGCGACGGTGGAAGAGGCGCTCTCGATTGCTGAGACGTTGGGCTATCCCGTTCTGATCCGGCCCAGTTATGTGCTGGGAGGACGCGCGATGGAGATTGTACATACCCGCGGTGAGTTGCGTCACTACATCGCCGAAGCGGCCCGTGTCTCGCCCGGTTACCCGGTTCTTATCGATCGCTTCCTGGAGGGGGCGATCGAATTGGATGTGGATGCCCTTTCGGACGGCGCGGATGTCTGGATCGCCGGGTTGATGGAGCAGATTGAGGAAGCCGGGGTCCACTCGGGTGACTCGGCCTGTGTGCTGCCTCCGGTCAGCCTTTCGGATGCTATGGTCAACCGCATCGAGGATGCGGTCGCTCGCTTGGTCCGTGCGATGGGCGTGATCGGGTTGGTCAACATCCAGATGGCGATCAAGGGCCGTGATCTCTATGTGTTGGAGGCTAATCCCCGGGCGTCACGTACCGTCCCGTACGTCAGTAAAGCGATCGGAATTCCGGTGGCGAAACTGGCGGCGAAGATTCTCGTCGGGCGTCCGCTTCGGGATCTGCTGCGTCCATATTGGCCCTACAGGACGCGGGCCGATGCCCCCATCGAGGACCTCGATCAGGTGATGGATGCGCATAACCTGGCGCCGACCCCATGGCCGGTCTTCGCCTCTGTCAAAGAGGTTGTGCTTCCCTTTGGGCGCTTTTCTGGCGCCGATGTGTTATTGGGTCCGGAGATGCGGTCGACCGGTGAGGTGATGAGCTTTGGGGCTAACTTCCCGGCGGCTTTTGCCAAAGCCCAGACCGCCGCCGGCAATCCACTGCCCACCGAGGGCGTGGTGCTGATCAGTTTGGCGGATCCAGACAAACGAGAGGGCACGGCGTTGGCTGCACAGCTCAACGATATGGGGTTCGATCTCGTCGCGACAGCCGGTACCGCGCAGGCCCTGGAGGCAATGGGCATTCCGGTCGGGGTGGTTCATAAGGTTGGGGAGGGGCGTCCGGACTGTGTAGACCTGATCGCGCAGGGGAAGATCAGCCTGGTTGTCAATACGCCCTCCGCCTCGTATGACGAACACGTGCCCCCGGTGGAGCCTCCGGTCCCCGAAACCGCCGAGGTGCGGGGGGCGCTTTTGCCGTGGCAGGCTCCTTATACCGCGGGTTACAAAATCCGCAATGCGGCGCTGACCCACCACATCCCCTATATCACGACGTTGGTGGCGCTTCGCGCCGGCGTCGCGGCGATTCGTCACCTTCGTCGTTCCTCGCTGACGGTGCATCCTCTGGCAGAGATGGCGTGAAGATGTCTGTGGAGATGGGTGAAGTCGCGCTTCTGGAGAAATTACTCTCCATCCCCAGTCCGTCTGGCGGCGAGGACATCTTCGCCGATTACTTGACGGCGCAGATGTCCCAGCTGGGGTTCAGTGCGAATCGGGATGAGGCCGGCAACGCGGTGGGCCGCATCGGTAATCTGCAGGCCGAGCGCGAGATCGTGCTCCTGGGGCATATGGATACTGTGCCCGGTTTTATCCCGGTGCGATGGGAGGGGGATTCCCTTTACGGACGCGGTGCCGTGGATGCCAAAGGGCCGCTGGCGACTTTTGTCCTGGCGGCTGCGGCTGCTGCGCCGCGTCTGGACCAAACCCGGATCACGGTGATCGGGGCTGTGGAGGAGGAGTCGCACGGTTGGGGTGCGCACCACCTGGCGCAGACGCTGGATGCCCCAGACTATGCCATCATCGGGGAGCCGAGTGCGTGGGACAGCATTACCCTTGGTTACAAGGGCATGCTCCATATGGAATACAAACTGGTACAGCCTGGTGGACACAGCGCTGGAGAGACCCCGGGGCCTGCTGAGCACGCGGTTACCTTCTGGAATCACCTTCGCCGCTATGCGTTCGCTCACAACCAGGGGCTTACCGGTCGATATCGGACCCTGGATCCTGCCTTGCGCGATTTGCGGACCTACAGTGATGGCCTCTACGATTACGTGGAAATGAATATTGTTGCGCGTCTGCCGCCGGATTTTAACGTCGATGCGCTCCAGTCGCATATGGAAGCGTGGAGTAATGGCGCGGATCTAACCTTTCTGGGGAGTGATCCCGCGTATCGTGCAGAGAAGAACACGGCGCCGGTGCGGGCGCTGCTCCGTTCCATCCGTGCGGAGGGGGGGCGGCCCCGGTTCAAACTTAAGACCGGAACCTCGGACATGAACACGGTGGGACCGGTATGGTCCTGTCCGATGGTGGCATATGGTCCCGGCGATTCGGCACTCGACCATACGCCAAAGGAGCATATTGAGATCAATGAATATAAGCGTGCGATCAAGGTTTTGACCCGGGCCTTGGTTCAGTTGGGTTTGTAGAAAGGGGATCGGCGAAGGCGTTATATCGATAACCGACGATGATGCGCAGCGGGTGATGATGTCTCAGATTTGATTTGAGGGAGGAATGGCATGGCTAAGGATGGTGTTTCAAAGGTTGTACTGGCTTACTCGGGGGGGCTGGATACGTCGTGTATCGTCCCCTGGTTGATTGAAAACTATCAATGTGAGGTGGTGACCTTCACTGCCGATCTGGGACAGGAGGAGGAGCTCGACGGTCTGCCTGAGAAGGCGAGGATCAGTGGGGCCGTCAACGCCTACGTAGAGGATCTGCGACAGGAGTTCCTCAACGATTTCGTCTTTCCCACCATGCGCGCAGGAGCAATCTACGAGCGTCAATATCTGCTGGGTACATCTTTTGCGCGCCCCCTGATCGCCCAGCGCCTCGTGGAGATCGCGGAACTCGAAGGTGCGGATGCGATTGCCCACGGCGCGACCGGAAAGGGGAACGATCAGGTGCGTTTCGAACTGGGCATCATGGCGTTGAATCCTCGACTCAAGGTGATCGCGCCCTGGCGCGAGTGGGATATCGTCTCCCGTGAGGACGCTTTCGAGTATGCGACGGCCCACGGCGTGCCTGTGACCAAGGCCGGGAAATCTAAGTACAGCCGCGATCGCAACATCTGGCATATCAGCCATGAGGGGCATATTCTTGAAAATCCCTGGATGGAGCCGGAGGAGGAGATGTTCCAACTGACTGTGGCGCCGGAGCGTGCGCCAGAGACCCCGGAGTACGTCGAGGTAGAATTTCGCTCCGGCATACCCGTTCGCGTCAACGGTGTAGCGCGAGGCCCCGTCGAACTGGTCACCGAGTTAAACGAGTTGGGGGGTAAGCACGGGGTCGGTCGGGTGGACATCGTTGAAAACCGTCTGGTGGGGATCAAATCGCGCGGTGTCTATGAAACTCCCGGCGGCACGATTCTCTATGCGGCGCTGCGTGCGTTGGAGACGCTCTGTCTCGACCGCCTTTCGATGCATTACAAGGATGTGATTGCTGAGAAGTACGCCGACATCGTCTATGACGGGAAATGGTTCACGCCGCTGCGTTCCGCGCTCGATGCGTTCGTCGATAAGATTCTGCAGAACGTCACCGGGGCCGTCCGTTTGAAGCTCTACAAGGGGTCCTGCACCGTCGTCGGTCGGAAATCGCCCTATTCGCTCTACCGCGAGGACTATGCCACCTTTGGTGAGGATGACGTCTACGATCAGAGCGATGCCGAGGGGTTCATTCATCTTTTCGGCCTGCCGCTCAAGGTCAGGGCGCTGTTGGATATCGAGGGGCTTGGGAAATCGGGTTACGACCAGCCAGACTTCGGAAAATTCAAGCGTGACTGAGGTCTGCTGACGACGGATCATTAATAGTCTTATGGGGTCGGATTGATCTCCGATCCGATGACGCCGATAAGCACGGAGCGGCAGATCCGTGCTTATCGCTATGCCAGGAGGAGATGGAGCGATGAAATTATGGGGCGGTCGTTTTGAGAAGGAGACCCATGCGCTGCTGGAGACGTTCAACGCGTCAGTCGGGTTCGACTGGCGACTTTACGAGGCGGATATCCGGGGAAGTATCGCCTACGCTCGGGCGTTAGGCCGACTCGATCTGCTGACCGATACAGAGGTATCGGCACTCGTCGACGGTTTGGCCCGGGTCAAGGATGAGTTCGATGCCGGTGATTTTGAATTTCAACCGGCGGACGAGGATATTCATACTGCCGTGGAAAGGCGCCTCTATGAGCGGATTGGGGAGGTGGCGGGGAAGCTGCACACCGGACGGAGCCGCAATGATCAGGTCGCAACCGACGTGCGGCTTTATCTTCTGGCCCGGATTCCTGTTTTGCGCGGGCATCTGCGTGGGCTTCAGGCTGCGATTATTGAGTTAGCCGCGATACATCTGGATGCGATTATGCCTGGATACACACATCTCCAACCTGCCCAGCCTATTCTGTTCTCACATTGGGTCATGGCCTTCTTTTGGATGCTGGAGCGGGATCGGGACCGCCTGTTGGATCTCGAAGAGCGGGTGTCGGTGATGCCATTGGGCAGTGCCGCTCTGGCCGGTCATACGTTCGGTCTGGATCGAAAGGCGCTGGCGTCGGACTTGGGCTTCGACCGGGTTAGCGAGAACAGTCTCGATGCGGTGGCGGATCGCGACTTCGTGGCGGAGACGCTCTTCTGGGCGGCGCTGCTTCAGACCCACCTCAGCCGTATGGCCGAGGATCTCATTGTCTACGCGTCGGCGGAGTTCGGATTTGTAGAGCTCGATGACGCCTTCAGCACCGGTTCAAGTATTATGCCGCAGAAGAAGAACCCGGATGCCCTGGAGTTGGCGCGGGGCAAGACCGGGCGGCTGGTCGGCAATCTGGTCGGACTTCTCACGACCCTCAAGGGGATTCCCAGCGCTTATGATAAGGACCTCCAAGAGGATAAAGAGCCGCTTTTCGACACCCTGGATACGCTGGAGGTCGAACTACCCGTCCTCGCCGGGGTGATCAAGACTCTTAGGGTCAATGCAGCGCAGATGGAAGCCGCATTGGGGGATGAACTTCTGGCGACGGATCTGGCCGATTACCTGGTGCGAAAGGGGCTCCCATTTCGGGAGAGTCACCATCGGGTCGGGCGGGTCGTGCGGGCGTCCCTGGAGCGGGACTGCGACTTGCGATCCCTGCCTCTGGACGTTTATCAGGAGATTTCGCCGCTTTTTGGGGAGGATATCTACGAGGTTTTGGATTTCGAAGCTTCGGTCGCTTACCGCGATGGGATCGGGGGCACGGCTCGATCGTCGGTTAAACGCCAGATTTCGCGAGCGCGAGCCATCCTCTCCGATTAACCGTAGAAAGATTGTGACGGATTTGCCATTGCATCGTGGGGGCTTTTCGATAGAATGCATATGTTCACATTGTCGGTTCACATCATGTATGAATGAACAACTATGACATCAAAGCCATCAGATTCCGAATATCAAGATAAACATCCCAATCACGATCAAGATGAATCGCAATGGGAGCGGGCTTCGCTCAAACCCAGGCGAGGTGATGAGTCTGAAGATCGCGATTATGAGGTCTCGTCGCTGGGGGATAAACCTTCGCTGCAGGAGCGTCCTGAAGACGTGCGTGATGCTCAAGCGGAGACAGCGCCGGATCCTTTTGCAACGCGACGGATCGACGCCTCCGCCGATTCCGGTGATGATGAGTCTCCGGACTCACTGGATGAAGCGGAGCCGACCCGGCGCGTTCAACTTTCGGAACCCACGCGTTGGGTAAGGCCGTGGGAAGTGATGCCCAGGTCGGACGATGACGAGGACACCCAGCCGATTCCTGCCCTTAACAGCACGGCACCAGCAACGGCGCAGCCTCGTGCCAGGTCTGAAAGGGAAAACAAACGTAATCCCAAGGGCGCCAACAGGGGACGGCGCTTGCCCCAGGTTATGCTTGGCCTCAGCATTGCCGGTGTGGTTTTCTTCTTCCTTCTCCTGGCCCTGGGCGTGACTGGTTATATCATCATCGCGGCCCGCCTTCCGTCGTCGGATGAACTGCGCGAGCGGGAGCCCAACTTTGCCAGCAGTCGAATCTACGATCGAAATGGTCGACTGCTTCACGAGATCATCGATCCAACCGCCGGAAGGCGGACGTACGTTCCCATTGACCGGATCTCACCCTATCTTCAATTGGCGACCGTGGCGACCGAGGATCGCAACTTTTATACTCACGGTGGATTTGATCCGATCGCTATCGTCCGGGCCGTGGTCTACGCACTTCAGGAGCGGGAGATTGTCTCAGGGGCGAGCACAATCACCCAACAGGTGGCGCGAAATGTTCTCCTGGGGCCCGAAGAGGCTGCCGAGCGGACCGCCCGGCGGAAAATCCGCGAGGTTATCCTTGCTGCTGAGCTTTCACGCCGCTACAGCAAGGACGAGATCCTCGAGATCTACGTGAACAACAATAACTACGGCAACCTGGCCTACGGCATCGACGCAGCTGCCCGGACGTACTTCGGCACCGATGCTGCCAGCCTCACCCTGGCGCAAGCTTCTTTCTTGGCTGGGCTACCGCAATCCCCGGCAATCTACGATCCTTTTCACGGGGGTCGGGATGCCGCGTTGGCCCGTCACAAGACGGTGTTGGGGTTGATGGTGGAGGCCGATTTTATCACGGTCGATCAAGCCGTTGCGGCGGCGGCCGAGATGGACGCATACGATTTTAAACCCATCTACACGGACCGAATTCCCGCCCCGCATTTTGTGATCTACGTGAAGCAGTGGGTAGAAGCAACGTTGGGCGCCCATGCTCTCTATACCGGGTCTGGCTTGAAGATTCACACGACCCTCGATCGCGATCTTCAGAGAATTGCCGAGGAGGAGGTCGCCAAGGGCGTCAGTGCGTTGGCAGAACGCGATGTGAGCAACGGCGCACTGGTGGCATTGGAACCCTCCAGCGGGCACATTCTTGCGATGGTCGGAAGTACCGATTTCTATGATGAAGCCTTGGGGGGACAGGTCAATGTGACCCTCCGCTGTCGACAGCCCGGCTCGGCGATCAAACCGCTGACCTACTTGGCGGCCTTTGAGAAAGGCTGGACGCCGGCGACAATTGTGTGGGATCTGCCAGTCACGTATACCGATACTGCGGGCAACCTCTACGAACCTGTCAACTTCGATGGGAAGTTTCGGGGACCGACTCCGGTCCGGACGGCTTTAGCTAATTCTCTCAATATCCCTGCGGTGAAGGCGCTTGAATATGTGACAGTCGATGGCCTGTTGTCGACGGCGGATCGACTGGGTGCAACGTCGCTGGTGAGCCCTCAGATCACCTGTCCGGATTATCCGTATGAGACCCGCCCGCTCTACGGGCTGGCACTCACCTTGGGTGGGGGAGAGATGAAACCCCTGGATCTGACCAACGCCTACGCGACGCTGGCTAACGGTGGCTTGCGGATGGAACCGACCCCTATTCTGTGGGTTGAAGATCAGAATGGAGAGGTTGTGAATGAGATGGATTATCGGCGCCGTGCCGGCGAACAGGTCGTGGCATCGGAGACAGCCTATCTGATCACCGATATTCTCTCCGACCGGCAGGCGCGGTGTTTGGTTTTCGCCTGCCCCAGCGTCCTGGAGCTGCCGGACCGTCCGGTTGCAGCCAAGACCGGCAGCACCAACGATAATCGGGATGCGTGGACAGTAGGCTATACGCCGGACATCGCTGCGGGTGTCTGGGTGGGTAATAACGATAACTCCTCGATGGAGAACGTCATTGGCTCATCCGGTGCGGGTCCAATCTGGCAAGCGTTTATGATGCGGGCTCACGAGGGGATACCCCCTCACTCGTTCGCCAGGCCTGCGGGCATCGTCGAACGGGAAATCTGTGCGCTTTCGGGAGTCGAGCCCTCCTCCTTCTGCCCGGAAACGCGGACGGAGGTCTTTGACCTGGAGAATCTGCCGCCGGAGGAGGATGACGCATGGCTGCAGGAGGTCGAGATCGATGCAAACAGCGGCCTGTTGGCTAATGAGTTCTGCCGGTCGAACGTCGTCTCGAAGGTGATGGTAAAGCTGGACAACGTATCGGATCCGGCGGGGCGTGATTGGATGCGCCGGTGGGCCGCCGATCGGGGCCTGGAGATTGCGCCTGAGGAGGCGTGTACGCCTGGGGAACGTGAACCGGTTGTGGAGATCACTGCGCCTCGGGATGGCGAGGAGATCTATCAATGGGTTGAGATCTTCGGCACGGTCGATATCGAGGACTTCGATCGGTATGAATTGGCCTATGGATTGGGCCGTAACCCGGAGGGCTGGGAGTGGATCAGCGGACCTCACCTCGCGATGGTGCAAGAGGGAATGTTGGGGGTCTGGCAGATTCCGGATGGTCTCAGGCCTGGAATCTATACAATTCGGGTTGTGGCGTATAACCAGCGGGGCGCTCGATTTGAGGCCCGGTCGTACGTCACGGTGATAGGCCCAACTCCGACCCCGACTTATACCCCGTCTCCTACGCCCACACCCACCGCGACGCCGGAGCCTGTCACACCGACGTCCACGCCCATGCCGTCAGCGACCCCGACGCCGGCTCCCCCAACAGAGGAACCCTCACCGACGCCGTCCTCGACACCCACGCCGACTCCGACGATGTCTCCGTAAGATCCGTGGTCGGGGATTTGAAAATTTGACACGATCTCCGTCCGTGGTATGATATATGCGCGTCAAGTATCAGGCACATGCGCTATCTGGCGACGTGCTACTTAGCGATGTGCCCTTTAGCAGTCTTCCATTTTAGAGACAAGGGGGAGTACCATCAGTAAAGATAGATATCGCGTTAATAATCGGATTCGTGCTAGAGAGGTTCGTGTTATTGACGCTGACGGCAATAACCTGGGGGTTATGGAGACCTATAGGGCCCTAAGGCTTGCTGAGGACGCACAGTTGGATTTGGTGGAGGTTGCGCCTAATGCCGAGCCGCCTGTGACCCGAATTATGGACTTTGGTAAGTTCCTATACCAGCAGTCCAAGAAGGAGCGTGAAGCTCGGAAATCGCAGAAGCAGGTGGAGGTTAAAGAGATCCGGCTGCGTCCCAAGACTGATGACCATCATATCCAATTTAAGGTCCGCGATGCGCGCCGCTGGCTTGAGGATGGCAACAAGGTCAAGGTCCGTGTCCGCTTCCGTGGTCGGGAGATCACATATCCAGAGGTCGCTATGCAGCAATTGAAAGGGATCGCTGAGAGCCTGGATGATGTGGGACAGATTGAACAAGCTCCCCAGCTCGATGGCAGAACAATGCTCATGGTATTGGCGCCCAAAAAGAGTTAGTCATCGGGAGGATAAGTAGTGCCAAAGATCAAGACGCATAAGTCAACATCCAAGCGTTTCCGCGTTTCAAAGGGTGGAAAAGGGAAGTTGATGCGCACGCGACAGGGTAAGAGCCACTTCCGCCGCAAGAAGTCGCGGCGGGTGCGGGCTGAGTTTGATGAGCTCCATGTGGTCAGGGATAATAGTCTGAAGAAGCGCGTACGGCGACTAGCGCCGTATCTGCGCTCGAGGTAATCTTAAGAATCTTTTGAGGTGAATTGTGAGAGTAAAAGGTGGAACCGTAACACGCCGTCGCCACAAGAAACTCATTCGGCAAACGAAGGGTTTCTTTGGCACGCGCCGTAAGTTGTTCCGGCGAGCCAATGAAGCATGGATGAAGTCCATGGTGTACGCATATCGCGACCGACGCAACAAGAAACGGGATATGCGACGCCTGTGGATCATCCGGATCAATGCTGCGGCTCGGGCTCGGGGCACGACTTACAGTCGTATGATCCATGGATTGAAGCAGGCGGATATCAAGCTGGATCGCAAGATGTTGGCTGAGCTTGCTGTGAACGAGCCGGAAGCATTTTCTAAGGTGCTTGACACTGCAATGGAGGCGGTCTAGCCGCCAGTCCATTCCAGGGCCTTAGGTAGTATAAAGAGGGCGGAGCTTGGCTCCGCCCTCTTGGCGTATCACAAAATGTCTTATGACTCTCGGCGACCGGTCAACAGGCGGAAAAGGCTGAGGACCGTGCCCAAGACAACCCCGAAGACCACAGCCGCACGAAAGTCGAAGAGGATGGTGGTGTCTTCTCCCTCAATCGTATTGGCTGCGACGAAGAGCGCCATTGCGTCCTGCATCTTGACGTTTTCTGCGGCGATGACCCCGGCACCCCCATCGGTCAGGGTCACGTTCTGAGCCTGGACGATACCGATGCCACCCTCTTTGACGTCCACAAAGCGACCCTCGGCGCGCCCGACACCGCCCTGCTCGACGAAAACCTTGTCGGCCTCGACGTGTTCGGCGCCACCTTGACGGATCTCTACTGTATCGGCCTGGATGTCCGCTTGGGCCTGAGGGGGCGTCTCCTGAACGGCGTTTTCGACCGTCTCATTGGCAGCGGGGCCAATCTCAGACTCTAATGTATTCTCCTCAATCGTCCCGGGGATTTCTTCAATGGCCTCTGGATCCTGCGGATCTTCCTGAATTGTCATCGTCTCTCCTTTGTGTTGAGCGTTTTTACAAATGGGTCGTGAAATCTTTCGATAGTCTCCACGTGCAACGACGTACTATGCATAGCGGTGCGCTATATTGACGTGAGTCTGTGCGTGGAGCACCCCTAGTTTAGCACGAGGCGGGGTTTTCACAACTTACCCGGCTTTCCGGGGCAGTGTAAGCCCTGATTATACCCCGATTGGGGTTGGTTCAGACGGGGGAATGGTATGTTGATATATCATGGAGTTTAGTCATACGGCTCATAGTCATTCGTCACTATCTATAAGCCCGGAAGCCGATATGATTATAAGCGATGAGGTAAGGATGGTAGTTAGTTCCATCACACCTCTCCTCCTTTCCTTGGCTGGTGGCCCCCCGGATCCCCCCCTCACCGGGGGGCCAGGCCATGGTTGATAGTTTGAATCGAATCTCCAACCTTTCCCAAGTATCTATTACCTACCTTCGTCTTTTTCACGCCCTTCTACTTACTGGGCCATAGAGCCGTGGGTCTCGCTCTGCTCTTTTTTAGTCGAAAACACATCCGGCTGCATACAACTATGTCCCTTGATCGATATTTGCCCAGAAACCATTGTCCTGAGGGTCGCGCATGGTATAATCGTTTTGTGTGATGATAGCGTTCAGGAGATGAAATGGGCTTTGTACGGGGAATATTAAAGCGGATCTTTGGGGATCCGAACACACGAACGATCGTTAATCTTCAACAGATCGTGCAGCAAATCAATGCGCTCGAATCCGATTATCGATCGCTTTCAGATGAAGCTTTATTGAATCAGACGCCGCAGTTTCGTGAGCGTCTCGAATCTGGGGAGACACTGGACGACCTGTTGCCGGAGGCGTTTGCTGCCGTGCGGGAGGCTGGTCGACGGACGATCCAACACCGTCATTATGACGTCCAGCTTATTGGTGGTATGATTCTCCATCAGGGTCGGGTTACGGAGATGCGCACCGGTGAGGGTAAGACCCTGGTGGCGACGGCTCCGATGTACCTCAATGCGCTGAGCGGAAAGGGTGCCCATCTCGTCACCCCCAACGATTACCTTGCCAAGTTTGGTGTCCAATGGATGGGGCCGATCTACCACGCTTTGGGTATCAGCGTCAGCGTTATTCAATCCGGTGGTGGTCGTCCGGATGATGCCTCGTTTATCTACGATCCTGACTATGCTTCGGATGATGACCGCCTTCAATATCTGCGGCCTATCACCCGCCGGGAAGCTTATCGGGCCGATATCACGTACGGTACCAACAACGAGTTCGGTTTCGATTACCTGCGCGACAATATGGTGCTCGATCTCGATCAACGCACTCAGCGGGATCTTCATTATGCAATTATCGACGAGGTCGACAGTATTCTTATCGATGAGGCGCGAACCCCGTTGATTATCTCCGGTCCGGCGGAGGAGTCCTCTGAACTCTATCAACGATTTGCGCGTCTGGTACGCAACCTTCGGCGCGATCAAGACTACGAGGTGGACGTCAAATCACAGCTTGCGATCCTCACCGACGAGGGCGTTTCCAAGGTTGAGTCCATGATCCACATCCCCGAGGATGAGAGCATCTACGACCCTCAGCACGCCCATATGCTTCCCTACCTCGATAACGCGTTGCGGGCCAGCGAGTTCTACCAACTCGATAAGGAGTACGTCATCCGCAACGGCGAGGTGATCATCGTCGATCAGTTTACCGGACGTCTCATGTTCGGCCGCCGGTACTCCGAGGGGCTCCATCAGGCTATCGAGGCGAAAGAGGGCGTGGATGTACGCCGCGAATCGCTGACGTATGCGACGATCACGTTTCAGAACTTCTTCCGTATGTATGACAAATTAGCTGGGATGACAGGTACCGCCGCAACCGAGGAAGAGGAGCTGCGCAAGATCTACGATCTCAGCGTGGTTGTTCTGCCCACCAACGTCGAGTATCGGGCTATGTTTGGCAATTTGGAAGAGGACGAGGTGCTGCCGTCCGAAGCCCGGGTTGAATTTGCAGGTGTTTTGGATGATGGTGATACGCACGCGGTGACTGTCTTTGATGGACCGGACGACGAGCGTTACTATCGTCGTTTGGATCTACCCGATCTAATTTACAAGACGGAAGAGATGAAATTTAATGCTGTCGTGCGGGAGATCGAGCGGTTGTACGAGGCTGGTCGCCCGGTTTTGGTTGGGACCACCGCCATTGAGACCTCTGAACAGCTTGCCCGGTTGCTCAAGCGGCATCGTATTCCCCACAATGTGTTGAATGCTAAATATCACGAGCAGGAGGCGCTCATTATTGCGCAGGCGGGACAGCCCGGCGCTGTGACCATCGCGACCAACATGGCAGGGCGTGGGGTGGATATTCTCCTGGGCGGCAATCCCGAGGGTATGGCCCGCGACCAACTGCGGAGAAAGGGCATCGATCTTACGTTGATTCGTTCTGCCGATTGGGACGCCGCGCTCTCGATGGCCCGCCGGGGTGCGGATCCGACCGGAACATACGGCACGGAATGGGCCGGGGTTCTCTACGAAAAGGTTGTGCAGGCCAAGAAGGACCGTGCGCACGTGTATGACGTAGGTGGCTTGCACGTCATTGGCACCGAACGACACGAGGCGCGCCGCATCGACAATCAATTGCGCGGGCGGGCTGGGCGCCAGGGTGATCCGGGATCCAGTCGTTTCTATATCTCATTACAGGACGAGTTGATGCACCGTTTCGGGGGCGAGCGTCTGCAGCCCTGGATGGATCGTGCGGGTCTGGAAGAGGGCGCGCTGGAGTTCGGGATGCTCAGCCGGGCTATCGAGTCGATTCAGGAACGTGTCGAGGGGTATAACTTCGACATTCGCAAGCACGTGCTCGAATACGACAACGTGGTCAATCGACAGCGAGAGGTCGTTTATGCCGAGCGTCAGAAGGCGCTCGGCCGTGATGACCTGCACGATGACCTCTTCGATATGGTCGAAGCGGAGATTCGTCAGACCGTGAACCTCCACGTCCAGGAAGGGGAGGACGACGACGATGTCCTTCTGGCCGAGTTGCGCCTTTTTGTCCCCATCCCACGCAGCATCCGGTCCGCAGATCTATCATCGATGGAGACCGCGGATATTATCGAGCAGTGTATCGAATGGGCGGATCAAACTTATTGGAATCTGAATCAGCGAATGGGTGAGGAACGATATCGTCAGCTCCGGCAAGAGGATATTCATCTGCGAACTATCCTGGAGAGTGAAGAACCGTTTTTCCGTGAGATCGCCGAGCGGCTAGAGGCGTTGGACAACACCGAGGCCCTGGAGGATTTTTACGACTTTTCCCTCCGGCGGATGCCCTCTTCGTTGGAATCCCAGGCTCGCGATATTGTGATCGATGTGTTTAGACTTTTCCGGGATCGTAGGCTGATGGTACGCGAGCTCGATAGACATTGGGTGCGTCATTTGACCAGCCTGGATATGCTTCGTGAGGGTATTGGCTTGCGTGCCGTGGGCCAGCAGAATCCGTTGGTGGCTTATCAGAAGGAAGCCTATGAGATGTACCAACAGATGATGGCCTCGGTTCAGACGCAGATTGTGCGCTCGCTTTTTGTGGTTCCTAAGGCTGCAAAAGCATATGTTTTAGTAGCACCGGCCTCTCCGGCTCAGCGCCAGCTCTCGTTCCAGGCTAGTCGTGGATCCGAACGCCGCGAGACGTCCCCCCAGCCCGTGCGAACGAAGGAGAAGCCGGGGCGCAATGATCCCTGTTGGTGTGGCAGCGGCAAGAAGTATAAAGATTGCCATTGGCGTGCGGATCGCCAGGCAGAATTTCAGCGTTAGTCCGTTCGTCGGGCCTTTTGGGGTCCGCACAATCCGTACCCTCTCGTCCTGGTGGATCTTGAATCAGGGTGTTGTCTGGGGATAAGTGACGGTTCTGAACCCAAGCGACGACGGGGCACCTGAAATTCGGGTGCGACACACACGGCAAGATGGATGAGGGGAATGACCGGTCAAGACTCACACGGAACTCGACACATCGGAGACCAGGCTGGGGTGGATAGCGTCGACCCCTGGACGATTGTGCATCGGGCGCTGAATAAGATGGCGGAGGCTTCGAGCGCACGGGTTGTGTTGACTGTTTTGGTCCATGTTTCCCTCCGTCTGACGGACGCTGATCTCGCTCAGGTCGATTTCTATACGCCGACTTCAAAGCGTTTCGTGTCGGGCGGATTGGCGGGGAAGTCGGCAAACCCTTCTCCACTTTGTCCTACTCCCCATCAGAATGCCCTGGCCCAAACGGCACTCGAGCAGGGACGCCCGCTTTACCGCGATCTTGACGCCAGCTGTGATGGATTTGCGGAACATATCCGTCATATCCTTGTTTACCCGATGCTGGGAAGCTCACTGCGTGGGGTGGTCCTAGTCGGATACCGGTGGGTTCCTTCGCGACCGATACCGGATATCACCCGTATGCTCGGCGTGTTGGTTTCTCAGACCTCTATGATTCTCCATCAACTCGGCCAGCGTCGGGAGGAAGCGAGGCGGGCTGCTGATCTCGCGTTGATCGATGAGATCGGCCGCTTGGTTGTCGAGTCGTCCGCACCGGCGCCGGCGTTGGATAAAATTCTCGATATATTTGCCCGCAATTTTGATTTATGCGGCATTCTGCTCTACGTCGGAGATCCTCTTTCTTTATATGCCGCTCAGAGTGAGACCGGCGCACCGAAAGATTCGCATTTAACCGGGGGACTTGCACAACAAGCCCATCGTACCGGGCGATCCTTGATATCAAACCGGGTCGGACAGGATGAGCGTTGTGAGGTGCCCCCGTGGTTGGGTGACGATATCCGCTCAGAGGCTGCAGTTCCGTTGACCTACCAGGGAGAGAAAGTCGGCGTGGTCGATTGTTTCGGTATGCGGAACCGTACGTTTGCTGCGGATGATCTCCGAACGCTTCGTACTTTGGGCCGGCTGATCGTCCTGCTTGCCCGGGAAGCTCTATGGGAAGACTCTAGAGACGTGCCGGTGAAAGGTAAGGATGAAAGCCCCCAATTATATCAGGGCCCGACTTCGAGTCGAAGGCAATTGAAGGCTGCCTATCAAAAACTTCAGGAGTTCGCTGAACTTAAGGATCAGATCTTGCAGAATATCTCTCACGAACTCCGGACTCCGCTGACCTTGATCAAGGGTCATATTGAACTGGTGCTCGAGGATACATCAGGGCGTCTGACGCCGGCTCAGAGACGCGGGCTTGAGGTGGCGGTTCTCAAGTCGGATGAGGCGGTCAATATCGTCGAGAAGATCGTCTCACTCAGTCCTCTGAGCAGCTTTGCTCTTAGGTATACCGCTATCCCGGTCGGTCCGTTACTGGAGTCGATGGCTGATATCGTTTCCCGGCGCGTGAGAGATCGACCGATCCGGATTACCGTGGAGCCTGTCGAGCCCGATCTCTCTATTCATGGCGATTTCGATAAGATTAAGCAGGTCTGCTATAATATCCTTGATAATTCGATCAAGTTTAGTCCCCGCGGGGGTGATATCTTGATCAGTGCGAGTCGTGACGGAGGGTACGTGCATTTGCAGTTTCGAGACCACGGGGTGGGTATTCCCGAGAAACGCATTTCACGGATTTTCGATACCTTTTATCAGGTGGATGGGTCGAGTACGCGAAGATTTGGCGGGTTAGGTCTTGGATTGACGGTGGTTCATCGCGTCGTCGAGGCGCATCACGGGAAGGTATGGGCAGAGAGCGAAGTGGATAGGGGTAGTGTCTTTCACGTCCTGCTGCCGCGTTATCGACAGACATCCCGGACCGAGGGAGACCTCGATCGTGGGTGAAAAACGTGCAGGTCGATGGGCACCGGGTCAGGATCGGGAGCGGATCATGAGATGGGCGCGCCGACTGCCCAAGATCGATCTCCATCGTCATCTCGAAGGCTCCTTGCGCCTCTCGACCCTGGCGGAGATTGCCCGGGAGCATGGGTTGGATCTGCCCGCCCACGATCCTGAGTCCCTGCGCCCCTACGTGCAGGTCACCGACGACACCGCGAACTTCCAGCGGTTTTTGGAGAAGTTTCGCGTCCTCCGTCATTTTTACACGTCTCGCGAGGCGGTTCAGCGTGTGGTCCGGGAGGCGATTATCGACGCAGCCAAGGACAACATCCGCTATCTGGAACTCCGTTTCAACCCCTTGGCTCTGGCTAACGTCCATCACTTTCCTCTTCACAATGTGGTCACATGGGTCGTACAGGCAACAGAGGAGGCTGCCGAGGAGAGTGGCACTCGAACGTGTCTGCTTCTCCAGATTCCGCGCAACGAGCCATTGGAGATTGCTGAAGCGATCGTCGATCTGGCCATTGAGCACTTAGGCCCGATTGTCCGAGGTATTGACCTGGCGGGTGACGAACAACGGTTTCCGCCGGATAAGTTTGTCGGGCCGTTCCGCCGGGCACGGGAAGCAGGCCTCGCGACGACAGCACACGCCGGCGAAGCCGCCGGTCCGGAAAGTGTGCGGAGCGCGATTCAGTCTCTCAATCCTCTGCGCATCGGACACGGCATCCGGGCAGTGGAGAGTTCGGAGGTGGTGCGGATGGTCTACGAGCATGATATCACGCTTGAGGTCTGCCCTACCAGCAACATCCATACCGGGGTGGTACGCGGTTTCTCCCAACATCCCTTGATCGATCTTTTCAATCTTCGGCTGCACGTTACGCTCAACACGGACGATCCCAGCGTCAGCGATACGACACTCAGTGAGGAGTACGTCGTCGCTGTATCGGATCTAGGCCTTGCCCCGCAGCTGATCTATACGATGCTCCGGCATTCGGTGGATGCGGCATTTATCCCGGCTGAGGAACGGATCTGGTTGCGAGAGACGATCCGCACGTCACTTCGGCAGTGGTCCGGTGCGATCGAATGTTTTGACGCAGTGAATGCGCGTGTGTTCTTCTAGAGAGATATCGAGTGGGGACCCTTATTCCTTGTTGCGATAAGGGTCCTCGTCGTTAGCGCTTCCTTCACTCGCTGGTTGGCCTACGGTTCAGGGCTTCGGGCGTTGCCAGCAAAGACTTTATTGAGGCGCACGCCACATCGACGCCCAGGGCTAACGCGCGCTCCTCAATGTCGAAATCCGCCGTGTGCAAGATACTCGCGATGGATCGCTCCCGGTTTGCCGTTCCCAGCCACAACAGGAGCGTTGGGACCTTCATGGCGAAATGGGATAGGTCCTCGTGTGCAAACGGATACGGCGACCGGAAGTCCAGCAGGTTCTCTTCTCCTACGAGGCTTATCAGCGTGGGGCGGAGGTGAGTCGCAAGGGTTGGATCGTTGATCAGGGGTGGGTTGACGAACGTGATGTCCCAGTCGTAGGTCGCTCCGAATTCCGCCGTGATCCCGTCGAGGGTGTTCTGTATACAGCGATGCACCTGACCGCGCAGGGTGAAGTCCGGGATACTCACCAGTCCAAGCAGATGATAGGGCGGGACGTGTCCCCCACTGTGACGCCAACAGCTTAAGAAGATCGTTTGATGATATCCAGGTCCCCGGAGCATCCCATCCAGGATGGTGTCAAACGCCTCCGGTGTCATTGGCGCTGTCCCCGTGCTGAGCCCCTCCAAGGCAGTGATAGCGGCCTCCCGGATCGCTTCCAGATTACCCCCCGGCGCGTAGAATCGAACACGGAACTCCTCCATTCCGGCAAGACAGGCCCCTGCGGTGA
>CAYMAQ010000019.1:6067-8337 GCA_964388385.1 uncultured Anaerolineales bacterium | reverse complement strand
GCGTAGAATCGAACACGGAACTCCTCCATTCCGGCAAGACAGGCCCCTGCGGTGAGTCCCAGGGACCCCGCCGGGATGGGAAACACATGCTGGGCCAACAGCGCCTGGGGGCACGGTGAGGTCAACACACCGTCCTCGATCATCGCTTGCGCACCATCCAGGGACTCCTCCGCTGGTTGAAAAATGAATTTGATCGTTCCGGGAAGCTTCTTGCGTTGCGCGGCAAGGCGTTCGGCGGTTCCCAACGCGATAGCTATGTGAGCGTCATGTCCACAGGCGTGACTTATCCCCAGGTGGAGGGAGCGGTAGGGTTGGTCGAGTTTCTCCTGTAACGGGAGCGCATCCATATCCGCGCGGTAGGCAACCGTGGGGTTGGCCTTGTCCCCTCGGAGGACACCAACCACGCCGTGTCCTCCTACGCGGGTGCGGACCTCCAGATTCAAGGCGCGCAGGCGGTTGGCAATGAGCTGCGCCGTTTCCGCTTCTTCTCCGGAGAGTTCCGGATGAAGGTGTAGCTCGCGGCGGAGTGCGATCAACGGGGTGATCGCTGCGGATGCGGTTGGCGAAGTCTCTGATTTTGGAAAGGACGGTTGATCCACGTTGACTCCTGGCGACTTGCTAATCTACAGATCCCGACACAAATCAGTGGATTTCTCCGTACTGCCTATGGAGACGTATATTCGTGGCTGAATCCACAATGATGCGTAAAGTATGAGAGGATCATAACGCAAATGAGCCCCACATCAATAGTGGGGCTCGTCTATGGACGAAGGCGTTGAGGGGTTTAGGATGCTAACTCGTATTTGGTCATAGCCATCTCGCGGGTCTCCACGATATCGAAGAGGGTATCAAGCCGCATCATCTCGTAGTAGATGCGGATGGGGTTGCCCGGCGGGCAGATCAAGCTCACACTGCCGTCTTTCTCCTGTACACGTTTGAGCAGGTGCAAGAGGGGATAATCTCCATCGGCGTCCACGATCCGTACGGCAGAAAGATCGACGATAAAATGCCGGCCGCCCTCATCGAGAAGTTCGTTGAATTCCCTCATTAAGAGAGGTGCGTTAAAGACATCCATTCGCTCTTTCAGTGTGACGATGACTGTGTCGTCGTATATCTCGGTCGATGCAATGATGGACATACTCTGCTCCAGGGTGTGGGGCCGGCTCCTGTCCCGAGATGCTGGACTTAGGTAATCTGTCGCTGTCATAGGCAGATTCTATCCCTTCGGCGGGTTGGGCCTCCCCACATTCCGATGAAAGTGATCGGGGATATCCCAGTGATGGATTGATGGTTGGTTCCTGATGAACCTGCTTTAATGCTATCACATGATCACGTTACGCTCGTTAAAACTGCGTTGCAGCTTGGTTACTGTCCGGCGAGGAGGTTAGCAACGCGTAGGAATTCAGTGAGGTTTTGTCGTTTTTGCGTTTGACGGGGGTGGATTTATCCATATAATGACTATAGGTGATTTTAGGGCGCTGAGACTATTCGAAAAGGGGCGAAGCGTGAAAGGTCGCGTACTCATCATCGAAGATCGCGCGTCGAGCCGAGTCTTGCTTCGAGAACGTTTTGAGCAGGAAGGTATTGAGGTTATCGAGGCTGATTCTGGAGAGACCGGACTTCGAAAGGCACTTCGTGTGATTCCGCAGGTGATTCTACTCAGCACGAGCCTGCCTGCCGTGTCAGGATTGGAGATTGCCAGGCGGCTGCGGGGTATCAACCGGACGAAGCACGTTTTCCTTATGATGATTGGGGATGAGGATAATCGTGAAGAGCGGTTAGCCGCGTTGGAGGCGGGCGCGAATGACTTTCTCACCAGTCCTCTCGATCCGGACCTGGTCGCACTTCGGGTTCGCAACGCGATTCAACGGGCCAACTTGGAGAATACGACCGACCCGGTCACCGGGATGCCGGCCGGACGACGCGTCCAGACAGAGTTGATGCGTCTGGTGCGGGATGAGCCCGAGGGTAGTTGGGCGCTTATGCGGTTTCACGTCCGTAATCTCGACCCTTTCCGGGAGGTTCATGGCTTTATGGCCGGCGACGATATCCTCCGCGCGACAGCCCGGATCCTGGCGGAGGCACTGGGGCGGGAATCGGTTGAGGAGGATTTCATCGGTTTCGGCGGGCATGATGACTTCATCGTAATCACGGAAGCCGATCGGCCTGACGAACTCCGTGAGAATGTAGAGGCTGCATTCGAAGATGCCATTGGATCTTTCTACGACTTCTTGGAGCGTGAAAGAGGGACGATTGAGTTTGAGGGGGAG
>CAYMAQ010000019.1:0-5967 GCA_964388385.1 uncultured Anaerolineales bacterium | reverse complement strand
GAAAGAGGGACGATTGAGTTTGAGGGGGAGCAGTATCCTCTGGCCGAACTCACCGTGCAAACGGTCGTCCCGGATGACGGTCCTTTCTATGACATTCGCTCGCTGACCGAGGTGCTTGCGGGGTAACCCGGCGCGTTAGTACGTAGCCTCAAAGGGGGCGCTATGACGTCCTTGGTTGTCTTGGCCCTTGCCTGGACCGGCGGTATTCTGCTGGCCCAGGTTTTTTCATTTTCTTGGATCTGGTTGCTCCTGTCTTTCCCCATCGTGTCGGTTTTACTCGGGGGCTGGGGAGGTCGTCGCTGGGCGCGCCGGATCTCCCTGGCACTCGTCGGCCTCCTGTTCGGCGCAGTGCGCTTGACGCTGGCACGTCCTAACGTCACACCGAATCATCTTGGGTATTACAATGGCGTTGGCCCGGCTGAGGTGATCGGTGTCGTGATAGCCGAACCGGATCCTCGATCCGGGGATACCCGGTTGCGGGTCAAGGTTTCTCGGCTGCTCCTGCCCAGCGCGCAGGAAGTTGAAGTTAAAGGTAAGATGTTGGTCTATGCAGCGGCGTACGCCGACGTCTCTTACGGTGATCGAGTGCGTGCGGTCGGGGCCCTGACAACTCCCCCGGTCTTCGAGGATTTTTCGTATCGCGATTATCTGGCCCGGCAGGGCATCTACACGATGATGCCGAACGCCGAGGTAGAAGTGTTGGCCTCACATCAGGCGAATCCTGTGTTCGAGGAGCTGCTGGTGCTCAAGGCCCGGGTGCACCATGTGATCCTGCGGATGATACCCGAACCCGAGGCGTCTCTGCTCTCCGGGATACTCCTGGGCATCGAACGGGATATATCGGACTCGCTGCTCAGGGCTTTTGAGGTCACCGGTACCAGCCACATTGTAGCGATCTCCGGTTTCAATCTCACCGTGGTGGCGGCGATCTTCGCGCGAATTGCCCGTCGTGCGCTCAAGTCTGGCAAGGACACACTCGTTGCGCTCACAGGTCTTTGGCTTTACGTTGTCTTCGTCGGGGCATCGGCTGCTGTGCTTCGTGCCGGGGTGATGGCCTCGATCGCGGTTCTGGCTCAGCGGGAGCGGCGTCCGATTCACGGCCCCACCTCGATTGCCGCTGCGACCCTGGCGCTGACCCTTGGCAATCCCTTTGTCCTATGGGACGTGGGATTTCAGCTCAGTCTGGCAGCGACGATAGGACTGATTGTTCACGCGCCGCTGTTGGGAAATTGGATTGAGCGGGGATTGACCCGGTTGATCGACCGGGATCGGGCTGCAAGCATCACGATGGCGCTGAGCGATCCGCTGTTGGTCACGGTCGCTGCCCAGATCACCACGCTGGGCATCACGGCGTCGGTCTTCCGCAGTCTCTCACTGGTCACGCTTCTCACCAATCTCCTGATCCTGCCGGTGCAGACCTTGATCATGCTTTTTGGCGGAGTCGCTGCCTTGCTGGGCGTTCTCTGGCAGCCGTTGGGCCAGATTCCCGCGTGGATCGCGTGGGGGTTCCTGCGGTTCACAACGTTGGGCGTGCGCTGGACGGCGGGGTTTCCCCGCGCATCGGTGACGCTCGAAGGCGTGACCCCGGCGATGGCTTGGGGCTATTATGGGCTGCTCACGATAGGAACGGTCTGGGTGATGGCGCCAAAGGCGTCGCTGCGGGGGGTGCTCCGTAAAGCCCGGGGGATACCGACCGGCTGTGCAGCGACCGGTGTTGTCGCACTTGTGTTGCTCGTTCTGGCCCTGGTAACTGCTCCTGGCGGTCGGCTGCACTTCGTGGCCCTGGCGGTGGGAGTCGGTGATGCCCTCTATATCCAGACGCCACGGGGACGCCAGGTGTTGATTGATGGCGGTCCTGAGCCTTCTCGGATGCTGGACGCATTGGGGCGGCATATGCCGTTCTGGGATCGATCTGTGGACCTCGTGATCCTCACCTCACCGGATGAAGGACGCCTTCCCGGTCTGATATCGGTTCTGGAACGGATGGAGGTGGGCGCGGTCGGATACGCACCGGAGGTCGGCGAGGGCGCCATCTACGATCGGTGGGATTCCCTGCTCGCCGCCCGACCCTCGGGTACTGCGGGGGTGATGACGGCAGGCCAGCGCTGGCTTTTGGACCACGAGGTCGCGCTGGAGGTTTTCTGGCCTCCGCTTGACCAGGAGGGACCTCTTGTCTTGATGGTGAGCTATGGGGAGATGCGGTGGCTCGTCGCAGGGGATGCGACGTCGGAGATCGAAGCTGCCCTGGTCGGGCAATATGGTGATCGCCTGCGGGCGAATGTGCTGATCCTACCGCGCCCCGGCAGCCCGGCGGCAGGCTCCCCCACCTTTTTGCAGGCAGTCGACCCGGAGATCGTCGTGGTGAGCACGGGGACCGGCTTTCCGCCCTCGCCTTACGTTCTCTCGCGGGTAGCGGACCGCTGGCTCTTTCGTACCGATCAGGATGGCACGGTGGTGATGCGTTCGGACGGACGCCGCATCCTCGTTCGTAAGGTCCAACCCTGAGTTCTAACTTTGCATCTGACCGATGGCGATACCTGTGCTATGATTGTAGCAGTGGATTCAGACGCGCATACGCAGCGTATCTGGTCATCCCACATGATGAAATGTCGAGATAAACAAGGGGCCGGGAGAACCGACTCAGATCAGGAGATGAAGGATGGACTCAATCTACGTAGATCTCCACGTTCACACACACCTATCGCCTTGCGGGCGTACCGAGGCCACGGCGGCGGCGATGGTGTACCGGGCCAAAGCCAAGGGGTTGTCGGCCTTGGGATTCGCCGATCATATCACGCCGGAGCCGGTGCCGGGCTGCGGTTTCTACGACGGTCAACAACCTCCGGTTTTTGATGATCTGCGCATGGAACTGGAAAAGCTTGGGACGGTTGACGATCTTGAGATCCTACTGGGATTTGAGGCGGACTATACGGTTGCCGGCGCCGGTTGTGTTGATCGTGGTCTGCTGGTGCTGGCGGATCACGTGATCGGTTCGGCCAGCCATTTTCATCTGCCGGCGACACCCCAGCCGATGGTCGATACACCGTCTGTCCGGGCTGACCTCATAGTGCGGATGGCCCGGGAGATGCTGAGTGTCCCGGGCATTTCGGTGTGGGCTCATCCTTTTGACTGCTCGTCGATGCGCCCGCTGGCACCGATTGTGGAAGCGATGGACCGTGCGACGCTCGTAGGATTGATTCAACTGGCGAACGCGAACGAAGTCGCGATTGAGATCAACGGAGGGTCCGCCGAGCGTGGCGCGTACCGGGCAGCGATGGCGGACTTCTTTCACCTGGCCCATCACCTCGGTGCGACGTTTACGCTCGCGTCGGACGCGCATCATCCTGATGGGCTTGATCGATTTGATTTAGCGTTGGAATGGGCGCGGTCGCTCGATATTCGCGATCTGGCGTTTCTCACCGTCTCCGATCTCCGCGAACGTCAAGGTCGGAAGCGGAGGCGGCTTACTGAGTCTTACTTAAGGAGGCAAGATGCGCGCACGGATTGAGACCAATCCTTTCCTCACGACACCCCCTAACGACCTCGATGCCCAGCCGCAGTGGCATATAGGGCGCTGGCCCTCGAAATGGATCGGTCATCCTGATCTTAACGATCCACCCGGCGTTATGGTGTTCCGTCGGACCTTTGAGTTGATTGACCCCGCGGCGATTCGGGTTCACCTCTCCGCCGACGAGCGCTATATCCTCTATGTGGACGGCGAGCGCCGGGGCCGCGGCCCCGAGCGAGGGGACCGGTGCAACTGGTTCTTTGAGTCCTACGACCTTATTCTGGATCCCGGGTTTCATACGGTCGTCATGCAGGTTTGGGCGCTGGGTAGGGATGCCCCCCTGGCCCAGATCAGCGTCCGTCCCGGAATGATTTTGGCCTGCGAGGATCCGACGTGGAATAGCCTGTTGGGCACGGGGGTCGCGCCCTGGGAGGTCAAGCGGTTGGGCGGATACAATCCGTTTGAGAACCCGATCGGCTTCGGGGTGGGCTGTAATTTCAGTCTGGATGGGGCGGCGTTCGATTGGGGGTTCGAGCGGGGAGACGGGGATGGCTGGGTCGAGGTGGCAGAAGGCCCGGAAGGCATAAGCGCCGGTGGGTTTGGGCAGCACGGGCAGTACGGGATGATGGACGAGCACCGACTGCGCCCTGCGCTCCTACCGGCGATGATGGAGCAACCGTGGGCGAAAGGTCGCGTGCGTCACGTCGAGGATCGGTCCTGGGAAGGGTTCCTGAGGCCGCAGGCTGAGCGCGATCTCGGGGCAGAGCACGCGGGTTGGGACGGGCTTTTGCACGGGACGTCGTCCCTGACGATCCCCGCGCATACGACGCGCCGGGTTCTGATCGACTTGGAGGACTATGTCTGCGCCTATCCCCGGCTTATCTGCTCGGGTGGGGAGGGGGCGGAGATACGGATGCTCTGGGCGGAGTCCCTCTATGAGGGGGAACTTGCTAGCTGGCGGGACGCCTACCGGGGTACCAAGGGAAACCGCGATGCGATCGAGGGCAAGACCTTTATCGGCACCGGTGACCGCTTTCTACCTGATGGTGGATCGGAGCGGGCCTTCGAGCCGCTCTGGTGGCGGGCGGGGCGGTACGTCGAGGTGCAGGTCGAGACGCAGGAAGCGCCGCTCACCTTGAACGCCCTGACGTTCTTGGAGACCCGGTATCCGCTGTCGCCAGAGACCCAATTCCGCGCCGACGATGACCGCCTGACGGACATATGGCCCCTGATGGTTCGGGCACTGCAGATGTGCGCCCACGAGACCTATATGGACTGCCCGTATTACGAGCAGTTGATGTACGTCGGAGACACCCGCCTGGAGATCCTGGTCACCTATTGCTTGACGGGCGACACACGGCTCCCCCGCAAGGCTATCGAGATGTTCGACGTCTCGCGTCTTCCCAATCACCTGACGCAATCGCGGTATCCCTGCCGGCACACCCAGGTGATCCCGCCGTTCTCGCTTTGGTGGTGCGGCCTGGTGTTCGATTTTGCGAAGTGGCGGGACGACCCGGCGTTCGTCCGCCGGATGATGCCCGGGGTCCGGGAGATCCTGGACGCCTTTGCGTCCTACCGGAACGCCGAGGGGCTGGTCGAGGCGCCGCCGGGATGGAACTACATGGATTGGGTGCGGGAGCCCGGTTGGCATACGGGCACGCCGCCCGATGGGGAGGCTGGGGTCAGCGGGATCCTGAACTGGCATTACGTGTTGATGTTAACCCGGGTGGCTGAGTTGGAGGCTTGGCTGGGCGAGCCCGAGAATGCTGCACGTTGGCGGCGGTATGCCTCTGAAGTGGCTGAAGCGGCTATGACGACTTTCTGGGATGAATCACGGGGTCTCCTGGCTGACGACATCACGCATACGTATTTTTCGGAGCACAGCCAATGCTTGGCCCTGCTCGGCGATCGGATAGGATCGGAAAAACGTGCGCGGCTTATTGAGGGGTTGTTGGACGACGGTGATTTGGCCCGCACCACGATCTATTTCAGCCATTACCTCTTTGAGACGCTGCGCTTGGTCGGACGTGTTGACAGGATATTCGAGCGCCTGGAGACCTGGTTCGAACTGCCTGATCTGGGCTTCCGAACAACGCGGGAAGCCCCTGAGCCCAGCCGTTCCGATTGCCACGCTTGGGGTGCCCATCCTATCTATCACAGCTACGCGACGATTCTTGGGGTGCGTCCGGGTGACTTCGGCTTTGAGACGGTGGAGATCCGTCCGGCCTTGGGTCCGCTGACCTCGATTGAAGCAACGCTGCCGCATCCCCGGGGAGAGATCGCTGTGACGCTCGAACGGGAGGGTGAGATGGGTTTAAGCGGTGAGGTCCGATTGCCCAAGGGATTACGCGGCTTCCTCCATTACGGTGGGCACGCACTCGTGCTTGAGCCGGGCGCCCAATCCATCGATCTTGGCGTGAGGGGATAGGCCGTGTGACTCATCAGCAAGTGTCTTGCAG
>CAYMAQ010000018.1:30415-31792 GCA_964388385.1 uncultured Anaerolineales bacterium | reverse complement strand
TTCGGTACCGAAACGCGAGAATCGCTCAACTTCCTCATATTGAGTCAGTTCGAGACGCAGATTGGAAGCCAATCCCTTGATTGCGGGCACTTGTGCTTTCCCCCCCACCCGAGAGACTGAACGCCCCACATCCACTGCAGGCTTGATCCCCTGATTAAACAGATCGGTCTCCAGCCGGATCTGTCCATCGGTGATCGAGATCAAGTTTGTGGGAATATAAGCAGAGATATTACCCTGCTGAGTCTCGACAATCGGCAGAGCAGTGATCGACCCACCTCCGTTATCATCATTAAGCTTACACGCGCGCTCTAACAGTCGAGAGTGCGCATAAAAAATATCGCCGGGATAGGCCTCGCGTCCAGGCGGTCGACGAAGCAGGAGGCTGAGTTCGCGATAAGCGTTGGCATGCTTCGTGAGATCGTCAAAAACGATAAGCACGTCTCGTCCATCACGCATGAAACTCTCTGCCATAGTCATACCTGCATACGGAGCCAAATACCGTAGTGCCGGTGGTTCATCAGGCCCGGAGACGACAACGGTTGTGTAGTCCATAGCGCCGTACCGTTGCAGGGTTTGGATAATACCCAAAACTGTCGATTTTTTCTGCCCAATCGCAACGTAAAAACAGAACACTCCGCTGTCCCTCTGATTGAGGATTGCATCCACAGCGAGTGTTGTTTTGCCCGTCTGACGATCTCCCACGATCAACTCCCGCTGACCGCGACCAAGCGGGACCAGCGCATCCAAAACTTTCCAGCCGGTCATAAGGGGTTCTTCGACCGGTGCTCGTTGAACAATACCCGGGGCATCCCGTTCTAGGTACCATCGCTCTGGGGCCTCAACAGCCCCTTGATCATCCAGGGATTCTGTCAATGGATTGACCACGCGTCCCATTAAGCCGCTACCCACGGGAACACTCAACCGTGCTCCGGTGGCCGTGACCAAGTCCCCACCACGAATACCTTCACTGGCCCCGAGCAGAATCACGTCAACGGTATCCCGCTCGAGGTTCAAGATCATTCCTTGTACGTCCGTTGGAAAGGTCACAAGTTCGTTGATGCGGGATTGGGGCAAGCCGGAAAGCGTCGCGACACCATTCCCCACATGCTGGACGGTGCCGACTTCACGCAGATCAACCTCAGCCGAGATTTCATCAATGTGAGCTGCGATTGTACGGGTCAGGAGGTTAACGTTGGGGCGCAAATCCCGAATCCCACTTAACGCTGCGACCTCACTGCTGATACGACGAACCACGCCGATATCACCCGCTTCTAGAATACGAACCGGATCAACCTCCGCCCGCGCTTGCTCGCGGAGTTGTTTTAGGAGTTCGGGAACACCGGGATCGACCTGGCGAACCTCACTCACCCGCGATCT
>CAYMAQ010000018.1:0-30315 GCA_964388385.1 uncultured Anaerolineales bacterium | reverse complement strand
TTAGGAGTTCGGGAACACCGGGATCGACCTGGCGAACCTCACTCACCCGCGATCTGCTCCTTCAGAGCATCACTAACGCTGTCGCGAAGCTCATCGAGGCGGCCTGCAATCGTGTTGTCCATAACGAGATCTCCCAATCGTACCTGCAACCCTAATCCCAAAGTGGGTTCGACCTTGAGATCAATATTGACATTGCGATCGGCGAGAGCCGAAAACGTCCGTACTAACCGCCCCTGCAGTTCCGCAGGAAGTGGCTTTGCGGTGCGGGCCATCACTGTCGGCGTTCGTTCCCCCAGAGATCGTCGCAGTATTTCGACGCGACGCATATCACTGCGGCCCAGTTCCCATACACTGTCTGACAACTGTTCCACCATCGACTCGTGCATATCCTCCGGAGCCACGCGCCCGATGACCAATCCACTGACGTCCAGCACACCTTGAAGCAATTCGTCGTGGAATTCCTCAATCGCTTGCCGTTTCAAACGCGATGCGTCGGTCTGTGCTTCCGTAAGAATACGTTCGACCTCAGCCTGGGCCTCTTGTAAAAGCTCAGCCCTTTCCACCTCAGCCTGGCTCTTTGCCCTTTCAATAATGGATTCAGCCTCATCCTCAGCGTTTTCCAACCGCGATTCCAGTTCCTCCCGCAGGTTCTCGGCCTCTCTCTGATCTTCCTTGAGCTCTTCCATCATCCGGGCTTTCTCCTCAGCCCGTTCGCGGATCCGTCTCATCACAGGACGAAAGAGGATAAAATAAAGCGCGGCAAAGAGAACCAGGAAGTTAACAATTTGCCAAAGAACGGTTGATAAATCCAATTCCAGCATAGGTTAGTCCTTATCTTTTAACACTGATGGTAAAGGAACAGGTTTGAGGTCAGCCTGTGGGAAAAAAACGCTCCAAAAGCGGATTGGAAAACAGAAGAATCAACATCACCAGCAATACGTAAATCGCAGTCGTCTCCAGCAATGCCATAGCGACAACTAGCGTGTTCCGCAAGTCTCCAGCAACCTCGGGCTGACGGGTCATACCTTCGAGCGCACGATTTACAGCGCGTCCCTCCATAAGTGCTGGCAGAATCGCGCCCAGAATCATACCAATACCTGTAACCAAAATGGTCACTAATGTGATTAAAGTTCCCGAATCTAGTTGTTCCATTATGCTCTCCTTTTTAGCCCTCTTACCAGTGAAGCTCTCTACACCTTGACAGAATTATCCGCAGATCGACCAACAGTCCACCTGAGCCCGATCCAGCCTAAGCCTACATACTGTCTTCCCGAACAGCCGTGGCTATATATCCGGTTGCCAAGACCACAAAAATGTAGGCTTGAAGCACACCGGTAAACATCGACAACCCGATCATCGGAAGTGGAGCGATGGGTTTGACTAGCGAGAAAATCACAGCAACGACAATCTCAGTGCTGATAATATTGCCAAACAAGCGCAGGGTTAAAGACATTGTGCGGCTTGCCTGCCCAATTATATCCAGGAGGAGAAGCGGTGACAAAAGCCCCTTAACGTACGCTAAAGCCCCCTTATCGAGTACGCCGAAGATGTGAACGGCAAAGAAAACCACCAATGCAAGGGCTAAGGGCGTATTGATATCCTTTGTTGGAGTCTGGACGAGAGGAACGACGCCAATGATATTCGCCATCGCGATAAACAAGCCGAGTGTACTTAAGAAAGGAATAAATATCTCAACGGACCGATCTCCCATCACGTCGCGAATCGTACCTCGAAAAAAATCGATGACCATCTCAAGCGCTGTGGGCATCGAGTCGCGGAGCAATGCAGCGACGCCGATCATAATGGCCATCATAACCCACGTCGAGACAACCGTATCACGAACCGGGATGCCAAAAATCCAAAATGCGACCTTCGGAAATACGCCTTCCATACTCAACCAACTCCCTGAGACGAGACGTCAAACCACGTCCAATCGATCACACCGGCGCAGCCTACCCAAACAATAACCCATCGAACAAACCACAAGCCGCAAAACATCGCCAACCCGGCCGCAAGGCCGTTCCGAATCGCCAACGCGAACCCGGCGGCTAGCAATCCAAACCGTATGCCATAACTCTTAAAGACGCGGAGGCGCACGTTGAAATCGGCGTCGGGACGTATTTGGGCAGCCAACCGGATAAGAAACACCCCGTTAACCAGTCCAATCAATCCCCCTAATCCAAGATAAGTCCAAGGCATAGTACTCCCAGGCATAGTAGTCCCAGACATAGTAGTCCAAAGCATAGTAAGCCTCCTCTTCACCCGATTCCAACCGATTCAATGTTTTTCTTAATTTGACCCTGAATCCTCTGACCCCACTTCGTCCGGGATGCGTTGCGGATGAGCCTGCAAAGTGGACAGAAGAACTTCAGTCAAACGATCGAAACGTTCCATCCCCTCCCATCCGTTCTCCACCCCCACTTGGTCAGACTCCTCCCCTACTCGGCCACTCGTATAGAGCGTAACCGTATTCTCGCACACAAAGAAGATCCCGCCGTTGAGCTGCAAGTGCTCCTCACTCCCCTCTGAGACGTAGAGAACCCTCCCGGGCATCGTCTCGGCAATGAGCGGAGCATGATAAGGATACACACTTAATAATCCGCCATCCACAAGTCGCACCCGAACCTTACTGACCTCTTGGTCTTGGACAAGAGGTCCAGACGGCGTCAGAACAGTGAAACGCAGATCAGCAGGCATTTCAACCCCTAGAAGGACCCTTCGCCGATCTCATTAGCTCTCGCCACGGCCTCATCGATCGTTCCAACCATATAGAATGCCTGCTCGGGCAAGTCATCGTGTTTACCATCCAGGATCTCACGGAATCCCCTCAAGGTCTCCTCGAGAGGGACGGTCTTGCCTTCGATGCCTGTAAAATCCTCCGCAGCTCGAAACGGCTGCGTTAGGAATCGCTGCAGTCTGCGAGCTCGATGCACCGCAACACGATCTTCCTCGCTCAACTCTTCGATCCCCAGGATCGCGATGACATCCTGAAGCTCCTCATACCGGGCCAGAAGCTCTCGCACCTCCTCGGCAATCCGATAGTGGTTGTCCCCCACCCTCTCCGGCGTCAGCAGTGTGCTCGAAGAAGCCAACGGATCGACGGCTGGATATAAACCCCGGCTTACCTGCTCTCGCGAGAGCACCGTGGACGCATCCAGATGGGCAAAAGTCGCAACCACGGCAGGGTCGGTAAGATCATCCGCGGGAATGTACACAGCCTGAACCGAAGTCACGCTTCCCCGGCTGGTCGTCGTGATACGCTCCTGCAGCTGTCCCATCTCACTTTCCAACGTGGGTTGATAGCCAACGGCGCTGGGAAGCCGCCCCAGTAATGCCGAAACCTCAGCACCAGCCTGAATATAGCGGAAGATGTTATCGATAAAAACCAAGACCTGGCGTCGTTCGTGATCACGAAAATACTCCGCCATTGTTAAAGCAGAAAGTGGAACACGGAGCCTGGCACCGGGGGGCTCATTCATCTGTCCGAAGACCAAAACAGTGTTCTCAATCACACCGCTCTGCTGCATATCACGCCAGAGATCGTGACCTTCCCGACTTCGCTCCCCTACACCGGCGAAGAGCACAATGCCTGAATGCTCACGAATCGTATTGCCCATCAACTCAATCATCAACAGGGTTTTGCCTACCCCGGCTCCTCCAAACAGACCGATCTTTCCACCCCGTGGATAGGGGGTCAAAAGATCAAGGGCCTTGACGCCGGTCACCAGGGGCTCGTGCGAAACCCGCTGTTCCTGCAAAGGCGGAGAGGGAACGTGGATGGGACGGAGAGAAGCTCGGACAGGTTCCCCCTCATCGATAGGCTCACCGAGTACGTTGAACATGCGCCCGAGAGTCAACGGACCTACCGGAACGGAAATCGGGCCACCCTTACTCTCGACAGGAAGACCCCGTCGCAGCCCGGCCGTGCTGTCCATAGCGATGGCCCGGACGGTATAGGTATCGAGATGCTCTTGAACCTCAATGATCAACTCAGAACCGTCATCACGTTGGACTGATAACGCACTATTGATACTTGGGAGGTCACCGGAGTCGAAAAAAGCATCGACGACCACGCCCACAATTCGCACAACAATTCCCTGATCTGCCAACCGTTGGCTCCGTTCGTGAGTCTTACCAGCAACACCTACGTGATAAGCGCGATAGAAATGCTGTTTTTAGGGAAAAAACAGAAACGCTTTAGTTATTCATAACCAGATCCATAAGCCCCTGAAAAGAGGGGGATTAGGTAAAGGATCCATAGCACATCGATCAATAAGTATATCAGAAAGCTTTGTTTTGTCGAACGAAACATTGGACAAAGATAAGATTTCGTGTATCATCACTCTGTCAAGTGATTCCGATTGCGACATTTCGTGCGCCCGATAGGGGTAAAATAGACAAACTATGCCATTAGTTGAGGAATTGGGAATCGATTTGGGGACAGTGAACGTCCTGGTTTACGTGCGTGGCCGGGGAATCGTGCTGCAGGAACCTTCGGTGGTTGCTCAAGCGCTTGAGAGCGGTGAGGTTCTTGCAGTCGGCGAAGAAGCCCGGGCGATGATGGGACGTTCACCGGAGACCATTGTCGTACGACGCCCCTTGCGAGATGGCGTGATCGCCGACTACCGCGTGACCCGTGAGATGCTCTTCTACTTCATCAACCAGGCGATTGGAAGACATCGCCTCTTCAAACCTAAGGTCTTTGTCACGGTTCCATTCGGAGTGACACAGGTTGAGCGCCGGGCTGTAGAAGACGCAGCCCTCGAAGCAGGCGCCCGTCGAGCCTATCTTATTCCTGAGCCTCTGGCCGGAGCCATCGGCGCTGGCTTGCCTATCCACACGCCGGGAGGCCATATGGTGGTCGATCTGGGAGGTGGAGCCAGCGAAGCCGCCGTCCTTTCTATGTACGGGGTCGTCACGTCCGCAGCCATTCGACAGGGGGGCGTACGAATGGACGAGGCGATCGCGGCCTACGTGCGGCGAAAATACAACTTGATGTTAGGGCAGCCCAGTGCTGAGGAGGCCAAGATCCGGGTAGGCGCCGCGATGCCTTTGGAGGAGCCTATGCGGATGGAGGTCCAGGGACGCGACCAGGTAACCGGACTCCCACGGAGCGTTGAGATCACGACCGACGATGTAGTTGAGGCATTGGAGGAACCCCTCGCCCTTATCGTAAATATGATCAAATCAGTCCTGGAACGGACGCCTCCCGAACTCGCATCCGATATTATCGACCGCGGTATGACAATGATCGGTGGCGGTGCGTTGCTTCGCAATCTCGATCAACTATTGACCCAAGAGACCGGCGTGCCTGTCTATGTAGCCGACGCGCCTATGGCCTGTGTTGCTGTTGGCGCAGGCAAGAGTCATCCCCTTCTCCCCTATTTAAGACGCACACTCCCAGACATCTAGCACCGAATCTCAGGCCCAATTTCAAGCCCGATCTTGAAGCGAAAAACCGGGGCACTCAGACAGCAAATGTGACGGAACATTTGCTGTCTTTTGTCGTATAACCTGGAGAAGACCCGCTCTTGACCCCATAACCCCACACAGGACATTTCACAGAGAGATACTATTGCCAGGCAAGCCATAGTTTGCTATAATGACCCTGGTCATTTATGACCCCAGTCATTATCAATGGTCAATGAATGAAGGAGAGCGCATGAAGCGATTGATTGCCATCGTGCTTGTCTTAGTGATCGTAGCCGGGGGGATAGGTGGATTTCTTTGGTTCCGATCCCAGCGGGCAAATTCAGATCCAGCGGAGATCATTCGCACAGATCGAGCCGAGCGTGCGAATCTGAATATAACTATACCTGCGAGTGGAAACGTATCCGCCACCGAGACGCGGGCATTGAGCTTCTCCATCTCCGGAACCATCGACAGGATCCGGGTCAACACGAATGAGAGGGTCACAGAGGGGGACGAACTCGCGTCCCTGATATCAGAAGATTTGCGGAGGCAGGTTAATCGCACAAAACTAGCGCTGGAACGCGCCGAATTAGACCTGGAAGAAGCTCTAAAGGATCCCGATCCGAAAGAAGTCGAGTTGGCTGAATTGGCAATCCAATCTGCGGCTCAGGCTCTGGAGGTCGCGCGCATTGGCAAACAGACAGCTCAGGCTGACGCAGACCGCCTCGTCGTCCAGGCCCAGCGAGAACGTGAGAACGCTTATATTCAACTCCGCGACGCCTCCCCCGGAGAAAAACAGCGGAAAGAAGAAGCCTATCAAGATGCGTTGGCAAAGGAAAATATCGCGAGGTTAAACGCCGAACTGATCGTTGAACAAGCTGAAACGAAGTGGAAGTCGGCATATACCCAGTATCAACAGGCCGAAAAGTCTCTGGAAAAGCTGCAGTCAGCACCGGATAAAAACCAAATTGTGCTTCTGGAGTTGCTGGTTCAACAGGCCGAAATTCGTCACAGACAAGCACAAGAAGACCTCGCCAAGGCTGTCCTTACGGCCCCGTTCACAGGTTATATCGCCGATGTTAAAGCCCAGGAGAGCGAAAGGCTCAGTATTGGGGATGTTGTTCTCACCTTGGTAGATGATAGCAAACACTTCATCGATCTTACCGTCGATGAGATCGACATCGGAGCCATTGAGGTGGATCAACAGGTCAATCTCACGCTCGATGCATATCCGGAGACTATGCTCGACGGCCGTATCGATCGAATCGCACCCGAATCGACAGAACTCGCAGGGCTTACTTCGTACAGAGTCCGAGTCATCATATCCGACAGCCAGGATGTCGCGCTCTACGAAGGAATGACCGCCAGTGTCAACGTTTTGACCGATCAATTGGAAGACGTATTGCTGATACCGAACTGGGCGGTTAGAGCTGACCAGGAGACCGGTCAAACGTACTGTTATCAGATTGTGGAGGGAGCCCCTGTTCGAACGCCGATTGAAGTCGGCGCAAGGAATGAGGATCAGACCGTAGTTATCTCGGGCCTGAATGAAGGAGATACTGTCGCACTTTTAACGGAGGAGCGGTCCTTTTTCCCCGGTGACGGACCCGGTGGCCCGCCGTCATTCTGAAATCCCACATGGGGTCAGCTTATCAATTCGGAAACTGAACTAAAGGAAAAGATACGTACGATGAAAAAACCGTTCGTTTTGTTCATGATACTCCTGCTTGTAGCTGGGATTGTCGGCGCAGCACTCTTTATACGGGGCCGGCAGTCAGAGGCCAACACCGATGAAAGCCGAATTCTTAGAAAGACCAAAGTCGTGAGAGAAGATCTTAACGTCACAGTGATCGCGAGTGGCAACCTTGTCGCGGACAAAAAGCTCTCGCTAAGCTTCGGTACCACCGGCATAATAAGCGATATTGACGTCGAGGTCGGGGATTATGTGGAAAAGGGGCAGATACTCGCGCGGTTGGACACGAGTGATTTCGAAAAAGCGGTGGAACAAGCCGAACTCAGCCTCCAACAGGCAGAACTCAATCTTGCGATCTTGAGAGAACCGGCCGATGAGGACGAGATCGAGTTGACCGATCTATCGATACGTGACGCAGCGCATAGCATCACCGTGGCGAAAGCAAGTGAGGAACTCGCCCAAGCTCAGGCGGCACGCGATATCCGAATCGCAAAGGAAAATCGAGAGGACGCCCAGGAAGCACTCCAGAACGTTCTTGACACTTTGGATGACTATAGGCTCCCGGAAGCCTATGCTGCGCCGGCATCGGCAGCTGCGATGGAAGCTGCCGGCAATGTAGGTGTAACGTTGGCCAAAGCAGAACACGACATTCAACAAGCACAGAGCCAGTGGTTACGAGCGTATGAAAGCTATAAGCGCGCGCAGAATCAGCGTGAGAATCTCACCGAAGGACCGGACCTCTTAGAGGTTGAGCGGCTCCAGCTTCAGATCGAACAGGCAAAACTTGATCTCCTTGAAGCCAAGGATCGAGTTGAGGACGCCCTCCTCACTGCACCGTTCGACGGAACAATTTCGCAGATCAATCTGACTGAAGGACAACCCGCAACAACCGAGATACCGGCGCTCAAAATCCTCGATATCTCGACGTTTTACGTTGAACTCACCATCGACGAAATTGATATTGGGCGGATATCGCCCGGTCAACCGGCAGAGATCACACTCGACGCCTATCCTGATTTGACGGTTAAGGGAGAGGTCGACCTCGTCAAATCAATCCCCAAAGAAGTAGGCGGCGTCATCGCTTATCCCGTTCGAGTCATCATCACAGAATCCTCGCAGGTACCGTTACTGGATGGGATGACAGCCAGTGCACGACTGACAGTCGAACAAATTGAGAACGTGCTGCTGATCCCAAACTGGGCGGTGCGCACAGACCAAGCGAGTTCAGAGACATATACGTATTGTTATTGCATTGAAGGAAGCGAGATCAGAAGGAAACCGATCGAGACGGGTGCAAGAAATGAGAATTACACGCAGGTGATTTCCGGACTTGAAGAGGGCGAAACCGTCGCGTTGGTCAGCGAGGAGCGGAGCCTCTTGGATTTCCAAGGACCGCCATCGACCGGTAATTAATGATCCGCCAAGGGATTGAGTGAGGTTTATGAATAACACGGTCATCTGGATTAGAGACTTACACAAGATTTATCGTATGGGAGATAATGAAGTGCACGCCCTGCGAGGGGTAACACTCTCGGTACAAAAAGGGGAAATCATCGCGATCATGGGCCCCTCGGGTTCGGGGAAATCGACGCTTATGAACATCATTGGTTGCCTCGATCAACCGACGTGGGGCACCTACGCACTGGACAACCAGGATGTCAGTAAGTTATCCGACGACGAACTGGCTACGATACGCAATCAGGGAGTGGGCTTTGTATTCCAGAAGTTCAACTTGCTCCCTCGGACAACAGCCCTCCAAAATGTTGCTCTGCCTCTTGTCTACGCCGGGGTCAATCAGACGACGAGGCGCAACCGGGCCAAGGACGTGCTTGAATCCGTAGGGCTGGGAGATCGCCTCGACCATACACCCAACGAGCTCTCGGGTGGACAACAGCAGCGGGTGGCGATTGCTCGCGCGTTGGTGAACCAACCCTCTATCGTTCTCGCCGATGAACCCACCGGGAACCTTGACAGCAAATCCGGCAAAGAAGTGATGGGAATTCTTCAGAGGCTCAATCAAGAGACCGGCATCACCATCGTTCTGGTCACCCACGACCCCCGCGTGAGCCGATATGCGCAACGGGTTCTTCACCTCTTCGATGGCGAAATTGTCAAAGAAGAGTATATCACGGACGATAATCCCCACCCCACCCCGACCGAGGAAATGGCCGAGGTGTCCGTATGAAGATATTCGAAAGCAGTCGCCTGGCCCTGCGAGCCTTGACGGCGAACAAGCTGCGGTCTGCACTGACAATGCTGGGAATCATTATTGGCGTGGGTGCTGTCATTACCTTGATGTCAGTAGGTGAGGGTGTACAAGCCTATATCACCGCGCAGTTTCAATCCATCGGCACCAACCTCTTCTTCATCATTCCGGGTTCGTTCGAGCAGGAGCTCGAACGTCCGGCCTATCTCACAATCAAAGACGCGGAGGCTTTGGCAGATCCCTTACAGGCCCCGGACGTACAGCGGGTCGCCCCTCTCCTACAAGGGACGGCCCAAGTAACCACCCCCGGCAAAGAACGTCGGCTGGAAGTCAGCGGGGTCACGCCGAATTATACCCACGTTAGAGACTGGCAGACGACCCGTGGCACCTTTATCAGCGAAGATGACAATCAGGCCAGGAGCCGGGTCGTTGTCCTGGGCAAAGCATCGGCTGAATACTTCTTCCCCAATAACCCCCTGCCCATCGGAGAGATCGTCAGAATCAATGGCGTACCCTTCCGCATTGTCGGGGTGATGGCAGAACGCGGCGGGAACAACTTCAGGAATGAGGATGAGAGCGTATTCATACCACTCAACACGGCCTTGACCCGGATTTTTCCCCGTCGCACAAACCGGGGTGAACCTCGCGTCTCATTCATTTATATTCAAGCCATCAACGAGGAACGGATGGAGGCGGCGATCGCCGAGGTCTCTCAGATCCTGCGCCAGCGCCACCGCATTGCGCCCGGGCAGCCCGACGATTTCACCGCCATCAGCCAGGATGACATTATCGGTACGTTCGAACAGATCACCAGCGTCCTTACGGTCTTCCTGGGCGCAATCGCCGGGATAAGTCTCCTAGTGGGTGGGATCGGTATTATGAACATCATGCTCGTGTCGGTCACAGAGCGAACCCGTGAGATCGGATTGCGTAAAGCGGTCGGCGCCCGTAAGCGCGACATTCTCTGGCAGTTTCTCATCGAAGCAGTGATGCTCTCAATGTTCGGTGGCGGCGTGGGGATCCTGCTGGGAGCGGCTGGCGCTACGGCCATCTCGTATTTCCTTCGGAGTGATGGCTTCCGTGCGGTCATTACCGTAGGTGCCATCGTCCTGGCCACCGCATTCTCAGCAGCCGTCGGTCTCTTCTTCGGGATCTATCCCGCCCAGAGAGCCGCACGTCTCAATCCAATCGACGCACTGAGATATGAGTGACGCAGGAAGTCGCCGGAGTTTTCGTCCTCCAGCGTAATGAAGGGGATAGGACACGGAGCCTTCAACCAAAAGAGCCCGGCTGTTAACCGGACTCTTTAGTGGCGAAGGGCAGATTCGAACTGCCAACCAAGGGCTTATGAGTCCCCTGCTCTGCCATTGAGCTACCTCGCCATAATATAAAAGGAGTAGCGGGGGATGGATTCGAACCACCGACCTCCGGGTTATGAGCCCGACGAGCTGCCACTGCTCTACCCCGCAACGTGAGTCCCATTATACCGAAACTCACTGAAACGTCAAGGGACTTTGGCAAAAAATGAGGGCTTTATCATTCTTGCTCAGAGGAGACCTGCAGCTTCCGGCTTTGAGCCGAAAACCGGAGTTGAACAACTTGCCATTTAGAGCCGATATGCTATACTAATTCTAGTTAACAACTGCGGGCGTAGTTCAGTGGTAGAACGTCAGCTTCCCAAGCTGAATGTCACGGGTTCGAGTCCCGTCGCCCGCTCTATAACATTCAGCTTGTTCTGCTGACGTTAGCTTAATGTCACACAGCCTCACACCTAAAGGAGGCGTGGCGTTAAGCTTTTTCCTTACCCCCCTTACACGTTCGACATCACACAGGACAAAGGTAGAGATTACTTGCTCGAAGATAGCACAGTCCAAATCCCTGTTAAGGATAAAACGTCGAAACAACAAATCGTATAGGCGATTGTTAGCAAAATTGTGGGTCGGATGAAGTTCATTCTCAAAAAGGAGGACATATGTCCCCCCAACAAGAAGCCCAGAAGCTTCAGAAAAAACTCAATGCCTTGAACGAATTTTATCAATGGGAGGTAGCCGTTCCCGAGAGCTCTGATAGGCGGTTTCGGGTTGATGTAGCATTCGATTTTCATGATGCTCACGTCAAAACCTGCGTATGGTTAAAGTTTAACTACACAGAAAACGACCTGGATTTAATGATCGCGCGTGCCGGTAGCAATATCGGTATGATCTTGGCGGATGAGCATCATCACACGGCACAATTATCAAAGAAAGATCCGATAACGTATTTGATTGCGACAGACACATTGGAGATTGAGGAGATCGACGTAGAGAAGGCGCAAGAATTATCCTCCGAGCAACCGGTCTACGTTGTTTGCCAAACCCATGACGTAGTCCGGGCCAATGAAACCCTTGAATGTCCGGAGTGTCCCGAAGAAGCCTTGGTTTCCCGGGCTTAGCGGCGGGACCGAGACACTGTAGAAGCACTTGACACCCTATATCTAGGACTGAATCTAAAAGGGTATGAGGCCCTTTCGGGGCCTTATACCCTACCTTGTGGACTCAGAGGAAGGCCACGCCAAGTGCAACAGTCATAACGACTGCAAGTCCGGGCCACAGCGCCTTTCGCAGCTCCGGAGAGCCGATAACGAGGGCATATCCCCCTTTGAAAAGGGTATTAGCCATAGCTGCAATGACGATACCCCGTGTGGCAACAGTCCGAGAGATAGCCGCGTCCCCTTTCGTGAGGTTCACCAACGAGAGCGCAATTGCATCCACATCGGCCAGTCCCGATACAAAGGCCGAAATGTAGGTACCCAGGTTGCCAAAATAGACCTGGGCAGCCTTCGAAACGAGCAGGATCACGGCAAAGATCAGACCAAACCGAAGCGCTGGGCCAAGCTTGAACGGGTTCGAAAACTCAATATGGTCTCGCTCGTACACGCGCTGGATGAAATAAAGGTAGATACAATAACTAGCGCCTGCTACCGCAGCGGTGACCATAGGCACAATGAGGCTGCGGGCCAGCTCGGGGTCGAGCGCCGAAACAAGGACGATGACCCGGATAAACATCACGATCCAGGCAATCAAAATCGCGACCGCGAAGGGACGTGAAAGCTTCGCTTCATCGCGGCTGCGTCCTGCTAAACTTAGCGTCACCGCAGTACTGGACCCAATGCCTCCCAATAATCCGGTCAGAATCAACCCGCGTCGCGCTCCGACGACTTTGATCAAGACATAGCCCAGGAAACTTACCCCCGAGACCAACACAACCATCAACCATATCCGATAGGGATTCAGAACTTGCAGCGGAGACGGCCCATATTCCTGATTGGGCAAAATCGGCAGCACAATCAAGCTGATAACCGCAAATTTAAGAACCGCGTAGATATCCTCCCGCGTGAGGGCATGCGTCAGGCTCCTGAACTCGTGCTTGAGCGAGAGCATAAGCGTCACAGCAACGCCAAGAGCAGCTGCGAGCGGGATCAGTCCCCAGTGGCAGAGAGCGCCTACCCCAAAGGTCACTACTGCCGATGTCTCCGTCGTCATACCCGGCTTCCCGACGATCACATCCGCGTAGTATGCCAATCCCAAGAGTACCGCAAGAATGACCATCCCGCCGATGAAAGGCAGTGCCGAATTGAGCTGTTCCGAGGCAAGGGCCAACACATACCCCGAAAGACTGATCAACGCAAAGGTTCGCACGCCCGCGAACAACTTACCTTCCGGCTCATCATAGGCAGTCTCACGCTGCGCACCGATAAGAATACCGATGGCTAACGCCGTGGCAAATCGGTAAAAGGATTCCGCCATAAACCTCCCCTCCCTTCTTCCAATGGCACCAACAGTTTCGAGCAATAGCAGTTCACTAATTTTTGATTCATTCAAGCGTTTCTGCGTCGCGCCAGTTTGGATCGAGGAATTTTTGGATCTCGATGAGATACCCATTGGGATCGCGAACAAAGCAGTGATAGATTCCATACACCTCATTCAGCGCTGGCGCCTTCTCAATGGGAACATCAGCATCCCTCAATCGTTCATACCACCGGTCAACCTCATCGGTCACGAGAGTGAAAATAACCCCGACCTCCGCCGCCACCGGGCTCCGCTCACAAAAACCAAGATACGCATTCTGTGCGGTTTCGTAAATCCGGCAACCTCCCTGGTCCAAAACAAGCGGAAAGCCCATAGCCTCCTCGTAGAACTGTGCGGTTATTTCGAGATCATGCGTATCGAGAAAGGTGATTTGAGCATTAATCGAGGGATAAGCCATCGCAACCTCCTGATTGATGAGAACTTCAAACCGGGAACGAATCAGTCTGATGCAGCTGGGAGAGCATCTGCTTCCGCTGTGTCGTCCTCCACGGGACGCGGATTACGCCAGAGCCTGGCAAGCCACAATTGCCATCTCAATCCCCACCAGGTCAACACCACACGCCGACGCGCCTTCTGGCCCATGCCTGGAGCCTGACTGTACCACTGCTCGACGTAACAATCGACCAAGAGATCTATTGCATCGGCAGATGGCTTCAGCAAGCCTTCAAGCCATATCCGGTTTCGAGTGATCACATCGATGCGGTCTTGCAAAGCATCCGCTAACTCGTAAGGAGTATACCCTTCGCGGACGTCAGCCCGCAATCGATCGGCAAACCGGCGCAGTCTGACATAGATCCGTGAGATCAGAGTATGTGGCGCCCCTAACATCAGAAGAACAACCCCGTCGATACCGCTTGCAAGCAAAATGAAGCCGATCACAGACCCCAAGCCAATCAACAACCATTCGCCTATCGTCAAGGCACCCAAAATCCCCCGATCCGATCCTCGATCCACAAGCGGTTCGACTTCAGAGTCCTCGGGCCACACAATCTCTTCCGCCTCCGATTCAGCGCGCTCAATGGGAGGACGCCCGCCCGTAGGTTCGAACTCAATCCACCCATAGCCGGGAAAATATATCTCAGGCCAGGCATGGGCGTCGGCTTCGGTGACAATATATCGCGCATTGGTGGAGTCATAGGTGCCGGTGATGTAACCGACAACCATACGAGCCGGCAATCCCGCAGATCGTGCAAGAACCACCATAGAGGTCGCATAATAGTCACAATAACCCCTCTGAAGCTCGAATAGGAAGAAATCCGCAATATCCTCCTGGAGTCCGGGCTGTGGCACGTTGAGAGTATAGGGGAATTCACGAAGGTACGCTTCGATCGCTTTTGCCCGATCGTAAGGCGTCGGTTGGGTCGCTGTAAGATCTCGCGCCAGGGACTTAACCCGCTCCGGAAGCTCTTCCGGCAACCGAAGATAGCGATTCAGCAGCCAATCCGGATAATCGGTAGACGCGGAGCGCAATTCCTCTTCCGTCACAACCGGAATATAGGAATCGGCCCGGTAAGTCACCGCCTCTGTCGTGGCAGCGAAGATCTCATCGCCAAGACGCCATGCGACCTTATATGGCTCATCCACGGACATAAGCTGACCGGACACGTAGACCAGCCATCCCATATCCTCGCCTACAAGACGCACATTTTGCCGCACACGCCGAGCGTTAGGATCATCCTCTGGATTGAACGCATCGGCAACCTCACCCGCCTCATACTCCACGTCCTCTGTACCGGTAGTCGCCCAACCGCGGCCAAAGTACCAGTCATAAGTAATGCTACGCCAATAATGAGACGGGGCGGATGTTACCTCCAACATTGAGATATCGGGAACAGCGGCCAATTCGCCGGTTTCGATCACCATCACGACTTCCCGGGACAGCTCCGGACCGGATCCGATCAGGTGTTGACGCGGCAACCCTGTCGAGCGAACGTCATCCAGAGGTACACGACCTTGGGGTTCTGGCTTGGGTTCTAATCCTAGAGACCTCGCAACGGTCCCCTCGGATTCTGTCTGAGACTCCGTGATCTCCCGAACCCATTCTGAAATTCTCTCCACGGTCACGGAAGGTGCAATCGCCGATAGGATAACCAGAGCGACAGAGATCCCCGTCGTGACAAACAGGATATCATTCCACAAGCCGTTCGAATAATCGGTGTCTTTTCGCTCCCATCGGAGTTCTCTCTCAGAATGCTGCATCAGAGCAAGGAGAACCAGGCTTATACCCACGACCGGCAGTAACACGTAAGGGTTTTCACCTGTGTAGGAGATGACAAACGCAAGAACAGCGCCACTGGGCAACACACCGATCACAGGACGGTTATGTCGTTTGGCGACCCATCCGGCCCACAGCCCACAGAACCAGATACCAAACCCCCAGGTTAAAGCCGCTCCCACCGGATCAAACACCCCTTCACCGGATAGAACGTCGATCGTCCATTCCCCCATCCGGACAATCAGTGTGCGCATATCAAGCCAAAGGTCCCAGAAGAGTCGCGGGACGACCATCCAGCTCGGTGGGTTCTGGGTCCAGTACCATGTCAAAAAGTCATAGATAAGCTGATAACTGGCCTGCAGGATCTCAATTAAGGAATCGCCCAGCCGACCCACGCGAATCAGGAGATATTCAAATCCCAGGAACAATCCAAAGACAGTTGTCATCCAATCGTTGATCGGCAGAAGCGCCAATAACCAGCCCAAGGTCGCAGAAATAGAGATGACACCGAAGACAAGGGCTCGATCGATGTCTTGAATGACCTCAGTCAGCCCGCTGGCAATGCTATACAGGATCACGAGCATCAAAAACCAACTGAGCAACGCTCTTGGGCCTAGAGATGAGAGGGCACGAGATATAAGGTTGGGCTTGCGTTCTTTATACGTCATGTCAAAGACCGCCACATTGCATCACGCTGTTTGTCGACCGCAACTGCACGGCCCGTGCCCAAAACCCGCCACTCCCAGACCCCCTGTCGACCCGGTTGGGCTGCCGGTTGATCGAGCATATCCTGCGTAATCTCATAGTAAACGACGCCCAGATTCGTCAAAGACCGCTCCACAACCGTCATCGCCCCCTCCCCACCAAACGATTGGGGCTCGAGAAGTAAGACGGTCGGAATCACACCCCGGCGAACAAGGGGCACCAAAGATTCAACCCACCGGTTTTCGGTCGAGGGAGTGATAATGACCAAGCTCGAGCTGCGCCCGATGCTCGGCGCCACCCTCGATAAAACGTCGGCGAGCGGACGGGACCCGCGATCGATGAGGGCTAAGGATCGTAGAATCTCCCATCGATGTCCTTCTCCTTCTTCGGGCTTCATCCACACTAACTGCTCGCCTTGGGCAATCAGCCCCACCGCCTTTCCCCGTCGCACGCCGCGATCCGCCAACGAGGCGCTGAGAATGACGCCATGCTCATCCGTCGCGTTTTGGCCCTCGCCGATCTGGACACCCTGATCCATATCCAGCAGAATCCACCAATCGCCTGCAGGAGTCGCATCAAAGAGACGAACATAGAAGTCGTTGAGTCTGGCTGTCGTCCGCCAGTGGATCCATCGCAGACTGTCCCCGGGTACGTACTCACGGACGCTAGCAGCGCTGACTGTCTGATCCATCACATTAGCACGGGGCCGGGCCTCTCCAGACCGACCTCCGGACGCAACTTCGATCTGAGGCAATTGGACAATGGGAGGTAAGATGAGCAGCGGCAGCGAAGCGGGAAAATCCATCTCCACCGTAAAGAAACCAAACGGATCGCCTGTCTCCAGGTGCGTAGGCCCCAGCGTAAAGAGCCCCCGCTGCATACAGATAGCCTCGGTGTGCCACCGTATGGAGTCATGGGCTGGGACCCCAGTCCCACGACTGACCCGATAGTTAGGCATCGTCGATTCATCACCCACTTCAGCCCAGACAGCAGGTGCCCATTTGTCGTTACGCAGTGTGAATCGCTCCACCAACCGGTCCCCAACTTGGGCCCAACCGAACCGCATTTCCCGTCTGAGATCCACACCTTTAGCCAGGGAAAGCGCCCAAAGCCAGCTCAGAAACAGACCACCCCCTAGCCCCACGATCAGAAGACGCCAACCGCGATAGGGAGCGACTACCTGAGTGATCACTACGATAACAAACACCACAGCGACCGCCCAAGCACTTGCCGAAGCCTTGACCCGTGATTTGTCGTTTCTCATACAGTTCTGATGATTCTCCAGATGGCCTTGTCTACACTCATATTTCCATCTACAGATATGAACATAAAATACGAAACCTTTCCGTGATAACCGTGGAAACGCAGAAACGCTTTAGTTATTCATGACAAGATCCATAGTCATCAGTCATCGAAGCCAAGGCTACAACCGGGGTGTCGTAACCGCACGCTCCGGAACAGGTTGCTGATCCAATACATCCTCAATAACGTCCTCGGTCCTGAGATCGCGAAGCCGGGCGCCTGGACTTACAATCATCCGATGGGGCAGGATATAGCTCGCTAACGCCTTCACATCGTCAGGCAGTACATAATCGCGGCCCCAAAGCGCTGCCCGCGCCTGTCCGGCCCGATAAAGAGTCAGACTGCCGCGCGGGCTGGCGCCCAAGTAGATGCTCTCATGGTTTCGGGTTCGGTGGACGATGCTGACGATATATTCTTTGACCGCCGGTGACACGAAGATAGATTTGATATGTTCTTGAGCTTCCAAGATATCCTCCGCGGTAATGACCGCTTCCAAATCCTCGACAGGGTGCTTGAACTGCTGACGGTTGAGGATTTCAATCTCATCGGATGTCTCCGGATAACCCAACCGAATGCGCATCAGAAACCGGTCGAGTTGTGCCTCGGGCAGAGAGTAGGTTCCCTCGTACTCGATAGGGTTCTGGGTTGCCAGCACAATGAAAGGAGTAGGCATCGGGTGAGAGACACCGTCGACAGTGATCTGGCGCTCCTCCATGGCCTCGAGCAGTGCAGATTGGGTCTTGGGCGTTGCTCGGTTGATCTCGTCCGCAAGGACAACCTGTGCCATAATTGGCCCCGGCTGAAATTCAAATTCTCGCGTGGCCTGATTATAGATTGAAACCCCTGTCACGTCACTGGGCAACATATCTGGCGTAAACTGGATACGCCCAAAACTGCAGCCCAGGGAACGGGCCAGGCTGCGAGCAAGCATCGTCTTCCCCACGCCGGGCACATCTTCGATGAGGACGTGACCGTTACTCAAAAGGCCGACCACGATCAGGCGGACGACCGATCGTTTCCCTACAATCACGCGCTCGATATTCCGAATCAGTTCATCGCCCAGTTCTTTTACATCAACCATCCCAGCCTCCGGAGCTTGTTGTGTACGCTATCCCAGGAATTGAATTGTGCTCAATTTACGATATAAATATTATCATAAATATAACTCAAAATCGAGAAAAAGCATGGGGGAATTGACTGGAACAGACGGTCGAAACGTCAATGCTTCGATGACAATCAATCGCTGACCGGATCGAGGGCATCCATGCAACCACAGACTTATCGTTTAGCTAACCGAACCATCAGACTCAAACGTCTGGAAGGGGTCCCCCCGCCAGGGCCTATCAACCACACCCTGATCTCCGCAGCTCGTCGCGTAGAGGGCGACGAGGTCTTCGTTACCGGTCCCGGACTAACGATGACCGTGTTGTGGGCCGCAGAAGCTGGAGCGCGCGTCACCACTTGGGCCGAAAACTACGCAGAAGCACAATCTTTGAGGATGACCTGCCAGGCTAACCGAATCCCCCTCCCAAAGATCATACTCGACGCCGATTTCACGCAGCTACCGATCGACGCATTTGATCAGGCGATGCTCCACTTTCCACGTGGGAGAGACCGCCAGCGGGAGCTTCTCGATCTGGCCCTGGCACTGCTTCGTCAGGACGGTCGACTGGTCTTTGCAGGGGCAAAGAACGAAGGGATAAGATCAGCGCTTGGCGAGGCCCGAGAACGCTTCGGGCAAGCGGGGATTGTTGTCCGAAAAGGCGGAGTCCATGCCGGACTGGCCCGCCGTCCGCCAGGTCAGTTTAAGCGTCCCAGGCTGGCTTTCGAACATAATACGATCGTCGTCGATGACATACCCACCGATCTGGTCACGTGTACAGGGGTCTTCGCTCCCGGACGCCTAGACCAGGGAACCGCCAATCTGATCGAAGGTATGAGAATCAGACCGGAGACCAAGGTTCTGGATCTCGGCTGTGGAACCGGCCTCGCGGGTCTGGCAGCAGCACGCCGAGGGGGGAATGTAATGTGGGCTGACGTCTCTGCCCGTGCGATCGAGTCTACGCGGCGAACGCTCATAGCTAATACGGTCGCCAAGCCCAAGCTCTATCTCTGTCACGGGGCCAGAGCAATCGAGGATCACACCGTCGATGTAGTTATTACGAACCCACCCTTCCACCGAGGTCACGACGTCAACTATGAAGTATCACAGCTTTTTGTCCGAGAGGCCGACCGCGTACTTGGACCTGGAGGGGAGATCTATCTCGTCGCAAACAATTTCTTACCCTATCCTCAGTGGCTCCGCGAGCACTTTATCGACGTTAAGATCGTGCGAGAGGATGCCCAGTTTAGGGTTTACCACGGTCGGAAATCCTCAGCGACCTCTCTTGGAAAGGGGTGACGAGTCTAAACCCTTGGACAAAATTCCCATGATGTTTTATCATAGCGCTCAATAAATCGGCAAAGACGGAGGAAAAATGAAGGACAAGCTGACGTATTTCTTCAGGCCATCGGGAGTCGCCATTATCGGAGCGAGTTCAAATCCGGCCAAATTGAGTTATGGGGTCGTCAAGAATCTCAAGGAGCACGGATACCGCGGAGGGATCTACCCGGTCAACCCCAGAGGCGGCGAAATTCTGGGGCTCACTGTCTATCCATCAATCCTCGAGGTGCCTGACCCTCTGGATCTGGCTGTGATCATGGTTCCCGCACCCATTGTGCCGATCGTCTTGAAGGAATGCGGAGAACGGGGCCTGGAAGCGGTCATTGTGATCACGGGGGGATTTCGTGAAGCGGGTCCCAAGGGCAAAGAGCTCGAAAAACAGCTCCGATCGATCATCGAGACCTATGGGATCCGGCTTATCGGCCCAAATTGTGTCGGCGTGATGGATGCCCACTTGCCCCTTGATACCACGTTTATCGCGGATATGCCCGCGCCCGGCGCCATCTCCTTCGTCTCACACTCCGGCGCCATCTGTGGCGGTACGACGGATTGGGCGCGGCAGGTGGGAGTTGGATATAGCCGCATCGCCAGTCTCGGCAACCAGCTCGATGTTGACGTCACAGATGGCCTTACCATGATGCGGGACGATAGACACACCCGCGTCATCAATATCTACGCGGAGGGGTTGCCCGACGGTCGGCGTTTCGTTCAAGAGGCCCGGGCGATCTATCGCAGTAAGCCTATTGTGATGCTCAAAGCCGGAGTCACGTCAGCCGGTACGAGGGCAGTGGCATCCCATACAGGCGCCCTCGCCGGCAGTGAGGAGGCCTATCGTGCCGCCTGTCACCGAGCAGGCACCTTAGTTGTGGATTCGCTTCAGGAGCAGAATGATGTAGCAATGGCGTTGGCAATGCAGCCTCTGCCTTCTGGAGATCGTGTCGCGATTTTGACCAATGCTGGCGGCCCGGCAGCATTGGCCGCGGATGAGCTGGCCCGGTGGGGACTGAGCCTGGCAGAGATATCGGATGAGACGCGAGAAGCCCTTCACAGGGTTGTCCCAGACGGCGCACAGCTGGGCAATCCGGTGGATATGCTGGGAGGCCCCCGTGCCGAGATGTATAGTGCCGCAGGTCGGATTTTACTTGAGGATGCAGGCGTGGATATTTTGATGTCCATCTTCGTCCCGCAGGCGATCACGCCGATAACTGGAGTCGCTCAACACGTAGTACAGACTGCGATCGCGTATGATAAACCGGTCATCGGTTGCCTCGTCGGTGGTGAGAGTATCCCGGAAGCTAGACGCATACTCAACACCAGCGGCGTGCCCTGCTATCAGGATCCTAACCGTGCCGCACGAGCGCTAGCAGGTCTCTGTCAATACGCTCGGCTTCGAACGCGACCGGACTTAACCCCAGAGCGAATCGAGGACGTCGACGTCGAAAAAACGGCGTCAATGCTCAGGCAAATCTGGCAGAAAGAGGGACCCGGCTTTTTGGACTCTCATACGGCATCCCGGATTGCAGAAGCCTACGGTATTCGAGTTCCTCTATCAGCTCTGGCAAGCAGTCCCTCGGAAGCCGTCGAAATCGCAGACCACATTGGATACCCCGTGGCGATGAAGCTCATCGCGAGAGATGTCGTCCACAAAGCCGATGTGGGCGGCATTGCACTCAATCTGGATGGAGAACGCGCAGTTCGATCTGCCTTTGATGAGATGATAGTCAACCGCAACGCAGAGAGCACGCCTGAGGAAACCCGCGTGATGGTACAGCAGATGGCTCCCCAAGGACAGGAGATCATCCTTGGCGCACAACGGGACCCTCAGTTTGGGCCACTCTTGATGGTCGGCATGGGAGGACACTACGTAGAGATCTTTCACGATGTCGCATTCCGCTTAGCACCGCTGAACCGGGTTGATGCCTTGACGATGGTTGAGGAAACCGCAGCAGGGCAGATTATGAAAGGGATAAGGGGAGCACCCTCAAGAGATATCTCAAAAGTGACCGATGTCCTTTGTCGGGTCGGCCAGCTTGTTTCAGATTTCCCGTGCATCTCGGAACTTGATATCAATCCCTTGATCGTGGGGGAAGAGGGACAAGGAGTGTGGGCTGTCGATGTGCGCATCGCTATTGACAGAGAGCCAGGTCAGGTTAAGAGCGGGACATAATCCTGTTATAGTCCTGTCGCTCAAACGTTTTCTCGGCCGGGATGAGCCATCATTCAGCCCATTCCGGCTGGGGACAGCGTCGCTAGTGATCGACTGCGTTAATTGCGTTCCAACACTCACATGCCGTCTTGATCGTGCCTTTGCGGGTCAGTGTGCCCTCATAGGCCACCCCGGACGAGGCAGGGATCCAACCTGACAGATTCATAGGCCAATTGGGGTCTTCGGCATCGATCCAAACGCCATTCAGCCGCCGGGCAAAATGCAAATGCGAGGCGCTGGAGATACCGCCCTCACATGAGGGGTGACCGATTTTATCACCGATCTCGAGTTGATCACCGACCTCCGCACGCCCATCGGCGGCAATGTGCATATAGCTTAAGACCCATCCTGTGCCGAGAAAACCGTCGGAATCGGTATCCTGTAGCACCATCCCATCCTCACTCACCAGGACCGTTCCCGGAGCAGACGCGGTGACCCAGCGGTTGCTGATCGCACACCCAATGTGCTTCTCATCTGTAGCAAAATCAATGGCGGCAAACGCACCTTGCGTTCCCCACCCCGGGTGCGGCCCCCCGGTGTAGTACCATGTCTCACCCTTTTGCCATGGTAGAGCCAACTCGATGGAGTCCGTCGATCCCGAGATTAAGGGCTCAACTGCGTAATCAAACGGCGATCCGAAGGCCTGATGGTAGACGTCCTGAAATGCCTCGATATCTGCGATCCAGCTCTCATAAGAGTTCGCCGTCTGCGCGAGCATCCGTTGAATACCGGCGGTTCCGGCGTTGATCTGGGTGGAATACTGAACGTAAGTTCCATCCCGGACCTGAATAAGCCAGGAAGTATCTCCCCACCAACCGTAAAATCCCGCATTCAGGCTGTCCGCCGCGAGGCACAATTGATAATACAGATCTTGCCAGCCCTCTCCACGATCAAAGCCCAACGGGTACGCTATCTGTTGCCACTCTAAGTTCGAACGACTTAACCACTCTCCTCGCAGCTCGAGCAGCGCTAACAACACCCGAGGCCCCACACTATATTCCCGCGCAACGAGATCAACGATCTCCGAAGCTGTCAACGTACGACCGTGAACGACCTCCGTATACTCATTGAAATATCCCCCGTAACCGGCCGTGGCGTCCGCAATATCAAATCCTTCGTATCCGGGCCCATACACCAGCTCACTATCCGGAATGAGAAGTTCATCCGGACTCTCGTATTGCGCATCCATTGAAATCTGCAAAACGTCTCCGACGCGGAGCTGATCAGCATCTCCGATATTATTAAGCCTGGTGAGCATCTCCACCGTCGTACCGTATGCGATTGCAATGCGCAGCAAGTTGTCACCAGGGCGAATGGTGTAGTAGACAGCCGTGGTCTCAGGCGGCACGCGGGTAGGCGTCGACGTCGGTGTATTGGGAATCACGGTAGGGGAATGAACCGCCTGCGTCTGCTTCACAGCAATCGCAGTCGAGGTCGCAGCCGCAGGTTTGCCCCCGGGTGGGGCATCCAGCATCGCGAGATCCGCTTCCCTGCGGCACCCCATAAGTAGAAGCGCGTTGATGCCAAGTAGACCCATAAACACGATAACCAAAGCCCAACGCGCAAATATCCCCTTTTTTTCCAGGCTTTGATCGTCAACGTTTAAGGATTGTGTTGAGTTTATCAAAGTAAAAAACCGATCAAAGGGTAAACAGGCCTGCCATCACGACCACGGTACTTCATATCCATGTCGTACCAGCAATGATTCAGTTTGTGATTTCCAGACATCAATTAAGTCTCCCATCATCATCCTTAACACCTCCACCGATCGATTCAAGGACTGGGCGAGCAGCGCATAGACACAGAGCGGAAAGTCGGACGCTTCAGGTGGGGCCCAGCCGGCCTCGGCTTTCATCATCATAGACTGGACCCAGTAACTCTGTGCAAACCAGGCCAGATCCGATACCTGAAGTTCAATCCCGTAGACAGCCAGCACCTTGCGCAAAAGGTCGTCGGAGGCCAATCTCTGCCCCTCGCCATCCTCACTGAAAATGACAAAGGTGAAGCTGCACATAGAGAGTGCGTTGCCCAGACATATATAGGATTCTCTCTGGATCATATCACGAACAACCCGATGGAACAATGCGTGCCGCTCCGGCTTCGTCTGAACATCATCCAATGAGCCTGATATCTTGTAAAATTGCCCGGAATAGTGACCAAAGAATCGCGAGAAGGCCATCATAAAAGTCCAAAGTGCATTTGCATGTCCAGGATTCGCCATAGTGTTAGGCCCGGATGTGAACACATAGGGCTGAAGAGCAGGATATCGCGCGGCAAGAGCTTGGGCGCCATCGCCTAAGGCTCGCATCACCGGGGAAACAGAACCCGCACGAAGGGAGGATACAACCTGTACAGCCTTGTCCAGGTTGCCAAAGCAAGGTCCCTGACGTAAGTAAGGGGCTAGGTCCGATTCGGGAATAAGGCCATGCTCGATGCCATAGAAGAGTGCACTCAAGCCGATCCCGAGATCAATCACATCCGCACCCAATTGTTCAATGGGTATGATTAACCTTTGCTCGACTTCGTCCCGGAATTCGATCAATTCATCGCGGGCTCCCACCTCCTCGCCAAGATCTAGCATAGCAAATAGCGCGTAAGTCGGTTCAAAATCATCGAGATATTGGTCCCGCCCGGTTGAGGTGTAATCGACTGGAACCCAGTGCCAATGCCTGCAGTTGACCTGACACCAACGGCAGCCAGTTTGCCCATCTCGGGTCTTGTTCAAAAAAGGCGCGGAGCCCAATGCAGCCAATTTGTAGCCCAAGGTTTGTGCATTACGTGCGGGCAGTGTAGGCGCCTCCCCCCGTCCTGTACGCCAAAGCTTTGCTATGGTCCCCTTACCTGGATTGGATAGTCGTTCGCAATATCTTTGCAGTCGCGGCTGAATTTCACGCTGTCGCAGTCTTCTGAACGCTTCGGCGTGGCCCCCCAGATAGGAGTCGAATGTCATCGGTTCCCCCTCGAGCACCAGGGCCCGGGCAAATTGCCCAAAGACGTATCCGGCACCCCCACGTCCTGCATGGTAGAGACCTTCAACAGCAAGGTTCGCGGTGTGGTACCCATAGCGCGCCGCCTCCCCTGTGACAAACACGCTTCCACGCTCGGGTTGCCCCTCCAACACCCGGTCGACGAGCCAATGGGTCGCGCTACGCTGCCCGGAGGGTATATCCGCTATGGTCAGCCAGTGAACTTCAAGTGAAGGTGCTCGACCTGTGATATGGATGCATAGTTCTTGGGCTGTCTCTCGGCTAGGCGGCTCATCACCAACAGAGGGAGCAAAAACGATAGCGTCCAATCCCAGATCAACCAGGGCCGCAAAGCCCTGCCCCCCCACAAAGCTGTAGTGTGGAACGCCCGTGATCGGGGATATGTACCCCACCGTTGCCTTGTTACCGGAGAGATAGGACAAGGGACCGCGGGCGATGATCAGGGCATCTGGCTGCCGGCGAAGAATATACTGACACAAAGCCTCTCCCCAAAGCAGCGTATAGTCAGCCGGATCATCGGCCGATGGGCCCCGCCAGACCAAACGACGATAGATATGCCGCCGGCTGGCGGGGTCCAGATATAAAACACGTCGAGATCCACCGTGCATCACAGCCTGCCTTTCCTCCACAGCATTTGCCTATCTCGGTTGGGAACTCTCAAAAGCTGAAATCCGGATCAAGATCGGTAGGTGCATAAACCCGAATCGCAGCCTCCCCTTCCATTGGGCACTGATACTCACATATGCCGCAACCTATACACAGGTCCTTCACAACGTAAGGACGCTGAATGGATATCGAGTCGCCCTTGAAAGTGATCACGTCTTCAACCTTCAATCGAATAGCCTTATCGGGCACCGGGCAGGCTTCCTCACATACAATACAGGGAGTATCGTATGCCCAGGGGAGACAGCGGCTCTGATCCACGCGCGCCAGTCCGATCGAGACCTGCTGTTTGTCGGCGAGTGCCATGGGCGGTATAGCGCCGGTCGGACAGACATCGCCACACGCCTGACAGCTATAGGCACAGTACCCCAAACGTGGTACAAGGCGGGGGGTGAGAATCGTCCGCACGCCTCCTTCAAGTAAGCTGGGCTGCAATCCTTGCGTGGGACAGATCCGCACACACTCACCACAGCGGACACATAACGACTCGAAATCGACGTCAAGACTCCCCGGAGGACGAATCAGATGTGCGTCCGTGCGTTTCGTGCTCGGCTCGACCTCAGTCAACACCACCCCGGCTGCGGCAGCGCCTATACTCGCCAGAAGCTCACGACGCCGAGGATCGTATTCATACCATGGTGCAGGATGCCATTGGTTCCCCAACCAGCGAAAAGCAACGCCCCGGCGCGTGCAGTCTGAGATACAATCGTAGCATACAATACACTCAGCCGGATCGCTGCGATACCCCTCTTCGGGCCGGATCGTGCCTGTGGGGCATGACCCGTTGCATAATCCGCAAGCTGCACACTGATCCGAAACCGTTCGTCGGACTAAGGACAGCTTGGACAGAAGCGCGAGCAGTCCTCCCAGGGGACACAGATAACGACACCAGAAACGGTGAGACCAAACGTTGAGTGCGAGAATGCCGAGAAAAAACAACATAGCGGGAATCGCGACATAAAAGACGGAGTCGACGCTCCTGAAAAGTGGTTGGGTCACCCACTGATGGACGAAGTCCAAGGCAGGCCAAAGCACGTCAAAGCGATAGAGCCACGACTCAACAGACCTCACCGCGATTCGCACAGTCGGCCAGATCGCTGTTGACATTGTCCGGGTCATAATCGTCATAGGATCTAGGAAGAGGAGTGTTTGGTTCCCCAGAAGCGCCCCCACGACAATAACCGCCAGAAGCACATATTTGATGCTGCGCCAACGATCCGGAGGTTCTCGACGAACAGCGGTGTTCGCACGGAGCCGCACCCAGTGAATAAGGGTGCCTAACGGACAGATCCAGCCACACCAGACTCGCCCAAAAACCAAGGTCAATATAACAGTCAGGATACTCAATCCAAGAAATGGAATCCAGGTACGCCCGGCCATCATCGTCGAAAGACCGATCAACGGGTCCAACCGATAGAAAATGTCAGCCCAGGTCCGTTTGGGATCCCGAGACGTCGCATAGATGAAAAGATATATAAAGAGAAGCAGCGCCAGAACTTGCGTGATCTGGCGCAATTTTCGCCATATCTTTGCGTTCATATCCCTCCCCACCCTGGGACGTCATCGATGAATCAACCCAACAGGGAACGATAATAATACTATCAAGTATCGGGGGACAAATCAAGCGCACAAATAGACACCCAGTAGGACCGCAGCGGTCCTACTGGGTGTCCGTAAAGAATGGCAGAGACGTGGAGTTCAGAAGAGACGAAACCAATCCGTCCCGGTGATAACTGAGCAGGACAGAATGATGAACAGAATCAACAAAATGATCCCGCACCCCATCCCGGAGCACGAACAACCGCGCCCAAACCCAAAACGCTCCTGAAGCCAATCAAAGACGACGTCGAGAATCGCTAGTTTGAACAATCCAACGAGACATCCTTGCCTTCGTTCCATTCGGCAACCTCCTGATACGGCGATGTAATGACTTTACGACCTACTCACCATCTCTACGTATCAGGTACTCCCAAGTTGCACGGAGATTCGTCCGCTCACAGAGGATACGTTGATCTCTAGTGGGGTTTCGGCTCCATCGTAGAGGTCATTCACAAACATCCCCTTGACACGGCGAAAATCTGGCGCCGTGATCTGACCGGTCAAGGAGTTAAACCGTATCCCAATACCTATGCCACGAGGGCAGCGAATAACGTGCTCTCCAGACACACAGTTCAATACCAGATTCATACCGGACAACGTCGCGTCGACCAAATTCAGATCTACTGTTCCACTCACCGCATCAATAGAGATGCACCCGAGGGCGGGATAGTCCCCGGCTAATCCGAGATCCACAGCCCCACTTGCAGTCCTGACATCCAGCGTATCCAGCACAGGAAATGTACCCCCCAAGGCTAACGTTGCGATGCCGCTGGCGCTCGATACGGCACAATCCGCAAGCTTGGGAAAAGCACCGTTTAGAATCGCATCGGTCCTGCCACTTGCAGTCCTCAGCACAATGCGCTCGAGCAAATTCATAGAACCGGTCAATGTAGTCGCAAATTTCCCACTGGCGACCTTGGACCTCAGAGCGGTAAGCTTGGTTTCGCTCAGATCCACCGAGGTGGCACCGGATGCGACCTTGAGGTCCAGATCGAGAGGCACCTCTCGGTTGAAGGATACGCCCCAACTGGATTGTTTCTCGGATCCAAACCGCTTCACACCCTTGGGCTGACAGACGGTCAGTCGGCCCAGATCGTCCTCGATCTCATACGAAACATTCGGCTTATGGGCGGAATCCCCATACTCAAAAACCCCCTCCATCATAGCATCCGCCCCTCCCTGGATATCCAGGGACCCAAAGCCCATTTCAAGCATCGCGTTCACGCTCTCTGCCGCTCCGCGCTCAATCGCGACTGAATCACTGTCAAGATGCCTTGTGACATTCACAGACCTATCAGAAACCCCGTCAGACATAACGCCCTCCCTGTCTAAGTGCAAAACCGTGTATATATTAATAATTTTAAAGTCAAATGTAAATATTGTCAAGTGAAATTAAATAATATTTAATAAAAGCCGATTTCAAGGGAGAATTCCTGCGTTCATCGCATAAACTGCGTAAAAACCGGGATGACAAGAGATCCTGTCATCCCGGTCGGCCGTAGCCTCAGCGCTTCCAGAAGCTCCGATGTCGCGTGTCCTCACAGTGTCGTAGTTTTTCAGCCTACCGACTATTGTGCCTCACCCTACCCAGATCTCGGTCTTCATCCTGCCTGGACAAGTTTACGAGGCTCCGCCTCGAGCTTCTTTGCCTGGCTGACGCTCTGCTCATTCACGGAGGTCAGAATGACCATACCCACCAACAAAAAGAGTCCAATCGACAAAATCGCGGCTCGTTGCCCGGCTTGTTCAGCGACAAGCGCGGGCATCCCTCGTGTGTTCTCGTAGAAACGGGCGGCTCGATACGCAATACCGCCGTATACAGCAGGGCCAATAAACGACGAAGTGCGACCGGCGACTGCAAAGAAGCCGTAGAACTCCGCGCTGTGACCCGCCGGGCTGAGGAGACCAACCATCGTCCGGCTCACGGATTGAATGCCCGCCATAGCAAAACCGGCAAGCGCGCCGACAAAATAAAAAGCCGTGGATGTCGACGTAAAGGCCATAAGCACAATCGCCACAATCATCAAGAGAATCGACACGACGAGAGTTCGTTTCCCCCCAATGCGGTCAACGAGATGGCCCAACGTATAGGCACCGATCACATTGGTGACCTGGACTAGGATCACAAAGACGATAAGCTGCTCCTGATCCATCCCAAAAAGAACGGCACCAATGATCGAAGCGAAGTTCATCGCCATCATGACACCATCATTATAGATAAGGAAAGAGATCACAAACCGGACGAACTCGCGAAATCGACCGACGCCCCGAAGCGTCTCCCAGGCCCGCTTGAAACCTGCCGTGATATAATTCTGCCCCTCTGGAAACGACTGCCGCTCGCCGAACTCTTCCAACCCCACGAAAAGTGGAATCGTCGACAGCGCGAAGTAAGCTGCGGTAATCACGAGGGAAAGGCGTACCATAAACGTCCCCTCGAAAATCAGGATCAGGGGCAGAATAATGAAAAGGCAAAGAACGCCTCCAGCCGAGCCAATCGCCCAACCAATCCCCGAGACCTTACCGATCTCTTCAGGTTCCGCAATCTCCGGCAATAACGAATTATAAAAGACCTGAGCCCCCCGATATCCGATTTCAGCCAGGATAAAAAACGCCATACCCATCAAGACGTCACCCTCACGCACAAAGAAAAGGAGCGCGGTAAAAGTACAGGCTATCGCCGTAAAGACCAGGAGAAACCGTTTCTTGGCACCGGAGAAGTCGGCGATGGCACCAAGCACCGGCGAAACTAACGCCACAACGAGCATCGCAATACCCACCGAAATACCCCACAGCCGGGAGCCCATAGCTCCACCGACCACCTGACCCTTGAAATACGCCGAATAAACCGCCAAGAGCACCACGGCTGCATAAGCCGAATTACCGAAATCATAGAAGTACCAAGCCCACCGCCTGCGAAGAAGTTTCTTCCGCTCCGCCGTCAGAGATGCCATTCCTGCCTCCCTATAGATCCGGACACGAATGACTAAGGATTGGCTATCAAATAACTTCCGCGAAATCAAGCTGAAAGCGGTGCAG
>CAYMAQ010000017.1:0-32287 GCA_964388385.1 uncultured Anaerolineales bacterium | reverse complement strand
TTAGTAAAGCGTTGGGGTATGCGTTATGCTAACGGCGTTATGCTGACGACGTTAGTCCAGCGGGGAGATGGTAAAGTTGTGCAATTGAAAGTGCTAGGTGCGTTTCTTCTCTCTTGTGATGATTGAGGAAGTACTCGCAGCCCAGGAAGAGCGCTGTGCGGAAGGCCTGTTCCCATCCCTCTGTGGGGTAAGTGCGCATGCTTTCCCCGATGCTCCGGGAGTTCAGGAAAGCCGATAGGGTTGATCGTTATCAGACGGTGGCGGTGGCGGGCGCGGACTGCCTGGAACTCTGACCCGCGCTCTCGCCTTTATCCTCCCCGTGGTTCTGGCGTTTGAGTAACAAGAACCCCACGACGCCAGCCACGATGGTGAGTAGGCCACCGCCGATCAGGCCAAATGTGCGGATCAGGTGTTGCCGCTCCGCGCGTTTCTTGGCCTCCGTGATCAGCTCCTCTTCCAGGTCCATCTTGAAGGAGGAGGTCGCCGGGATCGGCTCAAGCACCGCGGTAATCGATGGCGCCAGTTCCGCTTCCAGCGCCAGGAGACGCGCGTTGACGTCGATCCCAGCAGCTAACTTTGATTGTTGGTTCATCCGTTATTCTCCTTCTGCGACTGCGACTCGCAGACTCTGCAACGTACGATAGTAAAGGGCCTTGACGGCTCCTTCCGTCCGATTCAGGACCTCTCCAATCTCGGCATTGGTCATCTTCTCGACATATTTGAGCAGGATCAGGGTCTTACGATCCTCCGGCAAGTCCTCGATCATCGCGAGCATTCTTCGTTGTAACTCAGCCTCTTCCACAATCTGATGTGGATTCCCATGATCCGCCGGCAGCGCACCAAGGCGGTCGGTGGACACTTCAGGATGGCGGCTGGTGTTACGATACCAGTTGACCACCAGATTATGAGCGATCCGAAAGAGCCAGGACTGAAACGTCGCTCCCTTTTTGTCCCTATATCGGTGCAGGCTGCGGAGTGCTCGGTAGAACGTTCGAGACGTCAGATCCTCAGCAACATCGCGATTGCTGGTATGCCGATAGTGATAATTATAGATGCGATCCACGTATATCCGATAGAGTTCGCCGAATGCTTCCGGATCCTCCTCGGCGCGCGCGATGAGTTCCCCCTCGTTCGCGTCGTGCATAGGTTCCTCCCGATTGGCAGGACCGTCAGTCCGACGGTCCCAACTAAGTACTGTGGACGGAGGTCCACGGTACTCAGCATTATAAGCGGTTTTTGAGGAAACCTAAAGGACGACTTAACCCATCTGTTGGATCGGTCAGTCCCCGACCCACTCATCATTGATTTCTTCTCACTTATGACAACACCAAGACACCTGAAAAGTTACGACCAAAATCAAAAATTGCCCTGAATTTGTATGAATTCCCTGCCAAACCGTAACTTTTTTCGGGATGTGGTGTTATCCATGGGTGAGAGTGGGTCAGTGATGAGAGAGGAGTGGACGTCTTCGATGGACATATCACAGGGACGGTTGACCGAGCGACGATCTGAAGCTCGCCTTGGTGGAGGCGAAGCTCGCATTGAGCGGCAGCACGTCAAGGGCAAGCAGACGGCGCGAGAGCGTATCGCGGCTCTGCTCGATCCTGATACTTTTTCCGAGATCGGTATGTTTGTTCAACATCGAGCGACCGGATTCGGGATGGAGGATCGGAAACCCTGGGGTGACGGTGTGGTCACGGGGTCCGGGGAAATTGCAGGTCGAACTGTCTACGTCTTCGCTCAGGACTTCACGGTTTTGGGCGGCTCTGTTGGAGAGGCTCACGGGCGAAAGATCGCCCGGGTGATGGATCTGGCCTATGAGAATGGGGCGCCCTTGATCGGCCTCAACGACTCCGGCGGCGCGCGGATCCAGGAGGGGGTCGATGCCCTGGCGGCCTACGGGGATATTTTTTATCGGAATGTGCGAGCCTCTGGCGTTGTCCCCCAACTCTCCATCGTGTTGGGACCATGTGCGGGCGGCGCTGTCTACTCACCTGCCATCACCGACTTTGTCTTTATGACCGAGGGCACGGGCCATATGTTTATTACGGGGCCTCGGGTGATCGAGGCCGTGACCCACGAGAAGGTCGACCTTGAGGGACTGGGTGGGGCCGGTGTTCATACGACCCGGAGTGGGATCGCACACTTCACCGCACCGGATGAGGATCAGATCTTCGACCGCGTCCGGTGGCTCTTATCGTATCTACCCTCCAATAACCTGGAGGCCCCTCCCCAACTCGAGACAGAGGATGATCCGGGGCGTCTCACGCCCGAATTGACGGATCTCGTACCCGAGAGCCCGGATCATCCCTACGACGTACGGCAGGTCATCGGGGCCCTGGTCGACAACGGAACGTTCCTGGAGGTACAGGATGCGTACGCACGTAACCTGGTGGTAGGATTTGCCCGGATGGACGGTCGAACGGTCGGCGTCATTGCCAATCAACCCGAGCACCTTGCAGGGGTCCTGGATATCGATGCCTCGGATAAGGGCGCCCGTTTTGTCCGGTTCTGTGACGCTTTTCATATTCCATTGGTGACCCTGATCGACACACCCGGCTTTCTGCCGGGTGTGGAGCAGGAACATCAGGGCATTATCCGCCACGGGGCTAAGATGCTCTATGCCTATGCTGAGGCCACGGTGCCGAAGATCGCTCTCGTGACCCGCAAGGCTTACGGCGGCGCTTACATCGTGATGAGTTCGAAACACCTGGGAGGTGACGTCAATCTTGCGTGGCCGAGTGCGGAGATCGCTGTGATGGGTCCCGAGGGGGCGGTGAAGGTGATCTTCCGTAAGCAACTCGCTGCAGCCGATGATCCCGATCAGGCACGAGCGGACCTCGTTTCACATTACCGGGAGACGCTGGCGACGCCCTACGTGGCAGCGTCCCGTGGTTATGTGGACGACGTCATTAGGCCGGCAGAGAGCCGTGCTCGGATATGCCAGGCGCTCGCGCGGCTGGGGAACAAGCGTCAGGTCACGCCGAAGCGGAAACACGGCAATCTGCCGCTTTGACATAGGGATAGGGATCGGAGGAGGGGGAGGGTATGAAAGTTCTGGTTGCTAATCGCGGTGAGATCGCTGTGCGGGTTTTACGCGCCTGCCGTGATCTGGGCATGGGCTCGGTCGCGGTCTACTCTGAGGCCGACCGGGAGTCGTTGCACGTCCGCTACGCCGACGAAGCCGTCGCCGTCGGCCCGACTCCGGCGGCGGAGAGCTACTTGAACATTCCCCGGTTGATTGAAGCAGCTGAAGCAAGCGGAGCAGATGCTGTTCACCCCGGCTATGGGTTTCTATCAGAGAACCCTCAATTTGCCTCGGCGGTGGAGGATGCCGGATTGGTGTTTGTCGGTCCTCGACCGAAGACCCTGGCGCTCACGGGCGATAAGCTGGCTGCCCGGCGCGCGGCGCGGGCCTGTGCATTGCCGGTGCTCCCCGGGCCGGATGAGCCGTTGGGCGAAGAGCTTTCCGATCATCTATTGGCCGAGGTCGAGTATCCGGTTTTAGTCAAGGCGGCTGCTGGTGGCGGGGGACGGGGCATCCGCTTGGCCCAGACCGCCGACGAACTGGAGACGATGATTGAGGTCGCCAGGACCGAGGCGCACGCAGCTTTTGGGGATGACACGGTCTATCTTGAGCCGTTGGTCCAACGGGCAAGGCACATCGAGGTGCAGATCGTGGGAGATGGTCAGGGCCACGTGCTCTGTCTCGGCGAGCGTGAATGCTCGATTCAGCGTCGTCGTCAGAAGTTGATCGAGGAATCACCTGCCAATGGGCTGACCGATGCCCAACGGACGTTCCTCTACGAGGCGGCGGTCCGTCTGGGGCAGTCGCTTAACTACCGGAGTCTGGGCACGGTTGAGTTCTTGCTGGGCGACGATGGTGACTTTCACTTTATTGAGGTCAATCCCCGGATTCAGGTTGAGCATCCCGTCACGGAGATGGTCACCGGACTCGACCTGGTTCATGAACAGCTTCGATTGGCAGCCGGGCATTCACTGCGCTATGCTCAGGAGTACATCGATCTGCGCGGTGCGGCGATCGAGGCTCGCGTTTTGGCGGAGGATCCTGCCCAGAACTTCATCCCGGCGGTGGGCAAGGTCTCTTATCTTAAAGAGCCGGGTGGTCCAGGTATCCGGGTGGACAGCGCCCTGTACCACGGTATGCCGGTCACGACCGATTATGACTCGATGCTTGCTAAGGTCATTGCCTGGGGGGAGAACCGTGAGGCCGCGATTTCGCGACTGCGGCGGGCGTTACGAGAGTTCCAAATCGGCGGTGTCATGACTGACCTCGAGTTTCTTACGAAGGTGGTGGAGAGCGGGCCGTTCGTCACCGGTAGGATCGACACGACGTATCTCGATACCTTCCAGCCCCAATCCAATGGAGAGGACCGGGCGCTGACCCGCGATGCCGCGCTCGCCGCCGCGCTTCTGGCGCACCTGCGCACAAGTGCAAAGCCCGAACCCGTACGATCCGGTCACAACGGCGGGTGGCGAACGGCGGCATGGCGGGAGCAGATGTAAGTGAGTCTGGGCGGTGGAATAGTTTAAGGTTGTGTTGGGTCAGTAGAAAGGATGGGACGATGGCCAAATACCGAGTGTCTCTAGCGGAACGTGAGTACAGCGTCGAGATCACGAAATCCGGCGTCTGGCTCGATGGCGAGCCGGTCAACTGCGATCTGATCTCACTGAACGGGAATGGACTCCACCAACTGAGTCGGGAAAGCCAGAGTTTGGAAGTCTATCTCAGCTCCGGTCCTCGGGGTGCCTATGAGGTCCTGATTGGTGGGCGGCGGCTCATGGCGCGCGTCGACCCGGCCTACAGGCGGTCCCTGTGCAGTGAGGAGGTCAGTGATATCGGCGAGGTACGCGCTCCGATGCCCGGTGTAATTGTGGGCGTTCCCGTTGAAACGGGGAGCCACGTCGAGGAGGGGCAGGTGATCGTCGTGGAGGAGGCGATGAAGATGCAGATGCAGCTTCGTGCGCCGTTTACCGGACGCATCGAGGCCCTGCAGGTCGCCATCGGGGATCAAGTGGAGAAGGGGTCTCTGTTGGTGCGCATCGCTCCTGATGCCGGTGGGGACGAGGAAACCACGTGTCCCTCGCCGCCGGAGGTTTCTGCTGGATGATTGAAAGACTGACGTCAAGGATGGTGGATTTGTGAACGGACTCGTGATGCAGAGCTACAGGAGGCAAAAACTTATGGCACGCGCAGAGATCGTTCGGCCCGTGGAGAGGTTGCAATCTGTCGGAATGGTGATCCCTCAGGTGATCGCAGGTTCCTTATTAATCGCACTGAGCGCGCAGTTGAGTGTGAGATTGCCCTTTAGTCCGGTGCCTATAACGGCTCAGACCCTGGCTGTTCTATGGGTTGGTGCGCTCTTGGGTCCCACCCAGGGCGCGGCTTCGGTGCTGTCATATTTGGCGGCGGGATTGGCGGGACTTCCGGTCTTTGCCAGCGGTAAGGTCGGGGCGCTGACGCTTCTGGGGCCAACGGGTGGGTATCTGATTGGCTTTGTCGTTGCGGCGTACGTGACAGGTTGGCTCTTTGACCGCGGATGGGGAGAGGACGTCGGCAGCACGGCTATGGCGCTCGTTGTAAGCAATGGGATGATCTATCTGATCGGGCTGCCGTGGTTGAGCGTTTTTGTGGGCAGGCAGAGTGCGATCGCTGCCGGATTGACGCCCTTCTTATTGGGCGATGGACTTAAGTTAATGATGGCGACGGCTGCGCTGGCCCTTGGGCCGGAGCTGTCCCGTGGAATGAAGGAGTAAGCGCAATATGACGGATAGACGGATAGCGATTATCGGCAAGGCCGGGATCTTTGCCAAGGCGCCGGATGTCGAGACCTACTGGCGGAATATCGTGAATAAGGTCGATGGCATCACCGAGGTGCCGCCCTCCCGATGGCGCATCGAGGACTATTACGATCCCGACCCGGATGCCCCTGATAAGACATACTGCAAACGGGGGGGCTTTATCCCCGACGTCGATTTCAATCCGTTGGAGTTCGGTATGCCGCCCAATATGCTCGAGGTGACCGACGTCTCTCAACTGTTGGGGCTGGTCGTCGCCCGAGACGTTCTGGAGGATGCCGGTTACGGCTCGGGGCGGGTCTACGATCGGGACCGTGTGGGGGTTGTACTGGGAATCTCCGGTGGTTTGAAGCTTCTCAAGCCGCTATCGGCGCGGTTGCAGTATCCGATATGGGAGCGAGTTCTCCGGGAGAGCGGTCTGTCTGAACCGGATATCGAGGCCATCGTGCGAAAGATGAAACTGGCTTACGTCGGTTGGAATGAGAACGCGTTCCCCGGACTTCTCGGTAACGTGGTGGCGGGACGGATCGCGAACCGCTTCGATTTGGGCGGAATGAACGCCACGGTCGATGCCGCGTGTGCCAGCAGTCTGGCGGCGGTCGAAGTGGCGATGAGCGAATTGGCCGCAGGGCGTACGGATATGATGATCACCGGTGGCGTGGACACGGATAACTCCCCGTTTACGTTTATGTGCTTCAGCAAGACGCCGGCCTTCTCCAGGGATGGGGCGATCCGTCCCTTTGATGCTGAGGCGGATGGCATGCTGGCAGGTGAGGGTATCGGCATGGTGTTACTCAAGCGGGTGGAGGATGCCGAGCGGGACGGCGATCGAATTTACGCCGTCATCCGTGGAGTGGGCGCTTCCAGCGACGGGCGTTATAAAAGCATCTATGCGCCGCGACCCGAGGGACAGGCCAAAGCGGTACGCCGGGCTTATGAGGATGCCGGCGTTGAACCTGAGTCCGTCGACTTGATCGAGGCTCACGGCACGGGCACGATGGCCGGGGATCCGGCCGAGATGGAGGGGCTTCGGATGGTCTTCAAGCCCAATGGTCGAGGCCGGCACATTGCGATTGGCAGCGTCAAGTCTCAGATCGGCCACACAAAGGGCGCAGCAGGCGCGGCGAGTCTGATCAAGGTTGCTTTGTCGCTGCATCACAAAGTGCTGCCCCCGACCTTGAACGTAGCCCGGCCCAATCCGAAGATTAATCTTGCCGATACGCCGTTTTACATCAACACCGAGTTGCGGCCTTGGATTCGTCCTGAAGGGGCCGAGCCACGACGGGCCGGAGTAAGCGCTTTTGGATTCGGGGGGACTAACTATCATCTTGTCCTGGAGGAATATGAGCGGGAGCACGACGGCCCTTATCGTGTGCACGGTACGGCGCGGGGAATCTTGCTCGATGCCCCTACGACCTCCGCATTGATCGATCGGTGCGAGGGAACGCTCGAGGAGCTCGCCCCGCCCGATGGCGATGCTGCGTATGCGACCCTGGTGGCCGAGAGCCGAGATCGCGTGGTGTCGGAGGCCTCAGCGCGGATCGGCTTCGTCTCGGGCTCCCGTGAGGAGGCTATCAATCATTTGGAGAGCGCGCTGGCGTTATTGCGTCGCGATCCGAACGCCGAGGCGTGGGAGCACCCGAAAGGTATTTACTTCCGCAGCACAGGGCTCTCCGCCGGGGGCGTCGTAGCGCTTTTCCCGGGCCAGGGCTCACAGTTCCTCAATATGGGGCGGGATCTGGCGGTCAACTTTCCACCGGTGCGAGAGCTCTACGCCAAGATGGATGCGCGGTTTGTCGAGGAGGGGGAGCGCCCCCTTTCCGAGATCGTCTTTCCACCTCCGGCCTTCGATGAGGAGACCGAGACGGCTCAGGATCTGGCTCTGCGAGCGACCGACTACGCGCAGGCAGCGATCGGCGTCACGAGTGCCGGGCTCCTTCAGATCTTGACCCAAGCCGGATTCCGCCCGGATTTCACGGCGGGCCACAGTTTTGGAGAGCTTTCGGCACTGTGGGCCGGCGGGGTGTTGGACGAAGAGACGTTCCTCGACCTGGTCAAGGCGCGGGGTCGGGCGATGTCACCACCGGATGATGAAAGTCAGCGGGACGCCGGTACGATGTTGGCTGTGACCGGCCCCCTAGCCGAGATCGAAAGCGCGGTCGAGGGTTTGGACGATGTCGTGATCGCCAATCAGAACTCCCCCTCCCAGGTCGTTTTGGCTGGGCCGACCGCAGCGATGGATCACGCAGCATCGGTGCTGCCGGAGCAGGGCTTCGAGGTCCGGGCATTACCGGTCTCTGCGGCGTTCCATACTGCGCTGGTCGAACACGCTTCCGGTCCTTTTGCCAAGGCGATCAAGACAGTGGACTTCGGCCCGCAGAAGATTCCCGTTTATTCAAACACGACCGGTGAGCGTTATCCCGAGGATCCGATCGAGGCCAAGAAGGTCCTGTCCCAGCACATCCTGCATCCGGTCGTTTTTAAGACTCAGATTGAGAATTTATACGAAGCCGGAGGTCGGATTTTCGTTGAAGTCGGCCCTCGGCGCATTGTGACCAACCTGGTCAACGATATTTTAGAGGATAAGCCCCATCTCGCTGTGCCCCTTTGTGCCAGCCGGCGCAAGTCCAGCGATCTGCAGTTGCGACATGCGGTCATTCATTTGCGCGTGGCAGGGCTGCCGCTCCGAGGGGTGGACCCTTATGCACGCTCGTACCTTGATGCACGGGAAGAAGTCCAGCACATAGAGGATGAGACGTCTGAATCGGAACACATCGGGACTCTGGTTGGAATGAGGAGGTCATAGTCATTATGGAGATGAACATCAGGTTGAATGGCAGTAACTACGTGAGCGAGAAGACGCAGCGTGCCTTCGAGGACGCTTTACAGGATGGACACCACGTCCAGCCCCAGGATGAACCCTCCCCGGCGCCGGTCAGCGCGATTGAGGTTCCTGCACCCTCCGGGCCCGAGCGGGCGCAGTCCGATGATAAGCCCGTGCAGGTTGTGGATCTTAGGCCCCAACTTCAGCATCTCGAACGGGGAATTGATCGTTCCTACGAGCATCAACAGGAGATCCTTCGGGTTCACGAGCAATACCTTCAAGGGCAGGCCGAGTACGCGAATGTCTTCTCCCAATTGATGGAGCACCAACGGAGTCTGCTCGATCAGGAGGATGGCACCCCCGAGCACACGCAGGCATTGCTCGCAGTGCTGGAGCATCTTTCCAAAAGTCTCTCGCAATTTCACGAACACCAAGGGGAGACCTTGAAGGTTCACGATCGGTTCCTGAGCCACCAGTCTGAGTACGCTCAGGCGCAGGTGCATTTGCTACAGCAACAGGTGGAGTTCACGAGGGATGGTCATACACCGTCCCGGACACTCTCCGCCCCGGCGACGATCGACCGGGGTCCAAGCGCTGATGGCCCGAAGCCGACTGAGTTTAATCCGCCGATACCGGCTCCATCCCATACGGACCCGGTGGAAGCGGAGATGCCTGGGGTGGCAGCGCCTATAACTCAGGCAGCGCCTACAACTCAGGCGGCGCCTACGTCCCGGGATCCCGACTCTAAGCTGCCTAATACCCAAACGATCGACCCGGCGGTTCTAGAATCCACCCTCCTGGAGTGTGTAAGCGAGTCCACGGGTTACCCGGCGGAGATGCTGGATCTGGACATGGATATGGAGGCGGACCTGGGGATCGACTCGATCAAGCGGGTTGAGATCCTCGGCGCTTTGCAAGACGCCCATCCGACGCTGCCGACCTTCGAAGCCGAGGATCTGGCGGAGCTACGATCACTCGGCGAGATCATTGACTACGCCAGAGATCGCTCGAACGGACACCACGACGAACCGATTGCAGCCGGTGAGAAAATGGAAGCCTCTGCATCGCAGGTCGAATCAGCCGTTGCTCCGACGGTTGAGCGCGGGGCGGTGCCCGATGCCGAGACTTTGAAACATACGCTGCTGGACATTGTGAGTGAATCCACGGGCTACCCGGCGGAGATGCTGGATCTGGACATGGATATGGAGGCGGATCTGGGGATCGATTCGATCAAGCGAGTTGAAATCCTCGGTGCCCTCCAGGATGCGTACCCGAACCTGCCGCAGGTGGAGGCGGAAATGCTGGGCGAGCTTCGTACTCTGAGCGAGATTCTGAGCACTCTGGACAATCCGTCATTATCGTCGGCCCCAGGTAAGGATGAGGACGGCTCAAAAAAAGCGTAGAGCGGGCGCGAATCCAAACGACCGGCCTCCATATCCGACCGGTCGGACTTAGGACGCTGCCCGCACCTGATCGACTTGACGTTCAATGGCCACCGAATCGCAGTTGTTGGATGACCGACGACGGCGGGCGCCTGAGTCTGCGATTGGCTGAAGCGTTTCAGGCCTGGGGGTGGTCGGTGGTGTTGCTGCGCTTCCCACCGTCCGTGGTGCCCGCCACCCCGGGACGAACCTTGCCGGGTGGTGTGTCCGCGGTGACGTTTGACACGTTAGAACCGGAGGCCTTCCATCGTCAACTTGAGACGTTGGCACAGCAGCATGATCCGGTGGGGGCGTTCATACATCTCCACCCGAGATGGGGGGCGCCCGATGAGCTTTACGGTGATCCAGCACGATCTCTGCTCAAGGCTGTCTTTATGACGGCAACCCATCTGGGACCGGCCTTAAAAGAGGCTGCAACCGAGGGGCGGAGCCTCTTTGCGGCGGTGACCCGGATGGATGGGGCGTCAGGCCTGGCTGAGGATGCAGATTTCGATCCGCTTGGCGGCGGATTCTCCGGTCTGGTGAAAACACTTCGCTTGGAGTGGTCGAGCGTTTTCTGTCGAGCGATGGATATCGATCCGACCTACGCTGTGGATCGCGCTGCTGAAGTGGTGCTTGACGAGTTGCAGGACCCCAACCGCCGGTTGGTCGAGGTCGGATGGCGAGCGGAAGAACGTGTCATGCTCGAAGCTTTGGAGGAGGATTGAATGGCGGTATCAACAGAGAAACGCAGCCCATTCCAACCGGATGCGACGACCGTCTTCGTGGTCAGCGGGGGGGCGAAGGGGATCACGGCTTCGTGCGTCGCCGCGCTGTCCCAACGGTATGGCAGCCGCTTCATATTGGTAGGACGTTCGCAATATGATGAGACACCTGAACCGGCATGGGCTGAGAACGAGGGCGATGAACGGGGGCTTCGAAGGCGCGCTATGGCATATCTTCAGGAATATGGGAAGAAGCCGGACCCGCAGACGGTGCGGGCAATGGCGCGGCGGATACTCTCACGCCGTGAGATCGCCCGTACGCTTCATGCGGTTGCGGAGGGCGGTGGGGAAGCCGTGTATGCACGTGCTGACGTCACTGATGGTCCCGGACTCCGTGAGGCGGTTGAGGACGCTTTGCATCGGCTGGACGCCTCCGGCGTTGACGGTCTGATCCACGGAGCGGGGGTCATCGCCGACCGCCGGATCGAGGAGAAGACGGCGGGCGATTTCGATCTCGTCTACGGCGTCAAGGTCGATGGTCTGAAGAACCTTCTGCACATCGTCGAACCCGAACGCCTCCGATTTGTAGTACTCTTCAGTTCGGTAGCCGGTTTCTATGGGAACAGCGGACAGGCAGATTATGCTTTAGCGAACGCGGTGCTCGATAAGACGGCTCATTGGCTGACCTCTCGCTATCCAAGCTGTCGAGTCCTGGCCCTTGACTGGGGTCCTTGGGACGGAGGGATGGTCACGCCGGCGCTCAAGCGGATGATGGAGCAGCGAGGTATCGATCTGATCCCGGTCGAGGCCGGTACAGCCGTACTCACCGGGGCTCTTGCACGGGAGGCCGATCCGTCCATTCAACAGGTCATTGGTGCTTCCCTGGGGGATCAGATGCCGACGCACGATGGCTCCCTCTCGTCCCGCGTCAGATCGCGCCGGTATCATATCGAGCGCCGTCTCTCGCTGGAGGCTAACCCGTTTCTCCGGGATCACGTTATCGGCGGACAGGCCGTGATGCCCACAGTCTGTGCGGTTGCCTGGATGATCAATGCCTGTGAGCAGCTAACGCCCGGTTATGATTTTACCCGTGTGACGGATTACAAGGTCTACAAGGGGCTCGTCTTCGACGAGTCCCTGGCGCCGGTGCATAGGCTGGCTATCCAGGAGGTCGAAGCCGAGGATGGCTTAAGGGTGTTCGACACCCTGATCACCAGCGAGACCGAGACCGGCTTGAGGCGCAACCACTATAGTGCCCGCATCGAACTGCGCAATGAGTGGACTGTCCAGGTACCGGCAGTGCCGGTCGATCTGGACGAGATCGATCCTATACCGGGCGAGCGTCTCTATGAGGATGGCGTGCTTTTTCACGGTCCGTCTTTCCGAGGGGTGCAGAGGGTACTGCGTCTGGATGGGAAAGGGTTGATCGCGGAGTGCCGACTTCCGCCGATTCCACGCCGCGCTCAGGGCCAGTTCCCTGTGCAGACCTTCAACCCCTATCTGGCCGATGTTCAGTTGCAGAGCCTCCTGATCTGGGCGAATCATACATACGGTTATGGGGGATTGCCTTTGAAGATCCAGGGGAGTGCCTATTACCGCAATCCGGACTTTGGCGAGACCACCTACGCCTCACTCGCCGTGCGATCCCACGCCGAACACCGGCTCGTAGCCGACGTCACAATTCACGATGCGGAGGGTTGGGTGTACGGTCGCGTGACCGGGGCAGAGATCACGATGAGCGCTCGGTTGAATCCACTGTTCGCCCAGAACGAACTTCGAGGTGTTGGGGGAAGGGAAGGCACTTCCCTATGAATCGCTTGGTTGTGACGGGTCTCGGCGTCTGGCTTGCAGGTGGGGGGGACAAGTGGGCGGCGGTCGATGCGTGGTATGAAGGGCGCGAGCTTCCGACGCTTGCCGAGGATAAACGGGTTGAGGCGTTCCGGGGGGCCGCAGCCCGGGCCTTGTACGAGGTGAATATTCACACCCGGTCGGCGTTCGCGTGGATCGGTGTGGGTACCCTGCCGGATGAAGCTGCTTTTGACGGCGATCTGTGGGTGGGGACAATCTGGGAAGCCCTGGATCGAGCGCGCGATGTGTGTGCAGGCGGGGGCGTTGATAACGTTCTGATCGCAGAGGTGGGAGACGTGGGGGGCGGCGCACTCGTGTTGACCTCTCAGGACATCGCAGGTAAGCGTCCGTACGCCAAGATCGATGGCCTGGGACGTTGGGGGAGCTCTGCTGGCGTCGCTGATGTGATGTCCGGCATTCGTCAGGCTATGACCGAGGCAGAGATCGGGCCGGAGTCCGTTACGTATCTCGCGTGCCTGGGTCAGAGTTTTCTCCGGGTCGGTGATCCGGTGATCGATGGGCTTCTCGATGCTTACCGAACCCCCGAGCATCCATTGAACTGCGCGCTGGGGACAGTTTCGTCACAGATAGGCTCTGTGCTGACGGTAATCAAGACGATCCTGGCGTTAAACCGGCGGTTTTTACCGGCTTCCGAGGGAAGTGCCTTCCCTTCCCCTGATGGGCCGGGACCGGAGACGCCAGATCAATGGGTGGATACCCCGTTTTATGGCGTAGCGAGGTCTAAGCCCTGGTTTGCGGAAGGTTCGAAACGGATCGCGGTCGCCCACGGAGGGGGCGACACACCCGAATCCTCCGGTGGTCACGTGATTGTGAGTGAGCCCACGCAGCCGCTGATGTCGGATACTGCGATGTCCCGCTCCGAATACGTGCTCGTTCCGTTAGGTGCCGGCAGCCGCAAAGGCTTTGAGGAACGCCTCACGGCGCTGGAGTCCCATATTGACGCTGTTGAAACGCCGGCGGATCTTCGAGCTGTTGCTCGTCAGGCTTATGACTCATATTGCGAGGAGCCGGACATTCCCTACGTGATGGCGTTAGTCGGCAAGGGGCGCGAGGGAATGGCGCGCGAGATCGCTTACGCCAGAGATGGGCTACGGAAGGTGTTCGAATGTGGAGAGGTTTGGCAGTCGCCCCGGGGTAGCACCTTGACAACAGAGCCGCTGGGCAAACAGGGGGGCGTTGCTTTCGTCTATCCCGGTGCGTTTAACGCCTATCTTGATTTGGGGCGCGACCTTTTCCATTTGTTTCCATTTCTCTATGAGAGATTTGGTGGGGTCGTCTCCAACGTTGGACGGTCGGTTCAGGATCGAGCGCTTTATCCACGCAGCCTGACCCCACTCACCAAGAAGGAGAGGCAGGCGAGACAGGCTGCTCTGCTGGCGGATCCTCCAGGGCTGATTGAGTCCGGCACCAGTTTTGCCGTCCTTTTTACGACGATCCTCCGTGAGGCCTTTGGTGTGCATCCGAATGCGGCACTTGGCTACAGCCTGGGTGAGGTGAGTATGTTGTGGGCACTTGGCGTCTGGCAGGACGGCGACCGGGGTTTACAGGCCTGGCGCTCCTCACCGCTCTTTAAAACCCAGCTCTCCGGACCCAAAAAGCTGGTGCGTGAGCGGTGGGGGGTCCCCGAACGCGTTGAGGATGACGTGCTTTGGGCAACCTACGTTCTCAAGGCCCCTGTGGCTCGGGTGCGTGGCGCAGTTGAGGGGCGCCCCCGGGTGGAGATCACCCTGGTCAATGCTCCAGGGGAGGTCGTTATCGGTGGTGACCCGGAAGATTGTCGTGCGGTGATTGAGGCGTTGGACGTCCACGCTCTGCCGATCCCTTACGATGCGGTCATCCATTCATCGTTGATGACTTCACTGCGCGCTGATTTCGCGTCTCTCTATCACTACCCGGTGCGGGCTGTGCCTGATACGGTATTCTATTCGGCTGCTCGCTATGATAAGCTCACGTTACAATCGGATGCGTTGGCTCGCTCGCTGGCCCAGATGACCTGTGCCCCGGTGGATTTCATCCGTCTGGTCGATCGAGTCTACCAGGACGGAGCCCGCGTTTTTGTGGAAGTGGGGTCTCAGCACACATGCACGCGTTGGATCGGCAAGATCCTGGATGACCGTCCCCACGCAGCAATGGCTATTGACCGCAAAAACGCACCGGATGTGCTCTCGATCCTGGGTGTGTTGGCCGGTTTGGTGAGCCATCGTGTGCCCGTGGATCTGAGCTTGCTCTATCAGGAGGCATCCGCCCCTGTGGTTCCGTTCCCCGAAGCTGTTCCCTGTCAAGAGGCGCGGGTTCCCGTGGCTGCGTCAGTGACGCAGTCAACAGCTGCTCCGATATCGTCGGCTGCGTCGACACTCAATGAGACGGTCGGGAATCTAGCTCGCGATCATATGCTGCGCGATGCTGCGATTCACCGCTCCTTTTTGGAGGTGCGACAGGCCGGGATGGAGGATTTGAGTGCGTTGATCCAGGCTCAAATGTCCGCCTACGGTCAGTTCTTGGGACGATCCTCAGCGGATGGGCGCGTGCAGTTTGACGAGGCCGCCGTCCAGGCCTTTGCATCGGGGTCGCCAACCCGGTGTTTTGGTGCGCTCTTTGCGCCCTTCGAGGGCCGGCGGGTCCCCCGCATCCCCAACGGTTCCTTCCGGTTTCTGGATCGTGTTGTGAGTGTTGATGGGCCGAAGGGAGAGGTCGAGGTAGGGCGAACGTTGATCGGTGAGTGTGACGTCAGCCGCGACGCGTGGTTCTTGCTGTCGGATGGGGCGGTGCCTTACGCCATCTTGATGGAGATGGGGATGCAGCCGTGTGGGTTCCTCTCTGCGTATATGGGATCCACCCGCCAACATCCCCATACAGACTTCTATTTTCGAAATCTCGATGGGAAAGGCACCCTATTGCGGGATGTCGATGTGCGAGGGCGCACGATCACCGGTCGGACCAGCCTGCGCGCGTCTACAGCGGTGGGGAATGCCATTGTGCAGACATTTGCGTTCAGCCTTGCGTGCGACGGCAGCGATTTCTATGTGGGTGAGGCTACCTTCGGTTACTTTACCCGCGCGACACTGGATGCGCGGGCCGGGCTCGACGGGGGGGAGGAGATTGAGCCGTGGGGGAAAGGGAAGGCACTTTCCTCGGATGCTGAAAGCTGGAAGCTGGATGCTGGAAGCTGGATACTGGAAGCGGTAAGTTGGATGGGGAAAGGGGGAAGGGAAGGCACTTCCCTCGGATGGGGGGAAAGGAAAGCACTTTCTTCAAAGGAAAGCACTTTCTTCCACTTCCCTCTGCAGGTTATCGATCGCGGCGGCAAGTTTGAAGCAGGATACGTGCACGCGTTTCTTGACGTCCCTTCCGATGCGTGGTTCTTCGCACGCCACTTTTATGAGGATCCCGTGATGCCCGGATCCCTGGGGGTTGAGGCTATGCGGTTGGCCCTGGGAGGCTGGCTGCACACGCGGCTTGCCCCCTCACAGAGGACGCTGCCCACGCCTCGGACCCCGGTCGGGAGAACAACTACATGGCGCTATCGCGGCCAAATTCTGCCGGAGGATCTGAGGGATGGTAAGTCTCTGCACCTTGACGTTCATGTGATCGATTGGGAGTCCGACGAGGCCCGCGTCTGTGCTTGGGGTGAGGGGAGTCTGTGGAAGGGTGACCTACGTATTTACGAGGTGAAAGATCTGGTCGTTGAGTTCTTGCTGCCTGAAGGAAGATTGGAGAGGACGGAATCATGGACAATGCGTCAATGTTAGGATGGACGGGTCCTGCGACATCAATCGCGTACGATGCCGAGGGTATGAGCGCGCGGCTCCATAAACTCGACCGACCCTGTTATGTGGTCCGTAATGGGCACGGTCTGGGCGTAACGAACGCCGGCTCGATAACTCCTTCCACGTCCGACGGCTTTGAGCTTGTTGCATCGGTACCCTCGGTCACAGCCCGTCATCTCGGGGATGCGGCGTTCCGTCAGGTCTACAGCCTGGACTACGCCTACATGACCGGGTCGATGGCGAATGCGATCGCCAGCGAAGCGATGGTGACGGCGCTGGGACAAGCCGGCATGCTGGGGGCATTCGGCGCCGGGGGGCTGACGCCCGACCGCCTGGAAGCCGCGATCAAACACGTTCAGGGAGTCCTGCCAGAAGGGCCCTACGCCTTCAACCTGATACACAGTCCCAATGAGCCGGCCCTGGAACGCGCAGCCGTCGATCTCTATCTTAAACACGGGGTGCCGGTCATCGAGGCCTCGGCCTATCTGCGTCTGACCCCTCACGTGGTGCGCTACCGCGCCGCCGGTCTCTCATCCGGGCCCAACGGTGAGGTGCAAATGGGCCATCGCATCATTGCCAAGCTTTCCCGCCGGGAGGTAGCGCGGCGGTTTATGGCGCCGGCACCCGATGCTATGCTTCGTGATCTGGTCGCAGGCGGTGCCATTACCTCAACGCAGGCCCGCCTAGCTGCGCAGGTTCCGATGGCGGATGACGTCACTGTAGAAGGGGATTCCGGTGGGCACACGGACCGCCGTCCCCTGGTCTGTCTGTTGCCCTCGCTGATTGCGCTCCGCGATGAGATGCAGGCCGAATATCAGTTCGCCACACCGGTCCGGGTGGGGGCGGCGGGTGGACTCGGGACCCCGCAGGCGGTGTTGGGGGCTTTCATGATGGGCGCCGTCTACGTCGTCACCGGCTCCATCAACCACGCGAGCGTTGAGTCCGGTACCTCGCCCTCCGTCAAGATGCTTCTTGCTGAGGCGGAAGCCACGGATGTCATCATGGCACCGGCGGCTGATATGTTTGAGATGGGCGTGCAGCTTCAGGTTCTGAAACGGGGAACCCTCTTTCCGATGCGTGCGCGCAAGCTCTACGAGCTCTACGAGACGTATAATAGCATCGAGGAGATTCCCCCTGAGACGCGAGAGAAGCTGGAATCCCGAGTCTTCCAGCGCGGGTTTGATGCGGTGTGGCAGGACTGTGTGGATTTCTTTGAGGCGCGCGATCCCAGGCAGATCGAGCGAGCCCGGGGCAATCCGAAACGCAAGATGGCCCTGATCTTCCGCTGGTATCTGGGATTGGCGACCCACTGGGCGATTGGTGGGGTGAAGGAACGTCGTATGGACTATCAGATCTGGTGTGGGCCGGCGATGGGGGCTTTCAATGACTGGGCGCGCGGATCGTTCCTGGAGGATCCGGCGGAACGGCACGTGGTCACGATGGCCCGGGTCTTGATGACGGGGGCAGCCCATCTCTACCGCCGCCAACATTTGCAGATGCAGGGGGTATCCTTATCTTCCGGCTTGCAGCCGTTGAGATGAAAGGAGTGATCGCATGACGACATTACGCAAAGGGACCTGTCCCAAGTGTCATTCGGATGACGTGCTTCATAATGTGGAGACCGCGGATCGTGATGCGCTTTCCATTACAGTCTACGAAGGATCGGGGGTGATTCCCCGTCGCTGCCGGAGTTTTCCGATTCGGGCCTGGGTCTGCGCACAATGTGGCTACACCGAGCTTTACGTGACCGATCCGCAGGCATTGGCAGAATCCTATCATCGCTCGCATCTGCCGTTTCCCGCCTAGTCCGGCGGTCAGCTTACAGGGGCACAAATCTTGAGTGATTTCGACGTCCATCCCCGGCTGCGATATCCGGCGCGGGGAGAGGTTCACCTTTGGTGGGCCTCTCTCGCTGAATTCGCCGACAAACACACGGTTTTCGCCTCATACCTCTCGGAATCGGAGCGGCGGCGGATCGATCGACTGCGTCGATCTGCCGTGAGGGTTCGCCGGCTCGTATCCCGGGGGCTGCTGCGGGCATCGTTGGCTCGATACCTCGATGCCGATCCCGGAATGCTGGCCTTCACTGAGAACCCCATGGGCAAGCCCGCCCTGGTCGAGCCCGTGCACGACCTTCAGTTTAACGTATCTCATAGTGGTAATCTGTGGGTCTGTGCCGTGACGAAGGGACAACCCGTGGGGGTCGATGTGGAGCGTGTGAGGCCTTTATCGCCGCATCACATCATGCCGTTTTTGGCGCCCGAGGAGCGCGTGGCCTGGCTGGAAACCTTCGGTTCCCGCCCAAAATCGGAAGGGGTGAGCGCCCTCTTCGCCCTTTGGGCCCGGAAAGAAGCTTATGTCAAAGCGCGGGGATTGGGGCTTCACCTTCCATTGGATGCTTTTGCGGTGACGATGGATGTCCACCGGGCTCCCAAGTTGAGATACGACCGACATCATCCCGATGCACCCACCGGATGGGTGCTGACCGATCTCGATCACTTTCCCGGCGTGCGGGGGGCGTTGGCGATTTCGGGGCCGCTGCACAGTATTTTCCTCCGCGCGATACGCATCGGATCGGATTTTGCTTGGGTGGACGAACCGAACCCCACGCGCTTTCGCATTGAGACGGCGTAATTGCGAAGACATCGGGGAAGGGGGGGAAAGGGAAGCACTTTCCTCCACTTCCCTCGGAACTTTTCGATCTCTTTGTGCGTTATAGAACCGGCAGACTCTCTCGGAGTATGCCGGTTCTGCTTGATGGTTTGATATGAAAGCACTACTATAAGGGTCAGAAACGCACATAAAGGAAGGAACTGTATGTTGACGTTCGAGCGTTCATTGCGCCTTGCTATGTTGTTTTTGATTATGGTCGTCGGGTTTCTCAGCAGCTGTGGCACCCCACCGACCCCTTTGTCCACGCCCACCAGGCACTCCGAACCTACCGTGGAACCGACGGTAACGCCCTCTCCGACGCAGACATCTACGATCGAGCCGACCCCGACCGCGACCACGGCGCCGACGGCTATTCCTTCGCCTGACCCCACCGCGACGTTTACGCCTCTTCCCCCGACCTTTGACCCCACCCCACCGCCACCGCTCGATCCCGCATCCGAAGATTTCGCGGATCGACTCCGCGCCTACGTTCAGTTGGTAGCGGATATGCTCAATGCGGGACGGAGCGTTGATGATACGCTTGATACTGTGGTTGCGTGGTCGACTCCGGAGGGGACGGAAGGGGGGAGAGAGAACGTCTGGCAGGCGGCGACAGACCTGGATGGCGACGGTGTCGAAGAGCGGCTGATGAGCCTGCCGCTCCCCGGTGTGGGGTGCGGCGTCACTTTTTGCCCTCGGGTTGTGGCGATTTTTGAGAGACGGGGGGACCGTTTTTCACCGGGCACGATTATTCCTACGGGTGAGGATATGCTCGTGCTGGGGGCGCCGATGTTGCGCTTTTCTGAGGATATCAACGGGGATGGACGGACCGAGGTAGTGATTCAGGAGCGATCGTGTGGTGCTCATACCTGTTTTATCCACGTATTGGTGGGGCACTGGGACGGCTCAACGTGGCTCGATCTGACAGCCGATCCCATCGATCAGGCGTATTCGGACCTGGTCATTGAGGATCGGGATGGGGACGGCGTCCTGGAGTTCTCGATGACCGGAGGGATGTCTGGGTCGGTCGGTGCGGGTTTACAGCGGCCCCACACCCGGGTCTTTGACTGGCAGGAGGGGGCATATCGGCTCGTTGAGGATATTCCGGCTTCATCGGATCACCCCTACTATCTGATGCTCGATGCGAACACTGCGCTCGCGGAGGGGGAGTACGAAACCGCCCTCGGTTTAGCTACTCAGGCGCTCGAAAACCCTGGGTTTGAGGATACTATGGCGCCGGTCGAGCCTTTGGACAAAGCACGAATTCTCAGTTATGCGGCGGCTGAGACGATGTTGGTTCACGCACTTTCTGGTGATATCGAGTCGATGGAGGCGGTGCTTGCCCGGGCTCGGGATATCTCAGACGTTACCGATAACATCTACCTGGATGCCGCAGAGAGGCTGTTAACCGCCTATCGTGAGACTGGAGACGCCATCTCCGCCTGCGCAGCGATGGAGGCGGTGGTTAGCGAGCCATCGGAGCCGCCCGTTTTCTTCCAGTGGTATGGTTACGGTACGGAGCGTATCACGGTCGATCAGATTTGCCCCTTGGATCCGCCGGCAGCGGGAGCGACGCCGCGGCTTTAGGTGGATTCGCAACTTGTGAAACCCTCGATCCGTAGTAATCATAAAGGTGATGTTGGGATGCGTCGAATGTGATTCGTACGTTTGAAAAGATCAGTTCTGGGGAAAAGGAGCCGACGGATGGCAGGTAACGTGCTTGTAGCTTCCGAGACGTGGACCGGGGCGACCCGCGGTGTCGCCGAGGCTGTGGGGGAAACCCTGAAAGAAGGGGGGCTGACGGTCGATGTGATGCGTGCCAAGGAGGTGAAGGATCTGGCGTCCTACGACGCGTTGATCATCGGCGCCTCGGTCCACGCGGGGCAGGTTCCACGGAGCTTGCGGCGCTTTGTCCGGCAGAGCTTTGTCCAGCAGAATCGGGAACGCCTTCGCGCCCTGCCGGTGGCAGATTTCATCGTCTGTCTCACGATGACCGAGGACACGCCGGAGAACCGGGAGCAGGCGCGTTCCTACTTGGAGCAGCTCTATAAACAGGCGCCCGGTCTCGATCCCATTGATACCGGGCTTTTCGCCGGAGCCGTCCTTTCAGAGGGACCGGACTTCCAGCGGCTCTTTCCACTGTTGAAGATACCTGTCAAAGCGATGGCGGAGTCGCAGGCGGATCAGCGGGACTGGGAGGCAATTCGGGCATGGGCTGAGGGTGTTCGAACGCGGTTGGTCGCTGAATAAATCGGCAGACTCGAAGGTGTTCCTCATCCCTCGACCTGGAACACCTTCGTCAGCCGACCGGCCCGCGGGGCGTGGATTATGTCCCCCGGTGATGTGTCAACAGACCGAGCGCCTTGAGAGACCCAAGAGGGGATCGTGGGTAGGTTTTTCCTTTCGGGTCTCTGCTCCAGCTTCTCTGCTTTTCGTCAGATGACGGTTCCGTCCGGAATGACCACACTCTTGGGGATCACGACGATTCCGTCGCGGATGACGTACGAATCGGTCTCTTCATCCTCCGTGCCCTCGTGGTTGCGGATCACGACGTTCTTGCCAATTCGGACGTCCTTGTCCAGGATCGCGTTCTCAATCACACTTCCTTCACCTACCCCGATGTCTGGGAGCTCGAGCTGGCGGTTTTCCTCTATCTGCGCGCTGGTCTCGTAGTCGTCCGCCCCCATCATCACAACGCGGTGGAGATGCGCGCCTTTCTTGACAATGCCGCGTAAACCCACCACGCTATCGGCAATGGCTGCGTTGTCCAGTTGACATCCAGGCGCGATAAGAACGCGCATCAGACTGGAATCCAGAATCCGACTGCCGGAGAGGTACCGGGCCCGCGTATAGATGGGCCATTCGGGCGCGAAGAAATCGAAAGGTGGGTTGGGACCGGTCGACGCCAGGTTGACGTTGTAGAAGGCCTCGATGGTCCCAATATCTGCCCAAAAGCCGTCAAATTGATAGGCGTAGACGGGAAGGCCTCCATCGATCGCCGATGGGATAATGTGCTTGCCAAAGTCCGAACCACTCTGTGTGCGCAGCATATCCACCATCGCCTCTGTCCGGAAAATATAGATACCCATTGAGGCGAGGTAGGGTTTGTCCCCTTCCAGGCTCTCATAGCCTGAGAGCTGGTCCTCCGAAGGCTTTTCAATAAAGTCTGTAATGCGCCCCTCTCTATCCGCTTTGAGGATGCCCATCCGTGTGGCGTCCTCTTTGCCGACGGGTTTGACGGAGATCGTGATATCCGCCTCATTCGTCGCGTGGAATTGAATGAACCTCGAGTAGTCCATCCGATAGAGATGGTCACCGGAGAGGATGAGGATGTTCTGGGAGTCAGGCACCTGGAGTTGGAAGAGCTGTTTGCGCAGGGCGTCTGCAGTGCCTTGATACCAGGATTGGTTCGATGGCGTCTGCTCCGCTGCCAGAATGCGAACCCATCCCCCCGAGAAGCTGTCGAACTGGTAGGTTCGTACGACGTGTCTGTGAAGCGACTCGGAATTGAATTGGGTAAGTACATAGATACGGTTGATACCCGAGTTGATACAATTGCTCATTGGAATATCAATCAGGCGATACCATCCCGCCAGGGGTACCGCCGGTTTTGCACGCAGTTTGGTTAGAGGGTAGAGACGGGTTCCGGCTCCGCCGCCCAGGATTACAGCAAGGGTGTCTTTCATAAAACTGAGCATCGATGGTGCCTCCTTCATTCAATTCTTTAATTTGCTCATCCGTTATAACCTGCACAAGTTACTTGGGTCGGTGCTGTACGAATCCAGGCACACTCGCCTCAACGCGTAAGCACCCTTTGGTATCCCAATGTGTTTGAAATCGTATCCCTATTATAGGCGTGGTGGGAATTCGTGCAAAACGAAGATGCCGCGTCGCGGAGTCTCGCCGCGGATGTCCGTCGTCCGCAGTCTATTTTTTACTTCGTCGGGGGCTGTGCTATGATGCAAGGCATGGGTTCTAGAACAGTCGGGATCCTTGTGGAGTTAAGAGGTGAGCGTTAAGGAGGTATGCTTTGAAGATACTGACGGATACGGCGCTGAACCGGGCGCAGCTTCTGGGGGCGGCCTACGCGGACGTGCGCGTGATTGAGTCACGGGAGCAAGGGCTTACGGTGCGCAACGGTCAGGTCAGCAGTGCCAATGAAGTGACCGACGCCGGATTTGGCGTACGGGTTATCGTCGATGGGGGATGGGGGTTTGCATCCGGCGCTACGTTGAGTGAAGCGGAAGTTTCGCGTGTGACGGCCCGTGCTGTGGAGATCGCCAGGGCCAGCGCCCGATTTCAGGCGCACAAGGTGCGCTTGGGTCGTCCGGAAGCTCACCGGGATACCTACCGGACGCCCGTCGTGCGCGACCCGTTCGACGTGTCGATGGCGGAGAAGGTTGAGCTTCTTATGGAGGCGGATCGGCGGATGCGTTGCGAGTCTCAGGTGAAAGTGACGCATGGCTCCCTTGTGACGGTCCGCAACTATCAGCATTTCGCCAGCACGGAAGGGTCGCAGATCGAGCAGGAGATCACTCAGACCGGCGCCGCCATTCAGGCTTACGCAATTGACGGGGATGAGATTCAGCGGCGCAGCTATCCACAGGCCTTTCGGGATCAGCACTCGGAGGGATGGGAGTTCATTGAGCGTCTGGATCTGCCCGCCAACGCGGAGCGGATCGGGTCTGAAGCCGTGGCGCTGCTCTCCGCCGATCCCTGTCCGAGCGGCTCGACGACGTTGATCCTCGGTGGATCGCAGTTGGGACTGCAAATTCACGAATCGTGTGGTCATCCGACGGAATTGGATCGGGTTTTCGGAACCGAGGCGGCCTACGCCGGTACGAGCTTTTTGACCCCGGATAAGCTGGGCGATTTCCGCTACGGATCGCCTCTTGTGAACTTGACAGCCGATGCTACCATTCCGGGTGCCCTGGGTACGTTTGGCTATGACGATGAGGGCGTCCCTGCCCAGCGGGTTCCCCTGGTTCGTGAGGGGCTGTTTGTGGGATATCTTACCTCCCGGGAGACGGCGGCTCAGCTGGCAGAGCTCCGCGGCGAGGATCCGGACCAGGCTCGTTCGGGTGGCACGATGCGTGCCTCGGGCTGGAACCGCATCCCGCTGATCCGGATGACCAACGTGAATCTGGAGCCGGGCACCTGGTCCTTCGAGGATTTGATCGCAGATACCGATGAGGGTGTCTATATGGAGGATAACCGCTCCTGGTCCATCGACAATCTCCGATTGAACTTCCAGTTTGGCACCGAGATCGCTTACGAGATCAAGAACGGAAAGCTGGGTCGGCTGTTGAAGAACGCGACGTACACCGGGATCACGCCGAAGTTCTGGGGTGCGTGCGATGCGATCTGTCATGCGGATCACTGGTACGTCTGGGGAATTCCGAACTGCGGCAAAGGCCAACCGAGTCAATCGATGCAGACCGGACACGGTGCGGCTCCAGCACGGTTTCGCAACGTTCGTGTCGGTGTGATGCAGTCGTAAGGAGGATCGTATGTTTGATAAGACAGATGTTCGTACGGTGATCGATCGTGCACTCAAGAGTGCGCAAGCCGATGCGCTGGAGGTGCTCTTTCTCGGGCTCGATGAGGCACTGACCCGCTTTGCAAACAATGAAATTCATCAGAACGTGGCGGAGGCCAATCAGGCCCTGGTCATCCGGGCGGCTTTCGACCAACGGGTTGGATCGGTCTCGACCAATGATCTGAGCCATGAAGGGATCACCCGGGCGGTGGAGCAGGCGGAGGGTCTGGCGAAGCTGCAACCCGAGAATCCGGATTTCCCAGGCTTTGCCAACCCCCTCCCGGTGCCTGAGGGCGTGACTGCTTTCGATGAGGCGACGGCAGGCGCGTCCCCGGATAGGCGTGCGGATGCAGCGGGAGACGTCATCCGGTACGCACAAGATCGAAACGTGGATGCCTACGGGGCCTTTCGGACCTCTCGCTATGCGTGGGCTGTGGCCAATACGAAGGGGCTCTATGTGTATCAACCGCTGACGATGGCGGACCTCGTCGTCGTGGCGATGACGGAGACCTCGTCCGGATATGCGGAGGATGCCTCGTGGCAAGTTGGCGACATCGATGTGGCAGCCAGGGGACGTGAAGCCGTCGATAAAGCGGTGCGTGCCCAGAATCCTCAGCCGCTCGATGAAGGTGTGTATCCGGTGGTCTTGGAACCGTACGCGGCTCTCGATATTCTCAGCTTCCTGGGACGCGGGGCCGGGGCGATGCGCTTTCACGAAGGACGCTCCTGGATGAGCGGACGTCAGGGGGAGCGACTGATGGATTCATCCATCACCGTGGAAGATGCGCCGCTGGATCCCGCTCTATGGCCGATTGCGTTCGATTTTGAGGGCGTACCGCGCCAACCGGTGACGATCGTGGACGAGGGGGCGGTCGGTGAGGTGGTCTACGATCGTCTGTGGGCTGCCAAGGCGGGCAAGCACTCCAACGGTCATGCACTCCCGGCTTTCAGTCCGTTCTCTCCATCGCGGGCGGTTGGGAGCTTGGGGCCGATGCCGATGCACCTCAGGATGCGGACCGGTTCGACGCCTCTTGCGTCGATGGTTGAGGGGATCGATCGCGGCCTTTATGTGACGCGATTCAATTATACGCGGGTCGTGCATCCCCGAGAGGTTGTGATCACAGGATTGACCCGGGACGGGACGTTCTTGATCGAAGACGGTGAGATCACGAGTCCCGTGCGCAATCTGCGTTTCACACAGAGCTACGTCGATGCGCTGAGCGACGTGGTCGCCGTCGGAGATACGCTCAACGCGTCGCGAGGTTACTTCGGGGTCAGCTGTGCGCCCGCGCTCAGTCTGGGTCACTTCCGGTTTACCGGTACGACGGATTTTTGATCCGCCGGCAGCCCCGACATCAAAGACCGCCACGGGTTAGCAGCCGTGGCGGTCTGTTCCATGCTGGGTTATTTCTGTTCTTCCGGTTCGCCCTTGAACTTCGGAGGTGGTGCCTCCCTCACGATCTCTTGAGCGGCCTGGATGACGTCCTTGAAATCAGGATGCTCGTAGGCTTCGATCTGGCCCTGATCCCCCAGGTTAGATAACTGCGGGTCAATTCCCAATTTGCCGAAGAACGCTGTGTCGAATTTCTCCGCCATCTGCTGTGAGTTTCCTTCGCCGAAGAGGGCATATTTCTCGCCACAATGGGGGCAGATGACGTAACTCATGTTTTCGATCACTCCAATGAGCGGAATATCCAGATGCCCCGCCATCTTTGCAGCCTTACTGACGACCATCTCCGCCAGATCCTGCGGCGAAGTGACCAGGATGACGCCTGTCACGGGCAGGCTCTGCATCACGGTGAGTGCAGCGTCCGACGTGCCCGGCGGCATATCCACCACTAACGCATCCAGATCACCCCAGAAGACGTCGTTCCAGAACTGGTTGATGGCGCTGGCAATCAGCGGTCCGCGCCAGATCACCGCGTCATCCTCGTTTTGCAGCATCAGGTTGATGGACATAATCTTGACCCCGGTTGAGGTTTGAGGGGGCATAATACCCAGCGGGGATGTGGTGGGGTGTTCGCTCACCCCGAATAGCTTGGGGATGCTGGGGCCGGTGATGTCGGAATCGAGCACGCCGACCCGCAGTCCTGCACGCCGGAGGCCCGCTGCCAGCAGAGCCGCGACCGTGGATTTGCCGACACCGCCCTTCCCACTCATCACGGCGATAACCGTGCGCACACGGTTGAGGTCTCCCGCCGGATACTCGGATTGCGCCTGCTGGCTCTTCGATTGAAGGGTCTCTCGCATTCGGCCCCGCTCTTCCTCAGTCATCGCGGTAAGCGCGATTTCAACGTCCAGATCGTCTGCCAGCGCATCTACGGCCTGCGCTGCATCCTGCGCGATCTGATCCTGCAGCGGACAGTTCGGGATGGTGAGCGCAATGGTCACCTTGATCTCGTTTCCATCAATTCGCACCTCACGGACCATCCCGAGGTCGACAATGTTGCGATGCAGTTCGGGGTCCATCACGTCGGTAAGCGCATTCATAACCTGCTCTTTCGATACCACAATCAGCCTCCTCATATTTCTGTCTTTACCTGGATTGATTTTGTTGAAATTGCCTATGGCAAGATAACGATCGCCACACATTGCGATGCCCCATCGATTCCAATGGGGCATCGGCACGCGTACCACTTATCTTTTCTGAACTGGCCTCAAGGACGCCACGGTCTTTTGGGCCCATTGACTCTAGACCGGCTCTGCCTCCGTCGACCTGTAGTGTTCGGATTCGGCCTTTTCCTCCGTCCCTTCCTCAACGCCCCATATGCGATCGGGTGCGGTCAGGCGGTCAATATACAGCACGCCGTCGAGATGATCGATCTCGTGCTGGAATACCCTGGCGAGATACCCCCGCGGGCGAAGTTTGAACGGGTGTCCGTGCCGGTCGAGGCCTCGGATCACCACTTCGAAAGCGCGCTCGACCTCCCCAACATAACCGGGGATGGAGAGACAGCCCTCAATTCCGGCTTCGACCTCGCGGGACAGTTTGACGATTTCCGGATTGACGACGATAAACTCTTCACCACTGCCGGGGACTTCCTCATCCTCGGGCAGCTCGATAACGAGGATGCGGTCGAGCTCGCCAACCTGTACGGCTGCCAGACCGATACCCTCAGCCGCCTGCATCGTCTCGACCATATCGTCAATGAGTTGACGAACTTCGGGTGTGATCTCACTCACTTCGCGCGATTGTTGTCGTAAGCGGGGGTCTCCAACTTTAATGATCTCGCGCAATGCCATACTGCCTCCAATCTTCACTCGGATTCCTGCATTCTGTTGCGGGTGCAGAACGATTCTTTGTGCAAAAATCAATTCCGCATCTGGATCGGCCCGGTACGAGCATATCTCACGCTCCTTTTCTCAGAAGTTTGTGCCTGCTCCGTGGGGCCTCGATGCTCTTTATTCGCTCGTTGTGTCTCATTATACCGTAAGGCGGACTGAAATATAGGGGGTCTCAACCCCTACGTCTGAGCCTCCTGTTTGAGATCGTCGTAGGTTGAGAACCAGCTCAGCAGTTCCTGCTGGCGCCGAGCGGCGGCAATCTGTTGCTGGCGCTGGTTATACTGATATTGGCGGTTGGAGATGGCCGCCTGTACCTCCCGCGGATGGCGAACCCATTGTAATCTAAACTGACCCTCAAAGCCGGCGGTCTCGAAGTAAACGTGCCCATAGTCGAAGATTCGAGCTGGAATAGTGGGGACCTCAAATCCTAAGTTCTGAATGTGATCCAACCGGGCTTGTCGACGCGACTCCTGTAGAAGCAACGGGCGCTGTTCGACCAAGATGATGTGGCTCCGGGTGAGTTCGAAGTAGTCGTTCCGCCAATCTTCCACAAACCAGATCAGGATGCCCAGGGAAACGGCTTCCGGCACGAGCCACGCAACCAGCCAGACCCAGAAATTGCCCTTTATGGCCCGTTGGATCAGGAAAAGCCCGCCCCCTACGGTAAAGACAGCCAGCGGGACAAAGGCCAGGAGGTAACGGGTGAAGCCCGGCAGCCAATAGCGCCGCCAGATGATCGTTTCTCCCTCCTCGGATTTCATCCACGACGGTGGAAAGAGATATTCCCAGACCGATCTAACCACCCCTACCAACAGGGATGGCCTTTCCGGTTCTCCCGGTGAGGGCTCCGGCACCTCCTCCTCGGTCTCTTCGATGTCGAGCCGGCGCGCCAGAAGATCCCGAATCTTTCCTTGAGTGCGCAGCAGATCACGGGCCTTCGAGCGCTCGATCTGCTTGGAGATAATCCGCCTCACCCGGTCCGGGTTGGGCATATAGTTCATGTCAATGTCAACGGTTTCGCCTGCAGTCTGCAGGATCAGATCCCCGAAGTCCATTAGATTGGCGGAGAGGCTCGGGCGCATCTCGGCGATATCCTGAACGTTGCTTAACAGCGTCTCTTCAACCTCCGAGGCGAATGGCCATGTGCGCTCGATGTGTGCGACGCGTTGCGTGGTAATTACGAAATAATCATCCCGCCAGTTGAGGTACTGCCAGGCGATCACGCCTAACAGGATCATGATCGGAATGAGCAGAAAAAACGTGAGTATCGTATCGAACCAGCCGTCCATCGCGACGGCGACGTAGTAGAGGGCGGGAAGGAGCAGGAACAGGAGCAGGGTGGGAAGTACGATCTGGCGGGAGAGACGAACCCAGTGTCGTTGTACGATCTCGACGACCCATTCATCATCCCGAAGCCAATCGAAATCACGCAGTCTCCAACGTCTTTCAACGTCAGGGGACAGATTGAGGCGGCGGCGCAGATGGGGGCGTGCTTCTATCATGTCCCTGAAATCGCTGCTCAGAATATAGAGCACCCGGGCGTATCCATCGGCCGTCGCGATCACGTCGTGGAAGTCACCGACCAGCAGACCGGTCTCCCCCGCTATCTCACCGGGCTCGAGATCGTCCACCTGGCTGACCAGGCCGTTCTCATCAACCTGGGTTAACTCGACTCGCCCTTCGAGGGCATAATAAAGGCGGTCGGATACCTCTCCCTGCCGAAAGAGCCATTCTCCGTTGTTGAAAACCTGATCGTGAACCAGGGTGGCGACGTGATGAAGTTCGAGGGTGCCGATACGATCGGTGAAATCCTCGAAAATAGGGATCTCCCGCAGCGTCTTCGTCAATTTGGACGGGTGGAGAGGGCCGGGCACCCTGTCTTGTAGATACTCACTGCGGTCATACGTCCGGACCAGGTCGCGAAACGGGAGCACTAACGCTTCAACCTCCGACTGTGCCGTTGCGGTGAACGCGTCATATTGGCCGCGTTGCAGGCCTTTCCGTCCCATCACAAATCCCGCCCCACGCCTTCCGAGGATCCGTCTCGTCCCGTCCTCGTCCACACGGGTCAATTCGACTTCACCGCTTACGATACAGACGGTGCGGTCGGGGGGGCGCCGCTGATCCAAGACCTTGTCCCCCGCCTCATAATGTTGTTCGTTGACGTGGGGGACCAGGCGCAGGAGTTGCTCTTCCCCTTCTCGGTCAAAGCCTTGAAATGCGGGGATCCGCTTGAGAAACGTGAGAACATCTTCTGGGTTCATCGCATAGATTATAGCACAGTCTTACTTTTTCGGGGTGATCCTTGTGACTTCTCTAAATGGGGGATGTGATCATCCGAGGACTGTCTGATAGGCGTTCCACGTTTTGCGGGCGGTCACCTTCCACGAGAAACGCGCAGCCTGTTCGCGGGCCTCTCTCTGAAGCGTTGCGATCATAGTATCGTCGATCAGCAACTGGATCATCGCGCCGGCCATCCCCTCGACGTCATCAGGGGAGAGGAGGATCCCCGCGCGTCCCACCACCTCGGGCAGGCTCGATCTCTCACTGCCCACGATGGGCACGCCGCAAGAAAGCGCTTCCAGGGGCGGCAGTCCGAAGCCTTCGTAGATGGAGGGGTAGACGAATGTCCGGGCGCCGCGATAGAGCGCCGGTTTGGTCGCTTCCTCGACATATCCAAGGAGTTTGACCCGATCCTGTGCGATGTCGGCTCGAGCGAGTTGTATCCTGGGATCGGTGAAGAGATTTCCCTCGGAGTCTGGCAGCTTTCCGGCTAAAACGAATGTAACTGACGTCACGGCAGCGCTGACCCTGGCGAACGCCCCTATCATTGTTTTGATGTTCTTTCGGACGTCGAAACCTCCCAGATAGAGAATGTAGGGTTGTGAAAGGCCCCACCGATCCCGGATCTCCTCGTCGTTGGGCGCCGGCTCCGGCGAATAGACGGGGTCGGCTGCCAGATATATAACCCGGACCCGGTCGGGATCAACGGCGAGATGGGCGAGAATATCATTGCGCGCTGCGTAGGAATCCGTCAGTATGAGATCCGCGGTCGGGGATGCGGCTTTAACGAATGCGGTATAGAGCCGGACGCGTGCGTCACCCCGGTAGGCCGGAAGCAGCATCGGGATGAGATCGTGGATGGTGACGACGGTGGGGAGGGTGTGGCGCGCCGGCGGCGCCCAGTAGGGGACGTGGAGAAGATCGGCGCCGCTTTCCCGGGCCAATTTCGGCACCAGAACCTGCTCCCACCCTACCTTGGCGAGGGCTCCTTCCCGGATGGGGTGGTGAATCAGATCGAGATTGGGTGCCCTTTGCGTTTCTGCGTGTCCGAGAGGGGATGCACGACCCGGAGGTGATGGAAGCAAAACTGTCAGCTTTACATCACGTTGTAAAGCTGACAGTGCGTGAACGAGCCTTCGTACATACTGACCGCTCCCGGTGTGAGCCTGCTGCCAAAACCATCCATTGACGGCGATATGCATAGGCTCAACTCCGGCTCACCTTGTGACGACGGGGGTGATTGGGCTTTGTGGTCGTCTACTCTCTAAGGTGAACGTTAACGGCTTGTGGACCCCGGTCGGTCTGCGTGACCTCGTACCATACCGGTGTCTTTTCGTCTTCGAACTTAGCCGGGTCACCCTCAACGCCGCTGCGATGGAAGAAAATGTCGCTGCCGTTGCGCTGTGTGATGAACCCAAAGTGTTTATCGTCACGGTACCACTTGATAACCCCGGGCTTTAGGCCTGGCTCGGCCTCACCTTCCTCCCGGCAATCCGAGCAGCGGGCGGGGGGCTCGACTTCAAACCCCATCTCTGATTGGAGCCGTTGTTCCTCAACACGATAGACAAATGTTTCTTCGCAGTTTTCACATGTCACAAATTGATCGCGAAATGCCATACTATCTCTCCGCTTCGGTGTGTGGATCCGAACATCGCAACCTCGACGTCCTGAGGGCTCCTAGAAAGCATTCAAAATCTTTCGTTTTCGTTCGGATCGGTAAATAAGTTAGGAATGGGCGGTCACGTTGACTCGCTCACTTGACCAAGCCAGAGCGGCGCACACAGTAATTTCCCGGATGGACATTGACATAACTCAGCATGCTTGTGAAGCTTGACGAGAATCGGACCCCGCATTCACTGTCAGTTCAGTTTGCCGCAACGTGTGCGCATTCTATGCTGATATTACGTTTTTCTCTGTGACTCAGAGTCTGATGCGATGAGTGCGGTGATGAACTTCACCATCGTGCTCAATCGCTTACATTAAATATACGTGAGAACCTGCTTTTCGACAAGTGGCACCCGGTTCTCTGATTTTAGGGTCGCGATGTGGGAGCGGTCAGCGACCGATCCTCGCCTTTGTCGGATCGATAAAGAAGAAGTTCT
>CAYMAQ010000016.1:32268-34560 GCA_964388385.1 uncultured Anaerolineales bacterium | reverse complement strand
GGTATGATGGGGGTTAGTATCCTGCGGATGGTGCCTACCAGGCAACCGGAACCTTGCGGATCCGATACTGGCGGTCGTAGTATTGCACGAATCGGTTGGCCTTGCCGAACTCGTAGACCCGGCGGGTGACGTCAACGTCCTGTTCGCAGTACATGAAGATCTCCTCGACGCGGCCTTCGCGCCACCAACGGACGGCCTGCAGGCCGTCAGCGCTCTTGCCGACCCGGAGTGTGGCTGTCGCGACGGAGTCGAGCTTTGGGCGGAACCCCAAACGTTTCTGCAGTCTCACCATCATGTCGCAGCTCGGTAGCTCTTTCAACACCACATCCTGTGTATAACGTTGAAGCACCGCATAATCGAATCCAAAGAGATTGTATCCGACGACCAGATCGGCCTCGCTGAGATCGAGCGCCAATTGCTCGGCGTCTCCCTCGGTGTAACGGTGGAAGGACGCGTCACGCGAATCGTACGTCACGGCAACGGAGATCCGAAGGCGCTCCGGATAGTGACCGCCGACTTCCTGGAATGTGTTCTGGGTTTCGATGTCGAAATAGATTGGCATACGCTTACTCCTTGAGTGGGTTGCTTTACCGATATCAGGGTGGTGATGTTGTCTCTGCGATCAATCCACCGCCGATTACTTCGTCGTTGTGATAAAAGACCAGGGACTGCCCGGGCGCCACCCCCCGCTGGGGTTGCGCGAACACTGCGCGAGCGCAGGAGTCGGTCAACATCTCGACCGTCAACGGGGTAAGCGGTGCGCGGTACCGAATGCGCCCCTTCGCCTGAAAACGTGGGGCAGGGCGGGTATCTGAGATGAACGTTACCCGATCAAGGGTACAGGTCGTTCGCTCCAACTGTTCGCGTGTTCCCACGATCAATGCGTTACGGGTCGGATCGAGACGAAGTACGTAGAGCCTTTCTGGCGACGTGATGCCCAATCCGTTCCGCTGCCCGACGGTGTATCCGGGCAAGCCCGTGTGCTCGCCCAGCCGATCGCCGGCCTTGTTATAGATCGGACCTGGTTGGAAGGCATCCGGCTGCTCCGCACGCAGCGCCTTGCGATAGTCTCCGCCGCTGACGAAACAGAGATCCTGGCTGTCTTCCCGATCTGCGCCTGGAATTTGATGCGCTCGGGCCAGTTCACGGACGCGTGTCTTACTCTCCAGCCCACCCAGGGGCAGCAGCAGACGGCGTAGCTGAGACTGTCGCAACCGGTAGAGGGCATAGCTCTGATCCTTATTCCGTGCGGTACCGGTGAAGAGCCGTGCCGGCTCGTCGGGCGTATGCACAACCCGGGCGTAGTGTCCGGTTGCGATCCAGGTGCTGTCCAGCGCGTTGGCAGCCTCGATGAGAGCCTGGAATTTGAACTGTGGATTGCACATCACACACGGATTTGGTGTCAAACCGTGGCGGTAAGCGTCCATAAACGGCGCGACGACGGTGTGGTAGAATCGATCGCGAAGGTCCCGGATAGTCAAGTCGATATCCAGGGCTTCGGCAACGCGCTGTGCCGAGTTCACGGTTTCGTCGCCGGGAACTGCCCGCGTTTCCGGAAGCTGCCAGAGGTTCAGTACGACCCCATGGACCGTATATCCATCCGCTTTGAGCTGCGCGGCGGCGACGGCACTGTCGACCCCCCCGCTTAGCCCAACGACGACGTGGTCGTTGCGAAAGTGATGATCTGATAAAGAGTTGTTTAGACTAAGCATATCATTTTTATTATACCGGATTTTCCGACGAAATCCGCCCTGATTTTGTTTCAAATGGACGTCCGTTTGTATTTGACAATTTGGGAGGGCGATTCTACAATAGGCTTAGGATTTCATCTGTTATGTTTGGTAATGTTCAGTGTTCACACAACAAAGGAGATGTCCAGATGGCAGAGGTAAATTCACAACCCCAGGGAAATTTGACGGATGATGACAAGCTTTGGGCGCTATTGAGTTGGATTTTCGCACCCATCGTTCCGATTATTGTGCTTCTTCTCGAGGATAAGAAAGCGCGGCCTTTCATTAAATATAACGCTGTTCAAGCTTTAGTGCTCAGCGTGGTAGGTTACGTTGTTTCCTCGATCCTTTCCTTTGTAGTCATTGGTTGCTTCATCGGCTTGGCTGTATTGATTTACATCATCTACTTGGCCATCCAGGCCTATCAGGGCAAGTGGGTGACGGTGCCTGTGATTACCGATTTCTGCAAGAGTCAGGGATGGATTGAGTAGTTCGTAACGAGCCCGTGTTTGGCTTCCTTATCAGGCGCCTATACAATCGGGAAGTCTGAAGCGATTGAGTG
>CAYMAQ010000016.1:14335-32168 GCA_964388385.1 uncultured Anaerolineales bacterium | reverse complement strand
GTTTGGCTTCCTTATCAGGCGCCTATACAATCGGGAAGTCTGAAGCGATTGAGTGCGATCGGCGGACGATAGAAGGTGGCTTCTCTTCGGAGGGCCACCTTTTCCTTTTTTACTGTGCGTGACAGAAAGCGTTATATTGCGTCGTATGCGCCACGTGGTATACTCTGACGTTATGTTCGTATCCGAAGGGTGTGATAGCCGATGAGTCCGATCCGCCTGAAGCGTTGGAATGTCAGGCCTCCAGCTCCTGCCGATTACATCAAGCGTCTGGAGCCCATCCATCCTAAGGTCGCGCAGGTCCTGTTTAACCGGGGTGTGGTCGAACCGGAACGTATCGAAGCGATGCTGCGGGATACAGGGGCTGCGCCCAGCCCCTTCGATCTGGGTGGGGTGGATGAGGGGGTCACCGTATTGCGGCAGGCGCTTCAATCCGGTCATCCGGTGGCGGTCTACGGCGACTACGACGCCGACGGAGTGACAGCCACCGCGGTCCTCGTTGAGACGCTCCGTGCTCTGGGCGGGGAGGTGCATTTCTACATCCCCAGTCGGGAGGATGAGGGCTATGGCCTCAACGCAGAAGCGATTCGCACCCTCGCGGCGGAGGGATGCGGTGTCCTGGTAACCGTCGACTGTGGGATTCGGGCGTTGGATCAGGTCGCGCTGGCCCATAGGCTTGGGATGCGGGTGATCATCACGGATCATCACCACGTGGGATCCGCGCTCCCCGGTGCGGACGTGGTGATCAATCCACGTCTCCACGGTCCTTCTTCGCGCTTCTCTGATTTGGCGGGCGTAGGCGTGGCTTATCGTTTGGCTCAGGGCTTGATCCGGGTGAATCACCAGGTTCCCCTTCCGGGGACCCAGCGCCAGATTGACGAGAATGACCTTCTGGATCTTGTGGCTTTGGGCACGATCGCGGATATGGTCTCACTGCTGGATGACAACCACGCGCTGGTGGCTCGGGGATTGGCGGAACTGCGGTTGGCCCGGAGGCCGGGGTTGAGCGCGCTGATGCAGATTGCGAATGTGGACCCGAGTGAGGTGACGACTCGTACGGTCGGCTATACGTTGGCACCGCGGATCAATGCGGCGGGTCGGATGGATCAGGCGCTCTCGGCGTTGAAACTCCTGCTTGCACCGGATATGTCAACCGCTTTGCCATTGGCCGAGGCGGTTGACGAGCTCAACGCTATCCGGCGCGATCAGACGATTAGGGTACAGGATCGGGCGCGGGATGCCATTCTTGACGCGGGACCGTTGGCCCCACTGCTCTTTGTGGCTTCGCCGGATTTCCCCTCGGGTGTGGTCGGATTGGCTGCCAGCCGTTTGCAGGAGGAGTTCTATCGCCCGGCGGTAGTGGTTTCGGTCGATGGTGAGTTCTGCAAGGGCTCGGCGCGCTCGATTCCGGAGTTTCATATCACGCAGGCCCTGGATGCAGTTGGTGAGCTCATGGAGCGCCATGGCGGACATGCGGCTGCGGCGGGCTTCACCATCCGCACAGCACGGCTCCCCGAACTGCGGCGGCGGCTTATGACGATGGCGCACCGAATGCTCGACGGTGTGACCTTGACGCCCTCCCTGGATGTGGACGCAGAGATCGATCTGGCCTCCTTATCTTGGGATCTTTTTCATCGGCTGGATCAACTTAAGCCCTTCGGATACGGCAATCCCGCCCCTTTGTGGGTCAGTCGTAATGTGTCAAAAGTTCAGGCACGCCGGGTCGGTCGCGAGGGACGTCATCTGAAACTCGTTTTTCGAGATCGCAAGAGGCGGATATGGAACGCAATCGCTTTTCGGCAGGGAGAACGGGCGGAGGATCTGTCCCCGCTTGTGGATGTGGCGTACGTTCTCGAGCGGAATGTGTGGAAGGGTCGGGTCAGCCTCCAGTTGAATGTTGAGGATATCCACAATGCGGCCGAGCGTTAGGATCGGCGAGGGATACTCATGCGGGTCTTAGTCACCGGAGCGACGGGCTGTGTCGGGGCGAACGTCGCTGAAGCCGCCATTGACGCTGGCTATGAGGTCCGGGCGATGCAGCGTCCGACTTCCTCGCTGAGGGCTCTCGACGGATTGGACGTAGAGAGAGTAACCGCCGATCTGATGGATGTTGGCTCGCTGGCTGAGGCCGTGGTCGGGTGCGAGCTCGTCTTTCATAGCGCTGGCATTGCCCAATACTGGCGCAACCGTCCGCGAATGATCTATACGGTCAACGTGGTCGGGACACGAAACCTGCTTCAAGCTGCGCTGGACGCCGGTGTCAACCGGGTCGTATTCACCAGTTCTGTTGCTGCGCTGGGGCTGCCTGAGCGGCCCGGTGACCTTCTCGATGAGACTGCGAATTTCAACGTGTCTCCCGCGAAGTTCCACTACGGATATAGTAAGCTTTTGAGTGAACAGCAGATCCAATGGGCCATCGCGCAGGGCCTGGATGCCGTGATTGTCAATCCGGCTACGGTTATAGGTCAGCGAGACGTTCATTTTGTGGGGGGCGCAATTCTGCGTGCCGCGTTCCGGGGTTGGACTCTGATAGCTCCGCCGGGGGGAATGGGAATTGTCGACGCGAAGTCCGTGGGGATCGGGCATGTGTTGGCTGCGGAGCAAGGGCGCACCGGTGAGCGGTACATTCTCAATGGTGAGAACCTCAGTCATCATCGTTTGATGACCCTGGTTTCAGAAACGGTGGGGAAAGGACGACCGATTGTCATCCTGCCTCGGCCTCTGGTGCACGCCTTCACGGCTGTGTTGCGTGGCTATGAGGGGTTGGGTGGAACCCGGCTGCCGGTGTCGAGCAGTCAGTGGGCGCTCAGCGCTCACGCGCTCTATGTCGACGGAACCAAGGCCAAGCAGGAGTTGGGGTTCCAATCGGCCCCTGTGAAGGACGCGATTGAGGCTGCGTGGCGGTGGTACCGGGCTTACGGGCTCTTGGGATGACAGCTGCAGGTTGCGATGTATATCAAACCTGATCGGAAACTCCGCCGTCATCGAGGGCACCGACGCGAGCCCAAGCGTTACCGATTCGTGTGGGTGCTGCTCCTGATGCTTGTGTTAGGGGCTGGGAGCTATGTTGGGTATCTCGCTATGTTTAAGTGGGATACACAAGCCGCTGCGTTTCCCACGACCACGCCGATGCCCACACCGACTCCCTCCGTGGGGTACTATATCTCTGAGGCTGAGGATGCGAGGTTTCGCGGTTCGATGGTTGAGGCCATCGACGCTTACCAACTGGCGCTGAACTTGGAGCCCAATCAGACCGACGCGTATATCGAATTGGCCCGCCTTTTAACGCTCTATGGCGAACCCGAACGGGGTCTTGGGATGGCGCAACAGGCCTTGATCAGGCAGCCTGACAGCCCGCGTGCCCTGGCGGTCCTGGGACGGGCCTATGACTGGTTGGGAATGCCGGATGATGCGGTGCGATTCTGCCGGCAAGCGGTACAGGTCGATCCGACGTTAGCGGTGTCCTATGCCTATCTTGCTGAGGCTTTGGTCGACAACGGACAGTGGTTTGCGGCGAATGACGCGATTGCCACCGCCCTGGAGCTGGACGACACAAACGTCGAAGTCATCCGCAATCAGGGCTATGTCCTGGAAAATCAGGGCAACTACTATGGCGCAATCGATGCCTACCGGAACGCGCTGGAGATCGACGATCGCGCGGTTCATCTCTATATGGCGATCGGTCGGAATACGGCCGCCTTGGGTAATCTCTATGGCGCGGAGGATGCTTACGCTAGCGCGGTTGAGATCGCGCCGGACTACGCTATCGGCCTCGACTGGCTGGGTTGGATCCAGCTCTTGTTGGGGGATTATGAGTCGGCGGAGGCCAATCTCTTGGCGGCGATTGAGGCTGACGAAAGGTTGGGCAGCGCCTATAGCCATCTGGCGACCCTCTACTTTCAGCAGCGAAACTATGAGGACGCGATTGAGTATTTCAAGCCCGGTATTGAGTACGGGGAGGCACGATCCCGCCGCCGGGTGGTCAGGTTTGTCATCACGGCTGAGACCGTCAACGGGGTGGGCGCTCGCCCCGCGGGTGATGAAGTGGCCCGGGTGGAGTTAGAGCATCCGGTACAGTTGGAGGGGCCGCTGCGTGGGGAGTTCTCGGGCATCTACGCGGGCACATCCGTGGAGGGCCGGTTCCGTTTTGAGGTTATGGATGGGCGCTACCAGATCACCCTCACGTCGCTTCCTCCCGTGCCTCAGGGTGAGGTTTTCATCGGTTGGTTCGTCCCCCTGTATACGCCGGAGGGGACGATGGTACGTACTGAACCTATCTTTCCTTCACCGGGAGGAGCCTTCGAGCGCCGAGACATGACGGGGGTGGTCCAGGGGCCGCCGATCGAGAACTATTATACGTACGCGCTCTCCTATTACCTGCTGGATCAATGTAACCAGGCGATGCCCCATATCCGAACGGCGTTGCGCATCGATCCTGAGGATGCGAATGCGCTCAAGACCCTGGAACTCTGCGGTGAGTAAGGCCCCATGGGGTGACGTGCGCGACAGACATTTGCGGGGAGAGGCCGGGGCGTGGCTCTGGCTTCTGCTGGCTCTGGCAATCCTGGGTGTCATTTACCGTCGCTTAATCGCGGGGAGAATGCTGGCGATGGGGGATTTGCAGACCTACTTTCACCCCTATTGGTCGGAGGTTGTTCGGTCCCTGCAGGCAGGGAAGCTGCCGCTCTGGAATCCCTATCTCTTTGCCGGGGCTCCCCTGATGGCAAACTCTCAGGCCGGGGTTTTTTATCCACTGAACTGGCCTCTCTGGTTGATTGCGAAACGTGCGGCGCTCGGGTCTGCACGCGCTCTCCATATCAGTGGTCTCCTTCACCTGGGATTGGCGGCTGTCACCACCTACATTCTGGCGCGACGATTGGGGCTCTCCGCATTGGCTGCGGCCTTCAGCGGCCTTTTCTACGCCGGCAGCGGCTTTCTGGGTATTCATGTGGAGCACATCAACCAACTCCAGGGGCTGGCGTGGCTGCCCTTGTTGCTCCTTCCCAATCAGATCGGAAATTGGGGGGGCAACGAGGGTCCGGTGCCACTTGGTGGGAGGGTGCCATCTCCCCTCTCGCTCATTGCCTGGACTCTCATACTCCTCGCCGGTCATACGCAGACTGCGTTTGTCGCTGCGCTTGCGCTGTTAGTTTGGCGCGGCGGATTGCTGCTCCCCCGATTACGGATGCGCGAAGGGATACTGCGCCCGGTTATTTCCTGGTTGGTAGGGTTTTTGCCATTCGGGTTGGGTCTCCTGGCTGCGATGATCCAGTTGCTGCCCACCCTACAGTTGGCCCGGTTCTCAACCCGTAGCGGAGGTCTGCCTTGGCGAGAGGCTGTTTCCTTCTCAATCGCGCCCTGGTCGCTGCCTCGGGCGCTCCTTCCTCCCTATTTGGTCGCGCTGGATTTGCCGGAGGGGGTCGCTTATCTTGGAATAAGCGGGTTGATCCTCGGAGCCTTGGGGCTCTGGATGGGGCTTCGTCATCGGCGACCGCGCGAGGTTGCGCTTGCTCTCCTGGTCGGGATGGGTGTTTTTATGGCGCTGGGAGGCTATAACCCACTCTATGCATTGGCGGTGCGATTGGGGGTCCCGGGACTGGTCCACTTTCGAGCGCCAGCTCGTTTCCTGGCTCTTTCCGTGATCGGCGGCGTCCTGTTGATAGGTTTGGGTGCCGATGCGTTCGTGGCTTGGCTGCCCTCTCGGGGATGGCGGCGGTATGGGGGTTTGACCGCGCTCTGGCTGATCGGAGTGACGGAATTGATTGTGGCTGCGGAGTTCCTCCCCCACGCTGACGCTACTGCGCCGGCGGCTTATGTAGATCTCCGACCTGCGACTGCGTTTCTGATCTCGGCATCCCAGGAGAACGGAGCTCGTGATCGAGCACCGGGTCGATTTCTCAGCGTGTCGCAGATGTTGTTCGAGGTGGGGGATAAACCGGAGCTCGATCGGATCTACAGGGGGGTGCTTTCGGAGGACGCGCTGTGGGCGTTATGGATCTCTACTAAACAGCGTGAGGTGTTGACCCCCAATCTGCCGATGGCATTTGGCGTGCCGGCGGTCGATGGATATGACGGCGGTCTGCTCCCTCTGCAGCACTATGGCGTCTTTTCACGGTTGCTGCTGCCCGACGGAACCCTCGATGGGCGGCTCCGTGAGAATCTGCCCGGCGTCCCGGACTCGCGTTGGCTGTCTTTGATGGGCGTTCAGTTTTTGCTGACCGACAAGACCGGGGATGCCTGGGTGGAGGGTGTCTTCTACGACAGGCAGTTTCAGCCCGACATCCAACCCGGTCAACGGTTAGAGGTCGTATCCCTCCCTCCTGATTTTGATGCTAATGCGTTAGGACTGCTTTACGAGGGGAGTGGGGGACAGGTCATCCTGATATTGCCCTCCGGTGAGATTTCGCGTGAGCTTTTGCCGAACTCCACGGTGGTCGATGGACCCGGTGTCGTGCGGCTGCGATGGTCGGAACCCCAGCCCGTCGAAGCGCTCTCTTTTCAGGCCGGTTCGTCGCCACTAAACCTCCGGGGCGCCAGCCTCATCGACGAGCGGACGGCAGCGTTTTATCCCTTGGTTCTGTCCGATCGATTCAAGATGGCACATTCGGGTGATATCAAAATCTATGAAGATGTCCAGAGACACTCGTGGGTCACAGTTCCAGAGCGCTGCCGGATCGCGGTTTCCGAGCCAGAGGCCCTGGCGTTGATGCAGGAGCCGATCTTTGATCCCACGACGACGCTGATCCTTATCGCGCCGGACGACGGGCAGATCGTCGATTTCTGTGATAGCATAGCCCAAACGGATTCATCGACGACCTCGGTCGACCGCGTGCAGTATCGTTCGGGCTCGATTAAGATCGACGTAACGACATCCGACCCTGCACTTCTGCTGATCAAGGAGTCCTGGGCTCCTGGCTGGCGTGCGGTGTTAAGACCGGTCAAAGAATCCGGTGACCCGGATCCTGATGTTCGTCCTCAGAATGTCCCTGTGGTGCGAGGAGATCTGCTTATGATGACAATACCGGTCCCACCGGGACGGTGGCGTGCTGAACTCAGCTACCGTCCACGGGCAATCGGATGGGGGGGCGTTCTGAGCGTCGTCGGGTGTCTGGGTATCCTGTCCTACACGCTGTATCAGGATCGAGCAAGGTGTCTTTACGACCTCGCCTTCTTGTGTGATGCTTGAGGGAGGTTCGAATCTATGCATTGTAAAGTAAGAATAAGGTGAGGGGGATGTCGTGAAGCGACATTATCCTGAGATGCCTATCCCTGCGGTTGCTGCTGTCATTTCTTGCGGCGATCGACTGCTCCTCGTGAAGCGGCGGAACCCGCCCAGCGCGGGAAAATGGAGTATACCCGGCGGTGTGCAAGAGCTTGGAGAGCGGACGTGTCATGCCGTCAAGCGGGAGGTTCGGGAGGAGACCGGGATGGAGATCGACGTTCTGGATCTCCTGGAGGCGGGGGATGTGATCCGACGTGATGGGGATGGGCGCGTCGCGTATCATTACCTCATCCTCTACTATCTTGCGGTGCCACGGAGTGGTCAATTGCGGGCTGGTGACGATGTCAGTGATGCGGGCTGGTTCACCCTCAAAGAGGCAAGAACGCTTGACTTGCCTGATGGGATGATGGACATCCTGATGCGCGCGCTGCATGATACGGCACAAGGATTGAAATGAATTGCCCTCTCGTTTCGCTGCCCCATCCACGATCTCTTTCTTTGTCAGCTCATTTGCTTTATGAGTGAGACCGGCTACACTACGAGAGGTTTGCTATCCATTTTCAAACCTTAACGGAAAAGTTACAAAACGGTTTATTGCTTTGTGAATTCTATGCTATAATGTAGACGTTAATTACTGGTTCGAGGTGAATATGGGGGAGAAAATCCTCTACATTGAAGATAGTCCGTCCAATCGACTGCTTGTCACCCGCGTTCTACTTGTCGAGGGGTATGAAGTCTTGGAAGCGAGTGACGGTGCTGAAGGTATTGAGATGGCAAGATCCGAGCGCCCGGATTTGATCCTGATGGATATGAATCTTCCGGAGGTCGATGGGTATGAGCTTACCGAGAGGATCAAATCCGATCCTGAACTGTCCGATATTCCCGTGGTCGCGATGACAGCCAACGTTATGCAAGGCGACCGTGAGAAGGCTCTCCAGGCCGGGTGCATCGGCTACATTCCTAAGCCCATCGACGTGGATTCTCTTCCTGAGCAGGTTGCGGGTTTTCTTAATTCGGTGTGAAGTGAGGTCCGTCACTCGACTGTTTGCCGTGGTGGGCCCACCAGTTTTGTAATTGTTTGGTTAATGTTGTGATAAGGAACCGTTCGCGTGCACGTTCGATAAGGTGTGTGACGAAGCTATGACATGGAAAACAACCTCTCCGTCCGATGCCGTTATTCTCATCGTTGAGGACAATCTCAACAACTTCATCCTGATGACACGCCTTTTGGCTTTTCTGGGGGTCAAGAAGTGCGAATGGAAGGCCTCCGGTTGGAAAGTCCTGGAGTTCGCAGAGACGCTGGGGCACATTGATCTCATCCTTATGGATATCGCACTGCCCGAGGCCGATGGATACGCCTCTCTGGATTCGCTGCGCACCGATGCCCAATTTGAGGACGTTCCCATCGTTGCCGTCACTGCGGATGTTTCGGCGTCGAATTTAGAACGCGCCAAACGGTCTGGATTTAATGGATTTATCGGCAAGCCCCTGGACCCCGATAGGTTTCCTGAACAGGTGCGTCGTATACTGCAAGGTGAGGAGGTATGGGAACGGGAGTAACCGGACGATCCGGTGCACCATCCAAGCGGGGCATTCCCACGACGGGTATGCGTGGGGGCCTCGGACGCACCTTGCTTACCGCTTTCCTCATTCTGACCATCCTACCCCTTGCTGTTATCGGAAGTTACGCAGCCCGACAGAATCAACGTAATCTCGAGGACCAGGTCACCGCTAGGCTCCTCTCTGTGGCAGCTTTAAAGAGTGATGCTTTTGAACACTGGCTGCATACTTTACAATCGGTGGTCGCGACCTCTTTATCGGAGACGGATACCTCCGATGCCTTCTATGACCGATGGTGGACGAGGCTTCAGACACAAATACCAGAATTTCAGGGCGTAGTTGTGCTTGATGCGCAACGTCAACCGATCTACGTGGCCGAAAGTCAAGGTGTGGACTGTGAAGGAATGATTCTCTCCGCCATTGAAGCGGATAGCTCGGATTTCACGGATGGCCTGGCACTACACCGTGCGCCTCTTTCGACCGCTACCCTGAGCGTTTCGGCCCGTGCCGGAGATTCGGAGGCGATTGTGTGTCTTGCGTCCGCGTCCATCCGGGACATCCTAAAAGTCGACCGGGGTATCGGCAACACCGGTCGCGTAGTCCTGGTTTCGAATGAGGGGCGAATCTGGCCTGATGATGAGGAATTTTTAATGCCAGGGCCTATGGGGTCCGCCGGAAAACGTACCGGTTCTATCTCTGCCCGGTACGAGAATGCATCCGGTGATCGAGTGATCGGTGCTTATCATCCGATTATGGATCGGGATGAGGGCGTGTTAGTCGAACAGCAGGAATCTGAGGTGCTGTCATCAACCGAGAATATGGCAGCGACGCTTATCGGAATGGTCCTGGCTGTCGCGCTTGTCACGACGGCGATTGCGGCGGTGGTGATCCGACAGATAACCCGTCCCGTGATTGATCTGACAGAATCGGCTGTTGCGATGGCTGAAGGTGAGTTGGATCAGCATCTCAATGTGCGGTCGCGAGATGAGATTGGCATCCTCACTTACGTTTTTAACGAAATGGCGGCTGATCTGAAGTCCCTTTACGAGGATTTAGAGGCTAAAGTTGTGGAACGGACCCGACGGCTTCAGCAGGCGAACTACCAGATACAACGGAGAGCGCTTCATTTAGAGGCAAGTCAGGATGTGAGTCAGGTTGTGACATCGATTCGAGATCCCGAGGTGATTCTGAGTCGGGTCACCGAATTGATTTTGCAGCGGTTTTTCTATTCTTCGGTGGCGATTTACCTGGTTAATCCGGGCGGCAGCGAAGCGCAGCTGCAGGCAGTCAGTCCGGATGTAGATAATAGTGAGAACGGGACTGAAGTGAGCAAGCGGTGGGCGGCATGCTATCGCATCGGTGATGGATCGGTCGTGGCGAGCGCGATTCGCAAAGGAGTCCCTCAGGTACACAACGAGCCGGGCTTAAAATCTGACGGGTACGAGCGTACGCTAAGCTTGGTGGCCGTGCCCCTCAGGATGGAGGAGCGCAGGATAGGCGCGATTGCAGTGGCTACCGTGGCGCACGAGGGAATACAGCCGGATGAACTCCACGTCCTGGAGACCTTGGCCAATCAGGTCACGATTGCATTGGAAAACGCCCACGCCTATGAGCGGGAGCGAATTGCGATGATGCATCTGGAGGCGGCAGAGGCTTTCAAGGCGCGGTTCTTAAGCAATATGTCTCACGAACTCCGAGAACCGCTCAATACCGCGATTGGGTTTTCACGTGTGCTTCTGAAAGGCATCGACGGCCCTCTGAATGATCGTCAACGCCAGGATGTCGAACAGATCTACAAGGACAGTCAGAATTTGCTTGGATTGATCAACGACATTCTGGCGATTTCCCAGCTTCAGGCGGGGTTGATGGAGCTTCGCTTGCAGCCTGTTCAGATCTCAGATATGGTTGAGGCCGTGTTGCCGACGGCAAGTGCCCTGGTCAGAGGGAAGGATGTCGAGTTTGCGACCCAAGTGCCCGACGATCTTCCCAGGCTTCGGGCGGATCCCGACCGGCTGAGACAGGTTTTGGTCCATCTTCTTAACAACGCGGCTAAATTTACGGACGCCGGAGCGATTACGCTGCGCGCCTGGGTCGACGATGGGTACGTCTACGTGAGCGTGAATGATACCGGTGTTGGCATTCCCCAGGAAGATCGCGAGCGGATTTTTGCGCAGTTTGAGAAGGGCAATGGGAATCCTCCCGGTGCCGGCCTCGGGCTTGCCTTGTGCAAGGAGTTTATTGAGCTTCACGGCGGTAACATCTGGGTCGACAGTGAGGTGGGCGTCGGGAGCACCTTTACGTTTTCCGTGCCTGTCTATGCGCAGACGGATGCCATGGCGGTTGTGCAGGCCCCTCTCTCGCACGAGCAGATCGCACAGGCTTGACGCCTCGGGAGATGCCAGGCACTCTGTGGGTGCGGCGCCGGTTCGGGTTGGATTTGAGGATGGATAAGTCGTAGGAGGATGGGGTGGGAAATCGAGCTTATACGAGCGGCGTAGCGCCCTCTGGAGCGTTGACGAAATTACGTACAACACTCCTGCAACCGGTGTTGCGGATCGCTGCTATTGGAGGACTGCCATTGGTGGTGCTCAGTCTCTTCGCCATAAGCTCGATCGGAGCGACGTGGTTGATGGTTGCGGTGGCGGTGGCCTATGTCGCACTCCTGATCGGTGCCTTGGTCGAGGTTCGTTACGTCTGGCGTGCGTGGTCCCTTCCTCTGGCGATGCTGATTCTGGGCTTGGTGGAGTTCGTTTTGTACGGCAAAGCCGGGGGCGCCCCCCTCTATTTTCTGGGTAGCGCTGTCTTCGCTGGGTTCTTTATCGGTGCGCGGAGTAGCTATGGGGTTCTCGCCGGGTGTATTGTATCGCTCTTCATTTTTTTGATTCTCCGGGTAAGTGGCAGGTTCACGCCTCTATTCGATAATATCCATCCGTTCTCTCTGGTGTCTTGGGTTGGGGGATGGGTGGCTTTTGGATTGATGGGTGCTGGGCTTATCGGGCTCGTGAACACGCTTTTGTCCCGGTTGATAAGTGCGTTGTCGCAGCAGGATGTCACTTCAGCGATACTTCGAGAGGATCGGAGTGCTCTGAAGGGCCGCACGGCGGATCTTCAAGAGGCGAACGAGGCACTCCGGCGCCGGACGGAGTACGTCGATCAAGGGCTTGCTATTGCCGAATCGCTTTCGACAACGTTGGATCCAAGTTCTCTGCTGGATCAGGCGGTGACGTTGATCGCCGATCGGTTTGACCTCGATGAGGTAAGAATTTTTGTGGTGGATACGACCGGTGAGTGGGCATCCATTCGGGCTGCGGCGTCTGAACCCGGCAAACACCTTGTCAGAGAGGGGTATCGGGTGCGCCGGGGTGATGAAAGTGCAGTGGCTTGGATGTTGGATAATGAGGCTGCCCGGATATTTAGGCTGGAGGAGGAAGCAGCTATTTCTCCGGATGAGGCGTTATCTGCAGCACAATCCATATTTGTGATCCCTTTACACGTCGGGGATCAAATGTTGGGAGTTCTTGAGATGCAGAGCGCTGAATTGGGTCGGTTTTCCGGTGCGGAGCGGACGGCACTGGAGAGTCTGGCACGGCAGCTGGCTTTGACCCTTGCGAATGCCCATCACGGAGGGGATGAGACCCGGGTGCTGGAGATCGCCAGTCCGTTCTATCGGGCTGCCCAGCAGTTGGCAAAGGCGCGAACTGATAAGGACGTTTATGCCGTTATGTTGAACGCATTGCAGGATTTCGATGCTGATCGCGTCCTTCTGGTTCGGATGGATCCCCTCGGTGATCATCTGGTCGTGGCGGCTGATTTGCAGGGGGATCAGCTTACATTCACGTCGCAGGACGTTGAGCGGTTGGGTATGCAGAGTGTGATGGATGTTGTGATTTTGGGTCTGGCATTTGAGACGGCGCTCTGGGTTGAGGACATCGAGGAAGCTGAGCGAGCATTCAGCCCTGAACTGACTGAGGCGCTTTTTGGGCTCTCTGATGAGATGGGGGCTGCCGCTATGGCGTTTGTCCCGCTTCAGGTCGAGGGTGAGATATTAGGGGGGATGTTAGCCCTCCACGATCGCCCGCATACCTTCACGCCTTTGGAACAACGTCTCTTTGAACTCATCGGAGAACTGGGGGGAGCGGCTCTCGAGCGAAGTGCGCTGGTTCGAGAGGCGGAGGTCCGGCTACAACAGGAGCAAACGTTAAGCCAGGTCGGAAGGCGATTGCGTGCCTCTCTTGATCCTGACACTGTGATACGCATCACGCTCGAAGAAGTAGGGCGGATACTGGATGTTGAGTTGGCCGAGATTGAGTGCGTTGAGGATGTTGAGCTTGCCTCTCGACCCTCAGGCTTCGCGGAGGAGGGGGTTGAGAGAAAACCGCATGATCTTGTCATCCCGTTGGGAGGGGAGACTTCTCCTGTCGCGTGGCTGAACATTCGTGTTCGTGATGATCAGGCTTTTGAGATAAGCAAAATGGAGTTGGTCGAGGCAATCGCGATTGAGGCTGGGCGTGCATTGGAGAGTGCCCGGCTGTTCGCTGAGACCCAGACTACGCTCCAGGAGGCCGGTGTGCTCTATCAGGGCAGCCGTGCTCTCGTTGAGACCGGCAGAACCGATGAGTTGCTGAGGGTCTTTGTGGATAGTTTGGTCGCCCCGGAGTTAGATCGCTGTCTGTTGGTGATAGCGGAGCGCAGTGGCACTGAGATCAGCGCGATGCGTGTTGAAGCTGTCTGGGATGCGGAATCGGATCAAATTCGACACCGACCCGGAGATCGATGGAGCGTCCGTGATTTGCCGGTCCTGGGAGATTTTCGAGATGAGGTCGTTGTGGTCTCCGATCTCGATCGTGAGGCGGAGTTGGATCCGAGATCTCGTAGGACGCTGACTGAATCTCAAGGCGTGCGGGCGTTCCTGGCTTCACCCATTATCAGCGGGCAGCGTCTGTTGGGGTGGTTTGTGGTGCAATCGCTCGACATCCCGTATGATTTCACGGAGCGGGAGATTCGGCTCTATCGCGGTTTATCGGATCAGGCTGCGACCGTTCTACGGAATTTTGAGCTGCTGGAGATGGCGACCCGCCGTGCGGAACAGGAGCGCCTGTTGGCCGATATCTCCGCACGGATGCGGGAAACCCTGGACATGGACTTGATTTTGCAGACCGCGTTGCGCGAGATTGGTGAGAGGCTGGACGTCGCCCATATTGAGGTCCAGATGCAGAGTGGGGAAAGCCTGTGATTGCCAGGACTCGACTATGGGTTCCGTTTGACGCTTTGGAGGTGCTATGCCGGATGGATTGAGATCTTTGTGGGTTTTCCCCACATTTCCGGATGATGAGGAAAAGTCCCGAAAAGCGCGATTAGTGCATACGATCGCGTGGTTGTTCTTTGCGCTCCCGCTGGCTTATAGCCTTTTCCGGCTTGTGTCCGATCCTTCACTTTTCATCCTGATTCCTGTGTTAGGGTATTGTGTGATCAGCCTCTGGGTGGTCTACCTCAATCGGAAGGGGCACGTGCAGTGGGCTGCCGGTCTTCTTGTCTCTATGATGTGGTTGGCACTTCTGGCTATCAGTTGGAACCTGGGTGGGGTCCGTGATGCCAGTTATGCGGCGTTGATAGTCACAGTCGCAATGGCTGGTCTCCTCTTTGGAGGACGGGAGAGCCTTATCGTTGCGGCCCTGAGCGTTCTGGCTGGATTGGCCTTGGCGGATGCCGAGCAGCGCGGCATGCTGCCGGTTGATCCGGATACTCCTTTCGATGTCGTGTTCAGCTACAGCGCAATTTTTCTCCTGATGGTCAGTCTCGTCCACGCGTCCAGTCGCGGCTATCGATATTTGTTGACCCAGATGCAGGAGACGGAGCGGGACGTTCGAGCCCGGAACTGGGAGCTCCAACAGATGCGCAACTCATTGGAGGAACGCGTCGCGCAGCGGACGGCGGATCTGGAGCGGCGATCCCGATATTTGGAGGCCGCGGCTCAGGTGGCCTATGTGGCGGGGGAGTATACGGATATCGAAAAACTGGTGCGTGAATCGGTGGATCTCATCCAGGAGCAGTTCGATCTTTACTACGTCGGCCTTTTCATCGTCGACCCCACAGGTGAGTGGGCGGTGCTGCGAGCGGGGACCGGGGAGGCTGGAAAGCGTATGCTTCAACGCGAGCACCGGATTCGGGTTGGCGAGGGGATGATCGGATGGTCCGTTGAGCATGGTGAGAGCCGGTTTGCCCAGCAGGCGGAGGTGGATCGGGTGCGAATGGCAACGCCGGAGTTGCCTGAAACCCGTGCTGAGGCGGCGTTACCCCTCCGCGCCCGAGGGCGGGTGGTTGGAGCGGTGACGGTCCAGAGCACCGAGTCGGATTTTTTCGATCAACCTACCATAACTGTACTTCAGACGATGGCCGACTTGGTCGCGATTGCGATTAACAATGCAGAGTTGTTTGCCGAGAATGAGCGGGCTTTGGCGGCAGTCAGACGGGCTTATGGCGAGATCTCTGCAGAAGCGTGGGAGGAGCTGCTGCGCGGCCGAGGGAGATGGGGATATCGTTACGTTGGAGAGCGCGTGTTCCCCGTGGAGGGTGATTGGGCGGTTGAAACGACCCGGGCGATTCAGGAGGCCGAACCTGTTCACTATCAAGATGAGTCCGAGGCGATGCTGGCACTCCCAATTCAGGTTGGGCGTAAGGTCGTCGGTGCGATAAGTTTCCGCCGGGATCTCGGTGATGGCGACTGGGAGGAGGCTCAGGTGGATCTCCTGCAATCGTTGACGGATCGGCTTGGGCAGGCCCTCGATAGTGCCCGACTGCTCAACGAATCCCGACGCCGCGCGGCGAGAGAGGAGCGAATTAACCAGATCGCCGCGATATTGGCCAATGCGGTGGATGTGGAGACTATGTTGCGGGCGACGGTCAGGGAATTGGGTAATATGCCCGGAGTTCGAGAGGCGTCGGTTCATATGGACGTTTCCGATCAGCAGATTGTGGAATGAGGAGTGGGATGGTTTTTCACGGACGTGAATCTGGGACAAGCCAGGGCGGTGGCCCATCTTTGTGTGGCGGGGAGGGATGTGTGTTGGGTGCTCTTTTGACCGATCTCGACTTCCCCTCTGAGAATGAATTTGCCAGTGGGGTGGTTGACTGGGCAAAATCCAGGGATGTGACGGTCGTGTTATTTTCCGGGGGGCCCTTGCACTCGCAGACGGCTCGGAATGCGGCTTTTCGCCTCGCAAGCAATACGTGGCTGGATGGTTTAATAATGAGCCCGTTTTTGAGGCATCTGGTATCTGAAGAAGAGATAACGCGATTTTGTGAACAATATGCGCCGTTGCCCATTGTGATGGGGGCCACGGGTTTTGAAGGCGTGCCTCACGTGCGGGTGGACAGCTTCGGGGGGATGCGGGATGTCGTCTCTCATCTCATTGAATCCCATCATCTTAGGCGTATTGCGTTCATAACCGGGCCGGAAGGTGATCCTGAGGCCGAGGAACGCTACCGGGCCTATAAAACGGCGCTTCGCGATCACGATCTCAAGGTGGATCCCGATCTGGTGGTGTCCGGGAATTTCATGGAGGCGTCGGGTGCGAGTGCGGTGAGAGGCCTGCTGAACGCGCAGGTGTCTTTTGATGCTGTGGTCGGTGCCAATGACGCAATGGCAGCCGGGGCCTACTCGGTGCTGCACGATCGAGGCTTGAACGTGCCGGAAGATGTGGCGTTGGCCGGTTTCGACGACGCCCCGGATTTACGCGCTTCTCTCTCCTTGACGACAGCCCGTCAATCGTTCTATGAACTGGCTCATCACGTTGGCGATACGTTGCTGGATCGTGTGCAGGGGCGTTCCGTGCCGACTCAAACCCTCGTGCCGGCTCCCCTCGTGGTGCGTCGATCCTGTGGGTGTGTCTCTGATCGGGTTGTGCGCGCAGCCGTCGGTCGGTCGGCTCGCGAGGGCGAACCGAGGCGTGATGATCCCTTAGGTGAACAGTATAAGCCGCAGGATCTTCCGGTCGAGATCTGGCAGGCCTTTGCCGAGAATATGCGTGAGGCCGAGGGGACTCAGATATTGACGGGAGATACATCATCCTCAGGGATTGCCCGTCCCTTGACGTTTTTGCGCGCCTTGGAACGCCATATGCAGTCATTCTCGGGGCGCTGGAACTCGATCGACGTGTGGCATCAACGCCTCAACGAGATGCGTCAGGCCATCGTTCCCTTTCTGGAGACAGCGGATGCGGTGCTCAAAGCTGAGGATCTTCTTCAGCAGGGCCGTATCATAGTTGCTGAGAACGTTGAGCGTATGGCCAATGCTGCGTTGAAGGACTTTCAGACTCAGGCGGCTCTCTTGCGTACATTGGATGTCGAGTTAGGCGGTGCCCAGGATTTCGCTGAGCTCGTGCCGGCGATCCAGGGCACGCTGCCTCAGCTTGGTGTGCATCAATGTTATCTGGTTCGCTGGGCGGGCAGGGTTCACGAACGCGCCCAATGGGTGCTGATTGTCAATGACCGGCGAGCCGGGGTGGTGGATCAAATGTTTTCTGTGGAACGGGGTCTCATTCCTGATGGAGTTATCAACGCGGGGTCAAAGGAGGCCCTTGTGGTGCTGCCTTTGACTGTAGAGGGCGATGTCTTGGGATACGCCGTGGTTGGCTGGGGTCCGCAGGATGGAGGTGTCTACCATCGGATTGAGGCGCGTTTTAGCAGCGTTTTTCACCGCTTTGGTCTGCTCGAGGAAGCGGATAGGGCTCGGCGTCAGGCTGAGCAGACCCTGGAGGAGGTCGTCAATATGCGCTCCATCGTTGATCACCTTCAGCGGGCGGTGGATACGGAGGCGGTGTTGCGCATCACTTTGGCGGAATTGAGCAAAGTCTTGAACGCTCCGAGGGCAGTCGCCCGGTTGGGAACACGGGAGCAGTTGTTGGAAGCTGCGGTTGATGATCGTGCGTCTGATAGTCATTCGGCTGATAGTCGTCCGACTCATAGCCGCCGGGCCGGATCGGATCGCTAACGTCGTGGGAGAGTCTATGGTTTCTCAGGTACGCGGTGAGATCGAGCGGGAACAACCTTTTGGAC
>CAYMAQ010000016.1:0-14235 GCA_964388385.1 uncultured Anaerolineales bacterium | reverse complement strand
GAGTCTATGGTTTCTCAGGTACGCGGTGAGATCGAGCGGGAACAACCTTTTGGACGATCCCGAGGCACGCTGGGTATTCTCCTGCGCTCCCTTGGTGATTTCTATTCCAATCTCTTGCTTGCGGGATTGATCGACTATACTCAGTCGAACGATCTGAACTTCGGCATCGTGTTGATGGAGGGGTTCCGCAACACGGAAGGAGAGCTGGGCGAGTACGAATGGATCGCCCCCGAACGGTTCGATGGTCTCGTGCTCACCGGTGCTCTGGCCTACCGGGAGGAACGCGGCCTCGACCGCCTGCGGAGTTTCCGGTCGCGCTATCCGGACCTCCCGATGGTGGGCGTATTGCTTGATCTGGATCAGATGGCTTCTGTGGCTGCCGATGGATATGTCGGGATGCGTCAGGCTGTGGAACACCTGATCGATGTTCATGGGCATCGACGTCTGGCTTTTATCGGGGGACCGGCATCCTCCTTGGTCGCTCAGGAGCGCCATCGTGCGTACGTGGACGCTTTGGCGAGCAGGGGCCTCTCCGTTGTTGAGGACTGGGTGTTGCCGGGGGACTTCACGGCTGAGGCCGGTGTGAGCGGTGTGCAGAGATTGCTCCAGCAGGGAGCCGAGATCGATGCGCTTGTGTGTAGTAACGATGAGACGGCGATAGGGGCGTTGGAGGTGCTGCATGCTCGGGGTGTTCGGGTGCCCGAGGACCTTGCGGTCATTGGATTTGACGACGTCAAGGAAGCTGCGCAGATTGAGGTTCCCTTGACGACTGTGCGCCAGCCCGTCTATGAGATGGGAAAACAGGGTGCTGAGATCCTGCATCGATTGATCACGGGAAGAGCTGTGGGGGAGAATCCCCCCATCCCCACCGAGTTGGTCGTCCGCCGGTCCTGTGGCTGTCTGCCCTCTGTCGTCACGGAAATCAGCGTTGTGGGATCGGTGGAGGCGGATGAGGAATTCCCCCAGTCCGACTCACTTGCGGATTGTCTGGCGGATGCCATTGAAGGGTCTGTGCCATCCGATCACCTTCTGCTTATGGAGGCCCTGGTCAATGACCTGGAGGAGCCAGCGTCTACCGAATTTGTGCGGACGTTGGATCGCATTTTGAGTCGGTTCCAGCAGGAAGGAAGGGATGGGGGGGTTCTCCCCTACAGCTTTTCTCAGTGGCAGAAGGGGCTGACCGTTGTCCGTCGGAAGCTTTTGCGAGGTATTGGGAGTGCGGCAGGTCGTCGTTTGGAGCGAATCTGCCGATTGGAGGATCTCTTCCAACAGGCGCGTATTCTGGTTGGGCAGGCGGAGAACCGGTGGCAGGCTCATCAGCAGATGATTGCCAACCAGCGTCGTGAAGCGATTGAGTGGTTTCAGGCCCAGACTGCGACCCTGACCGCGCTCGATGAGCTTCCTTCGCGCTTCGATTACGTTCTGCCACGGTTGCAGTTGAATGCATGCTATCTGTCGACCCCTATGGAACCGGGAGACTCTGTTCAGCCCGAAGATCGTGCGTCGTTGGCTCTCAGGTATGCGCCTGGTGAGCGTGAGAATGCAGGTGAGGCTTTCTCCATCAATCGGTTGTTGCCTGAGGAGACCTGGTCTGCCCGGTTGGGATCGACCCCTGCTGTTTTTTCTGTCCTCCCGATGTCGGTGGGCGATGAGTATTTTGGCGTCAGCGTCTTCTGGGGACGACCCGATGATTTCGGGGTGTGTGACCAATTGGGAGAGGCCGTGACCGGCATCATCCGGCGAACCGAGCTGCTTGAGGATCTGCGCGCTGCCGTTGACTTCGCGGAAGAGGAGCGTCGCAGGGCTGATATCGCGCTGCGTGATGCTCTGGTTGCGCAACAGCGTTACCTGGAGCAGACCTGGGAGGGCTATACGGCCCCGATCCGCGGTTATCAGATTTCACCAGGTAGCGAGGGTCCGACGGAGACGGCTTGGGTCTCCGGGATGCAGGCGGCGGTACTGGATAATCGGTGGGTCGCCAACAACGAAGGGGACAAACAGACGTTGTCGCTTCCGCTTGCTCTTTTGGGGGACGAGATTATCGGCGTTCTCGGCTTTACCCGAGAGGGGCAGGTCGGCTGGACCGAAGAGGAGGTCCGCACGGCCCAAGCCATTGCGGAGCAGGCAGCGTTGGCGTTGGAGAACCAACGTCTGGTCTCTGACGTGCAGCGCCGCGCGGCACGGCTCGCTGCTGCCTCAGAGGTCTCCAGCGCCGCGAGCTCTCTCACCGATCTCGATGAACTTTTGAGCCGGGTCGTGACGTTGATCCGGGATCGGTTTGATCTCTACTATGCCGGGATCTTCCTGGTCGATGACGCTTGCCAGTGGGCAGTCCTCGTTGCCGGAAGTGGGGAGGCCGGTCGACGTATGTTGGCTCGGGGACACCGATTGGAAGTGGGTGGGGATTCGATGATCGGCTACTGCGTAGCGACCGGCAATGCGCGGATTACCTACGACGTGATGCATGAGGAAAGAAGACGGCCGAATCCGTTGCTTCCCGATACGCGATCGGAGCTCGCATTGCCTCTCATTAGTCAGGGTGAGGTTATGGGGGCGATGACAATCCAGGACGAGATGCCCGGTGCGTTTACCGAGGATGATATCACGACGCTGCAAACTATGGCGGCTCAGTTGGCTAATGCGATCACCAACGCCCAGTTGTTGGAACGGATGGAGCAGAACGTCCGAGAACTGCGTGCGGTTACGGGTCAATATACACATGATGCTTGGCGTGATTATCTTGAGAAGCAGTCCGGTGCGCGAGGATATCGTTACCGATTGGTTGACGTGGCGTCGGTCGCGGACCGTCATCCGGAGGCCGATGCGGCATGGAGTCAGGATCGGACTGTGGTCACTACCTTCGGTCCGGATGGTCATCGGGCGGGAGAGTTCGAGGATGGCGACACTCCGGCGCCTCGCCTGATTTCAGAGGGTGAGGGTGCCGGGATTGGTGTCCCCATCCGTCTCCGTAATCAGGTCCTGGGCGTCCTCAACGTGCGGTTTGAGGATGCTGAGGTTCCGGCAGAGACGATCCGATTGGTAGAACAAGTGGCGGACCGGTTAGCATTGTCATTAGAAAGCGCACGGCTTTTGGCTGAAACGCGTCGTGTGGCCCTACGAGAGCGGATGATCGGCGATGTGACGGACCGGATGCGACGGACTCTGGATTGGGATGACCTGATGCAGACGACAACCCTGGAGCTACGAGAGATGCTTGATGCGTCGCGGGTCTTCATACAGTGGAGGCCACCCCAAGCGGGTGATCCTACCGGTGATGGGGCGGAGGAATCATGATTGATTCATGGAGGAGAAATCGGGAAGCGCGGCTTGGGAATGCCGCGCAGCTTGGCTTGGTTTTCGCCGGAATTGCTGCCCTGGGTGGTTTGATATTCCTGGTTATCTTTATCCTGACTACTGCGTGGCAGGCCCTTGCCTTGGCACTAATCGTAGGGTTTGTGGCAGGGGGCTTTGCCGCCGCCCGTATCCTGGCGATAAGGGGACGGGAGTCGGAAGCCGTTTCGCTCTTCATGGCGACGTTGATGGTGTTTTTCCCGACCAGCATGCTTTTTCTGGCAGGGGGCACGTTTTTTGTCGCTGTGATGGCTGTGGCGATCTGCGGATTTGTGACGCTGTGGATTGTCCATCCCGACTCGCGTGCGGGTGCCCTGGTCCTAAGTGTTCTGATAGGCGGGCTCGTGCTCGCGTTGGATTGGTTGGCCCTTCCATGGCATCCGCTGAATGTGGATTCACGGGAGGTCGTGACGGCTTTTGTTGTAAGCGTGGGTCTTCTAGCACTCGTGTTCGCCATCTATCGTGCAATGATGGCCTATGAGCGGATTGTCTCCATCCAACGCCGACTTACCTACGCGTTCATTGCCCTGGTCTTCACCGCAGCGGCCCTGGTCAGCATCACGTCGATCGTCGTCGGGATCCGCAACGCCCGCCAGCGAGCGTTTCAGCAATTGGAATCTGTCGTCCTTCTCAAGGCGCAGGCTCTTGATACGTGGTTGGACCATTTACAGTTCGCGCTTGAGTCGCTGATCATTGAGGGGGACGAGCTGGATCAAGCCATGTCGTTGTTGGCGGTGGGACCCGGTGGGGACGTGGAACGCGATGCCCGCTCCAAACTCTTGGGGCGCTTTAATGAGGTGATGGATCGTACGTCATGGTATGAGGAGATATTCCTGATAACGCCCGAAGGGGATGTTGTGTTTTCAACGGACCGTACCCGAGAAGGGGATTCGATCGTCGCGGAACTCTATTTTCTTCGAGGCGTAAAGGGACCCTTTATTCATCCCCCGACTTATGATGTGGAAAACGAAGAAATATCTATTTTCTTTGCGAGACCGCTTGTCAGTCCGCGTGGAACGCTCTTGGGTGTGTTAGCCGCTCGTTCGAGTGCCGCACAACTTAACCAGGTGATGGTAGGGGAGGGGAAGGCACTTCCCTCCGAACGATCGACAGATTCGGGGGATGTCTATCTGGTTGGGCCGGATTTTCAGGTGGTCACCCAGTCGCGGGGTGATCCGGGGGATCGGGCGGTTCACAGTCAGGGTATTGATGCTGTGATGATTGAGCGACCGGAACTGCGGCGCGATACCTATGAAGATTATCGTGGGGTGCCGGTGTTGGGCGTCTATACCTGGATACCCCGTTTGCGTTCGGGCATTGTTGCCGAACTTGACGAGACCGAAGTGTTCCGAGGGGCTCAGGTGACTCTGTTGGTCAATGCGTTAGCCGGATTGCTTGTTGTGGGCGTTGCAGCCGGAGCTTCTGGTCTCATCTCCCGGCAGATCACCGGCCCTCTTCTCTCGCTCTCCAATGTCGCCGCTGAGATCTCTCAGGGAAACCTCGACCGGACTGCCGTGATCGAGCGGGAGGATGAGATCGGCGTTCTGGCGGAGGCGCTCAATGGGATGACCCGGCGCTTACGATCTCTGATTGGTGATCTGGAGATCCGGGTGCAGGAACGCACTCAGGGTCTTCGTGCGGTGATGGATGTCTCCCGCGCGACGAGTTCTTTGATGGACCTCGATGAATTGTTACCTCGGGTCGTGCAACTGGTGAAGTCGCGTTTTGATCTCTACTATGTGGGGCTTTTCTTGCTGGACGATGGGGGTTCTGCTGCCGTACTTCAGGCAGGAACGGGAGAAGCCGGTCGTGCGATGCTGGCCGAGGATTGGCGCCTGCCCCTCGATGAGCGGTCGATGGTGGGGATGTGTGTGGCTACCGGTGACCCCTTGAGCAAGCAGCTGAAAGGGGAGGAAGTGGTTCAATTCGAGAACCCACATTTGCCTGAAACCCGATCGGAGTTGGCCCTGCCCCTGCGCTATGGTGAAGAGGTCATTGGAGCTATGACCGTTCAAAGCGATGTGGAACAAGCGTTCGGCGATACCGACATTGCCGTTTTTCAGAACATGGCCGACCAGGTTGCGGTCGCTGTGGAGAACGCTCGCCTTTTCTCGGAGACCCAATCAGCTTTGGAGCGCGCCCATAGGGCTCAGCAGCGTTATCGAACGACGGTGTGGGCTGAATATCTCGATACGCGGTCTGTGAACGGCTATGACCGCCGTGGCGCGTTGATTGATCCCCTGGCGGGGGCGTTGCTTCCGGAAGTGGAACCGGTCATTCACGCGGGCCAGACCCAACACGAGCAGGGACGTCTGATGGTCCCTATTATGCAAGGGGATGAGGTAGTGGGGGTTCTTGGGATTGAGCGTGAAACCGGATGGTCGTCTGAGGACGTGGCTTTGGTAGAGGCTCTTGCCGATCAACTGGCCTTGACTGCCAACAACCAGCGTCTGCTTGATGAGACGATGCGGCGGGAGGCTCGAGAGCGTATGAGGGCGGAAGCTGCGGCGCGGATGCGGGAGCCCTTAGGCCTGGAGGAGGTTCTTAAGACGGCGGGTCGGGAGATTCGCCAAGCCCTGGGTTTGGATGAACTGGTATTGCGGATAGTGGAACCGGGCCCGGGCGAACCAGAGGCTTAGAGGAGGAGGGAGTCCCACGATGTTAGGATCGATATTTCGGTTGATGGAAGCCCCGGTTTTCGAGGAGGAGAATAAATCTCGATCGGCGCGGGTTCTTAACGATCTTCTGTGGGCCGTGATGCTGGCCTCGCTGTCACTGTTGCCGATCTTGCATCTTTTTTCCCCGCGAGCTCGATGGCTGCTCGATGCAATTTTTCTGGTGGTCGCGATTATCTCCGGGATCCTGTTGCTCCTTCTGCATCGAGGTCGAGTCCGGCTGGTTGGTATCGTCATCTCCTCGGTGTTGTGGGCGGCATTCACGATTCCGGTTTACAGTTATGACGGCATCAATGACTCCGGGGTGGTCGGGTACTTTGTCGTCATCACAATGTCGGCGCTGACCCTCGGCCCGGGTGCCGTCTTTCTTTTCGGGCCGTTGACGGTCGCGGCTCTGACGGGCGCGTATATCCTGCAGCGTCACGGTTATATTATACCTGTTGTGGAAATGCCCCCGTCGTTGATTGATTATGTTGTTATTCTTATCGCTTTCGGGATGACAGCGCTTTTACTGCGTACGGCGGTGCGGCGGATCGCTTGGGGATTCCGCCAAGCTTCGAGGAATGAGGCTGCTCTCAAGGAGACGAATCGCGAGCTCCGTGAGAGCCGTGATCGATTGGCGTCACAAACCCAAGAGCTCGCCCACCGCACCCAGTACCTTGAGGCCGCTGCAAGGGTAGCACGGGAGACGACAGCGACGCTCGAGATGAATCGGCTGCTACGGCGTGTCGTGGAGATCTTGGCCGAGCAGTTTGATCTGAATCGGTTGCGGGTTTTTCTCGTTGATGATACCGGAACCTGGGCATCTGCGGTGATTCAAGCCGAGGTGCTTCCGGATGAGCAGATCGAGTTGGTTGAGGAAACGTCACTGCAGTTCCGGGTCGGCGAGGAGAGTCCTATTGGATATGCGACCAAGACCGGAGAAACGTACGTCACTCGGGATGTGCGGGGAGACCCGTTATTTACGGGGATGCGCGATTTGAGAGACACTCGCTCGGAAATGGTGCTGCCTTTGATTGCTCGCGGTCAGATCCTCGGGGCTCTGGACGTGCATAGCGCGACTGTGGATGCCTTCAAAGAGGAGGACGTTCGCATGATGATGGCCATCAATGATCAAGTGGCTGTCGCGCTTGATAACGCACGATTGTTTCAGGAGGCTCAAGAGGCGTTGAGTGCCGAGAGACAAGCGCGGGGCGATATGACCCGAGAAGCGTGGTCTCGATTGCTGGAGGTCAAGCCGGATTTGGGGGTTGTCGTGGATGCCAGCGGTGCGACTGCGGCTGTCCCCCCTATGCGTCCAGAGATGGAGAAGGCGTTTCGCACGGGTGAGACCGTGGAGCAGATAGCGCCCGATACGATGAGGCTTGCCCTTCCCATTCGAATCGGAGGAGAGGTCATCGGGGTGCTTGATGGGCGAAAGTCTGGACGTACTGGCGGGTGGCGCGAGGATGAAATCGCACTCATCGAAAATCTGACGGATGAGTTGAGCGGCGCCCTGGAGCGAGCCCGGCTTTATCACGAATCCCAGCGTTTGGTTGCCCGGGAGCGCGCCATTGGACAGGTGATGCAGGAGGTCCGTCGCTCCTTGGAACTGGAAGCGGTATTGCAGGCTGCGGCAGATGAGATCCGCAGCGCGATGGAGTTGGAGCGAGTCTCGGTCAGATTGGCATCACCGGATGGTCAGGAGTGAAAACTCATATGTCATTGAATCGACCTGGATCCCGCGTTGAGTCGGTATCGTCCCTGGATCCGTCTGAGGCTGAAACTGGCGGGGAATTGTTCGGGAGCTTGGAGGCTTGGCGCCGCCAGTCGGTGCGTCGGACCACACGCTTTGTCACGTTGTTGATGGCCGTTGTCTTCGGCGTCCAGATTGCGATGGCCGTGAACCGGGGACGGGCATGGCAGGTTCCGATCTATGCAGCCGTGTACGTTGGGTTGCTTCTTATCGCGTTTGTTCCTGGAATCCATTATCACCTGCAGGCAGTGGGTCTCCTGTCGATGCTCTACGGCCTTGGATTGGTTCGCTCCCTCGACATGGGGGTTTTCGGGGGGATTGCCGCACTGTGGTTGGCTGCGGTGGTTTTGGCGGGGCTTTTCCTGGGATGGTGGGCGGGTGTGGTGATGCTGGGTCTGTGCTTCGCGACCGCGCTGCTGGTAGGTTGGCAGTTCTCCGTGGGGGCGTTGACGGTCGTAGAGGTCGGGTTGTTGACGGACAATGCAAGTCTTCGTACGTGGGTTTCTGTGGCTGTCGGCTTATTGATGTTGGGTGGTGGGATTGTGATCGCACAGCAGCGCCTCTTGAATGGGGTGGTGTTGGCGTTGAATCGCAGCCGGGTGTCGGCTCGGAACTTATCGGAGGCTCAGGAGAGGTTGGAGTTACGGGTTCAAGAGCGGACTGCGGATCTGCAAAAGCGGGCACGCTATCTGCAGGCGACGGTTACGGTAGCCCGTGATGCCGCTTCCATTCTGGACGTCAATGAGCTGCTCTCCCGTGTCGTCCGGTTGATCAGCGAGCAATTTAACTTTTATCATGCGGGTCTATTCCTGATCGATGAGACCGGAGAGTGGGCTGAACTGAAAGCTTCGTCGAGTGAGGGTGGGGAGAGGATGCTGGCCCGTAACCATCGGTTGAGGGTGGGCGTCCAGGGAACGGTTGGCTATGTCGCCTCGCGCGGGGTACCTCGAATCGCGCTTGATGTGGGTGAGGATGCTGTTTATTTCAGCAACCCCGATCTCCCAGAAACCCGGTCGGTGATGACACTGCCGCTGCGCGCTCGTAATGAGATTATCGGTGTCCTTGACGTTCAAAGCAGGGAACCTGAGGCCTTCACCGAGGAGGACATCTCGGTTCTGAGTTCCCTGGCGGATCAGGTCGCGTTGGCAATCAGCAATGCCCGTCTTTTCGAGCAGGTGCAGCGGAGCATTGATGCTGAGAGGCGCGCGATGGGCGAATTGACCCGTGAGGCGTGGATGGATCTGGTGCGCGCTCGCCCGGATTTAGGCTTTGTGAGTGAGTCTCAGGGTACCTATAAGCTCGGTTCCGGTTCGTGGCTGCCGGAGGAGGAGTGGGTCATACAGTCTGGCGTATCGACGGTCTCCGAGGAGGATACCTCTTCGTTAGCCGTGCCGGTGAAGGTCCGGGATCAGGTTGTCGGGGTGATCCACGCTCAACTTCCAGAGCGTGGGGGAATTTGGAACGAGGACCGACGTACGTTGATGGAGGCGTTAGCCCAACAGCTGGGCGCCGCACTGGAGAGTGCTCGCCTCTATCGCCAGACTCAACAGCGCGCGGCCCGTGAGCAATTGACCATCGAGGTTTCGGATCGGATTCGTTCGTCTCTTAATATTGACACGATCCTCCAGACGGCTGTCCGAGAGATTGGTGAGGCGATGAACGTCCACGACCTCAGTATCGAGTTTCAGCAGGAGCGCACCTTTGAGGATATGTAGCTGGAATTTGAGTACGCCGTGGGGCCTTTTGCCGGTAGTTGTGAGTAGGAGATTGGAGAAGAGGGCGTTAACGTATGAGCGATGATCTGAATCCAGTAGAAGCCCGAGCGCAGCGTTTTCTGGCGTCCATGGAGGTCGTGGGCAGGCGTTCGACTGTGCAGTTCCTGCCCGCGGCGATGGGGCTATTGGCTGTGGGCATCGCCGCTTTTGTCGGGCTTTACGCATGGACCGAGCCGGCCTGGCAGTGGCTGGCTATGGTGGCGGCTTATATTCAGGTGCTTATCCTTTTCGTTATCGCCTACGTGCTCATCCATCGAGAACGTTTCAACGCGGCAGCGTTGACCATTGTAATCGGCGTTAATGTCGCTGCGGTGATGGGTGCCATGACCCTTGAAGGATGGCTGCCGATCAGCGTTACAATGGGGTTCGCCGCCGTGATCCTGGGGACTGCAATTGCGGGCGGGGAGAGTCACAGCGCCTTTATTATTCTGACCGGGTTTGGTTTTGTATTGGACACGTGGCTGGCGGACATCGATGTGGTTTCCAAGTTAGCCCCCCCGGCCTGGGTACGCTCTGGATTCTGGGTTATCTATGCGATGGTTGCCTTGACCGTGACCGGGGTGTTCCTTTCCTATCGAACCGGGCGGTTCGAACAAGCGTTGGCGCGAATTCAAGAGATCCTCGAAGAGCTAAGGGGGCGTCGGACTAGGTATGAGATGCGTGCGGTCCGCTGGGAACGTCACCGACACAATCTGGATGCGATCGCCAAGCTGGTGCGATTGATCTGCACGCGCCTCGATCCTGAGACGTTATTCCATGAGATCGTGGTGCAAGTGAGTGAAGTGTTGAATGCTTATCACGTGGTGCTCTATCTGGTTGATAGCCCCGGACAGCGCGCAACCATAAAAGCTGCGACCGGCAAAAGAGGGCGTGTTCTACTCGCCGAGGGTCACGAAGTACCGATCCGAGAGTTGGGAGCCGTGGGTGATGTGTTGGTCCGCGGACAATCACGTCTCGTTCAAAAGGGCCAGGGTCAATCCGGTGTTACGGGCATACTAAACAAATTGCCCGATACGAGGTCCGCGATCTCCGTACCCCTGCGTGGACGGAATGATCGGGTTCTGGGTGCCCTCGAATTGCACAGCCGAGATCGGATGACAGAGGATAACGTCACGGTTGTGGATATTTTGGCGGATGCTCTGGCTGCTTCGATTGGAAATGCGCGGATTCTGGATCGACTTCAGGAGAGTCTGGAGTCCGAGCGCCAAGCGGGTGGGGCTGCCACACAACAAGCATGGCAGGAGTGGATACGGTCCAGTGCGACAAAGGGTTATCGCTATGAGGCCTCTGAGGTTGTACCGCTGAACGTTAGTGGGGACAGCGATTCGGATCAAGGGAAAGATTCAGGGGGCCTCGTTGCGGACGATGGCAACCGCCTGTACGAGACTGCTTTGTCGTTGACGACAGCGCGGGGATATCCGCTGGGTCGAGTTGTGGCCCATAAGGAAAATTCCTGGACCGATGACGATATAGCTCTCATGCAATCGCTTATGGAACAGGTGGAGCAGACGTTGGAGAACGCCCGGCTTTACCAGAATACGCAGCGCCGTGCGTTGCGCGAACAACTTTCCCGTCAGATTACAGACCGTATCCGTTCCGCCGCCACTGTTGAGGAAGCGATGCGCCGGGCGTTGGCGACGCTGGCCGAGGTGACCGAGGCCCGTGAGATGGTCGCGGTGATCCGACCCGAGCGGCCCGATAAGCCGGAAGACTCCGACGAAGGAGAGGGACCCTATGCAGGATAACGTTTTTGACGGTCTCAATCTTAAGGGAAGCGATCCTCAATTGCAGCGTGCCGATGTGCTGCGGTCGGTGACCCAGTTAAGCATCATCGGACTCGTAGTGCTTTTGGCCTTTTACGCTGTAATCCGATCGGTCAATCCCGAGTTTCCCATATTACCGCTCTTTATCGCCAGTCTCTTCGAACTTCTCGTTTTGTTTTTGACCCTTTACCTTTTGAGAGCGCACAAAGTGAGTTTGGCTATTGGATTCTTCTTGGTTGGAGCTCTCATAGGGCTGACCCTGGCTGTCTTCTTTCTGGGAGGGCTGACCGGCCCATTGATGCCTGGATATTGGGCGTTGTTGCTCTTTGCCGGTTTCATCGGTGGGCGTCGGACGGTCAGTCGACTTCTTATTCCTATACTCTTTATTGCTGCAGGATTCGTTGTTGTGGATTCGGTGGGATTGCTCCCGGCAGTGGGTGTTGGCGGAGACGCACTTCGTCTTTTGCATCTGGGGATTTTCGCCCTTGTCACGATCATTACGACGATGATTCTGCTCCGGTTTCAGCGTGCAAACCAGCAGTCGTTGAACGCTTTGGAGCAACGGAGAGTGGAGCTCGCGCAAGCGATTATGGACGCTGAGGCTGCCCAGCGCGCTGAGGCAAAGGCCCGGGAGCAGGAAGCCGCCATCGGACGACAATTGCGCCGCTGTATTGATGAGTACGTGTCATTTTTGCAGGCGGTCGTAGCCGGTGACTATGATGCGACGCTGGATATTCCAGAGGAATCAGAGGATGAGACGAGTCAGCAATTGCTCGCGTTGGGGCGCTATCTCGATCAGACGGTGGAAGCCTTGGTCGAAGCCCTGGAGGAGGCGCAATTGACGCAGCGACTCTACGTTCGTGAATCGTGGGAGGCCTTGCGTGAGGCCCAGCATACCCCGACCGGATATCGATATCGGAATCGTGAGGTCGAGGTAGATGAAGCGGCGTGGCTCCCTTTGATGGACGCGGCTTCCGTCCGGCAGGAACTGATTTTGGACGAGGACGCACGCAGTCTGGCGATTCCTCTCAGTATTCGTGACGAGGTCATTGGGGTATTGGGTCTTGAACGGGAGCTTGGTGCCTCCGGTGGATGGCATCGCGAGGATCTGGCCCTGATTCAGGACGTCGTCGACCAGCTCGCACAGACAATTGACCGCCTGCGGTTGCTCGATGACATCAGCCGCAGCGCCGCTCTGGAACAGACTATTGGTGAGGTGACGTCTCACATTCGAGCCGAGGTGGAGATTGAATCGGTGGTGGAACGCACCCTGACAGAGTTGGCTGCTGCTCTGGGCGCGGAGCAAGGAACGATACAGCTTTCCTTCGAAAGGCGGGAGGAGATCGTATGAGCAACAGTATTCGTGTCCGGATGGATCGCCTTCTGCGAGTTTGTCTGCGAGTTTGGCAGCAGTTCGTCGCGGTTGACGTTGAGGACGAAGCCCTGGCACGCCGTGGGACGTTATTCAATAACTTGATGGTCCTGGCGACCTTCGTATCAACGGTAGTCGCTTTGGCAGTTTTTATGGCAGGGCGACGGGGTGTTTTACCTGGAATCCGTGCCGTCAATCAAGCACTTATCTTCCCTGTGGGTTTTCTGTTGCTGAATGCTTTGTGCTTTGTCCTGGTCAAGCAGGGAACCATCGACATCGTCGTCAAGGCGTACGTCTGGATCAGCTTTTTGGCTATTCTTTTCGGTGCTTCTCTATTGAGCGGCGCACAATCCGTGGCATGGATTCTTTTATTCTGGCCGATTACGCTTGCCAGCACGCTGCTGAAGCCCCGCGATGGCATTTACTTTTCCCTTATTGGACTGGGTTTCTATGGTCTCACCGGCTTGGTCCAACGAGCGGGTCTTTATGAGCCTATCATCCTATCGTCTCCTGAGAGTTTCCGGTTTATCGGGTTAGGGCTCACCTGGTTGATGCTCATCACAACCGGGGGATTTGTCAATTTCGTCAACGTGCGCAGTTTGCGCACGACTGTCAGTGAACTGGAACAGACGTCCAGGGCGCTCGACCGGGCACGCAGTGAGATGGAGGACGAGGTCCGGGAACGCACGCGGGAGCTTCGTACGCGTGCAGAACAGTTCCAGGCAATTGCAGAATTGAGCAGAATGACCGTTGGTATTCGTGATTTGCAGACGCTGCTCGATACGGCCGCGAATTTGATTGCAGAGCAACTGAATTTCTATCACGTGGGTCTCTTCTTCATGGATCCCAGCGGAGACTGGGTCACGCTTCAGTCGGCATCCTCGGAAGGTGGAAAACGGATGCTGGCGCGCGCCCATCGGTTACGTGTTGGGCAGCAGGGAATTGTGGGGTATGTCGCAGAGACAGGGTTGCCTCGCTTTGCTTTTGACGTTGGAGAGGATCGAACTTGGTTTTCGACCCCGGAGCTTCCGGAGACTCGCTCGGAGATGGCGCTGCCTTTGATATCGTCCGATCGGATGATTGGGGTTCTTGATATTCAGACGGAGCGACCGGCGGCTTTCGATGAGGGGGATGTAGCGCGCCTTCGTGTCTTAGCCGGTACGCTTGCCGTCGCGATTGACAATGTGCGCTTGTTTGAGGAGATGCAGGAAACGTTGGCGCAGCTCGAGCGTTATCAGGAAGAGGACGCGGTCAGGGCGTGGCGCCAGGCTCTGTCGCGGAGGCGTATGTCGCTGGGATATTCCTATATCTCCGGGAGGGTGCGTGAGCGTCAGAGTGATTTGTCATTGGACGGGGTGGATCAGGGGGAGGGCCGCGTGATCCAAGAGGAGACAGAGGCAGGGAACTATCGTTTGACCGCGCCGGTCTACGTCAGCGGACAGCGCTTGGGTGCGTTGACGTTCAAACGATCCGGCCCATGGTCGGACGAAAGCGTTCGTCTGGTCGAGTCGGTGGTTGAACAATTGGATTTGGCTCTTAACAACGCCCGTCTGCTCGAGCAGAC
>CAYMAQ010000015.1:19805-34788 GCA_964388385.1 uncultured Anaerolineales bacterium | reverse complement strand
GGTCCCAGGCGGATATGCTTGACGCCCAGGGAGAGCAGCGCCAGCAGAACGATCACGGCTTTCTGCTCGTACCACGCGATATCGTAGGAGATGGGCAGGTCGTTGATGTCCTCCAGGCCCAGTGCCTCCTGAAGCTGCAGCGCGATGTAAGCCAGGGAATAGGAGTCATTGCACTGTCCCGCGTCCAAAATGCGGGGGATGCCCCCGATATCGCCGAGATCCAGCTTGTTGTAACGGTACTTGGCGCAGCCCGCCGTGAGGATCACGTGATCCTCGGGCAGCTCTTTCGCCACCTCGGTGTAATACTCGCGGGATTTGAAGCGACCGTCGCAGCCTGCCATCACCACAAAGCGCTCAATCGCGCCCTGCTGCACCGCCTCGATGACCTTATCGGCGACGCTCATCACCGTCTCGCGGGCGAAGCCGATGGGGATGGAGCCCTCCTCCAGCGCCTGCGGTTCGTCGGAGGCTAAGGCCTTCTCGATCACCGCGCTGAAGTCCTTGGGCTGCCCATCCTCGCGACCGGGGATGTGGGGGCAGCCGGGCCATCCGGCACGCCCGGTGGTGAAAAAGCGGTCCTGATAGCTGTCGCGCACCGGCACGATGCAATTGGTCGTCATCAGGATCGCACCGCCGAAGGTCTCGAACTCCCGCTGCTGGTGCCACCACGAGCCGCCGTAGTTTCCGACGAAGTGCGGATACGTCTTGAACGCAGGGTAGGCGTTAGCGGGCAGCATCTCGCCGTGGGTGTAGACGTTGACGCCGGTGCCCTCGGTCTGCTCAAGCAGCTCCTCCAGGTCGCGGAGGTCGTGCCCGCTGACCAGGATCGCGGGGCCGGGCCGGACGCCCAACTCGACCTGGGTCGGCTCGGGATGTCCATAGGTCCCGGTGTTAGCCTCGTCAAGCAAACGCATCGCCTCGACACCCATCTCGCCGGTCTTTATCACCCAGCCCACCAGATCGTCGGCGGTCAGGCTGTCATCGGCGGTCGCATCCAGCGCCTCCTGGATGAACGCCAACAGATCATCGTGGGTGTGCTCCAGCACGTAGGCGTGATCGGTGTACGCCGCCAGCCCCTTGAGGCCGTAGATGATCAGTTCCCGCAGGGACCGGATATCCGGATCCACCCCGGAATCAGCCATCACGCCCACCGACTGCCCCATCAGCGCAAGCACAGCGGCGTCATAGACCTTCGGCGACCAGGTCGCCATCTCCGGCAGATCAGCGCTGCAGGACGTGCCGTGCTGGGCCCGGCAGGCGGCCTGGGCGCGTTCCTTCAACGCATCCCGGCGCTCGACCGCCTCGCGGATAAGGGCGACGAACCGGTCGGGATCGAAATTGACGTTGGTCACGGTGGCGAAGAGCGCCTCGGCGACAAAGAGATCGGTCTCGGGATCGGTCACGCTCAGATTTCGGGCGCGCGTGCCCCAGAACGAGATGCCCTTGAGCTGCCAGATCAGCAGATCCTGCAGATTCGCCACCTCCGGGGTCTTCCCACAGACGCCGCGGACGGTGCACGCCTCATTTTTCGCCGTTTCCTGACACTGAAAACAAAACATCGACATTGTACTTGCCTCCTCTTACAGTATACGTGAATCGACCCAACTAAACCTGACGAGACACCCACGCTCAGGGTCCAACAACGTCCTCGTCCCAGACGATGCGATACCGCAACGCCACCGCCTGTTCCGGACAGAGGATCTCACAGAGACCGCAGTAGGCGCACGCCTCAGGACGTTCGAAACGGAGGCCCTCCTTGGTGAGAGCCAGGACGTCTTCGGGACACGCCATGACACAGCGCCCGCAGCGAGTGCAGGCCCGTGCGTCAATCTCAGGTAGTGCCGTGTCTGCAGATCTCGTGTTCATATCGACCCCCTCTCTGATTCAATCTCAGTGTAACGGATAGGGAGAGCGGTGACTACGACAAAAGTCACATGGCAGGAGACGTTAGGATTAAGGATCGAGGATTGAGAATCGGCCGTGATACCATCCAGGACGGGTGAGGTGGGACTTGCGCGGGCTCGAATTCGGTGCATACTGACACGCGTCCAAATCACCCAGAGGAGCGCATCGATGCAACCCATACCCACCGGTTTCTACCCTTTCTGGTTCTGGAACGACACCCTCACCGAGGCCGAGGTGCGGTGGCAGATCGATCAGATGGCAGCCCAAGGCGTGCGGGGATTCTTCATCCACCCGCGCCAGGGTCTCGGCCAACCTTACCTCTCCGATGCGTTCTTCCAGATGGTCGACGTCGCCGTGAAGGCCGCCGAGGAACACGACCTGCTCGTGCACCTCTATGACGAGTACCCCTACCCCAGCGGGATCGCGGGCGGCGAGGTGACGCTGGGCAACCCGGCGAGTTACGCCACCCGGTTGGAACAGCAGACCCTCAACGTGCCGGGCGGCCCCATCCGGCGGGCGCTGCCGAGGGGCAAGGTGCTGGCGTGCACCGCGTATCCCCTGGTCGATGGCGCCGTCGACTGGACGCGCGGGCGCGACCTGCGCGGCGCCGTCGGCCCGGTCCTGGTCCGCGACTCGTACGTCGAGATGGGCCTGACCGACTATAACCGCAAGCGGTACTTCGCCAGCGAGCCGACCCCGATCCTGGAGATCACGCTGCCGGAGGGAGCGCACCGCATCTTCGTCTCGGTGCAGACCGTGATCACCCACCACAAGTACTGGAACCACACGGTCGACGTGCTGAATCCCGAGGCCATCGCACGCTTCATCGAGCTGACCCACGAGCGCTATTTCGCCCGCTTCGGCGATACGTTCGGCAACACGATCATCTCCATCTTCGTTGACGAGACCGAACCGGGTTGGAGCGACCGGCTGCCCCAGGCCTTTGAGGACGCCTACGGCTACGCCCTGGTGCCCAGACTGCCCGCCCTTCAGGACGCGACCCATCCGGATCACGACCGGGTCACCCGCGACTTCGAACACCTCCGGTACCGGCTCTTCTGCGAGACCTTTGAAGCGCCGATCTCCACGTGGTGTCAAGCGCACCATCTGGCCTACAGCGGGGAGAAGCCCTCGATGCGGATGGCCCAGCTCCGCTATATGGACATCCCCGGCTGCGAACCGGGCCACACCAAGGCCGGCGCTCAGCCCGACTGGCTCCAGGCGCGCCTGCGCAGCAACGCCAAGGCCACGGCGTCGGCGGCCTATTTCTACGGCAAGACCCACTCGCTCTGCGAGTGCTACCACAGCATGGGGTGGAGCGCGACTCTGCAGGACGCCAAGACCATCGCCGACGGACTGCTGCTGGCGGGCATCGACATCCTGGTGCCCCACGGGTTCTTCTACAGCACCCACGGGCTGAAAAAGCACGACGCGCCGCCGACCTTCTTCTTCCAGATGCCCTTCTGGCCCCATTTCGGCGCGCTCTCCGACTACGTCGACCGGATCGGGAAGGCGTTCAACGGCACCCACATCGACGCGGACCTGCTGGTGGTCGATCCGACGAGCGGGCGGCCCTCGCTGGCGGACCTGGGCCGCTATGAAGCCCTGCTCTGGGCGCTGATGCACCGCCACCTCGATTTTCACATCGTCGACACCGACGTCCTGACGGAGGGCACGATTACCGAGGGAGCCGTGCGCGCAAGGGACGTCACCGCGAACGCAGTGCTCGTCCCACCGATGCGGGAGGTGGAGCCCCCACTCCAGACGTGGCTCGACCACTTTGCCGAGGCGGGTGGAGGGGTCATCGCCTGGGACGGGGCGCCGGACGTCGATGCGCTGATAGACCGCGTGCTCGAGCACGCCGAGCCCGGCCTGGGGGTGCAGGACGCGGCGGGAGACGAGGTCGGGGATGTGCTGCTGGTGAAGCGGACGGGCCCGGGTCGGACGCTGTGGTTCGGATATAACGTGGGCGCCGACCCGCAGACGGTGACGTTCGACTGCGACCACCCCCTGAGGGAGACACCCCTGGATCCGGCGCGACCGCCAGCGCTTCAGGCGACGGACGATGGGCGTTACCGCCGCACCCTGGCCCCTTTCGAATCGTTCCTCCTGGAGGCCATCCCCACGAAGATAAAGGGCGCGGACCCCCTTCTTCCCCGCATGACGGTTCGGGTCGCCGAACCCGCGCACATCGAGACGCATAACGGCAACCTGCTGTGGTTGGGCGCGTGGCAGATGGCGATCCGGCAGCCCGACGGGACCTGCGGGCCGGAGGCCGAGGTGCCCGCGCAGCCGCTGGCGAACCAACTCGCGCGATCGGAGATGCCGTTCGCGCCGCACTTCCGGGGGTACTTCGGGCACGAGCCGGATCTGACCCTGCCCGATCTGACCGTACGCTACCGGCTGACGTTCGAGAGCGCCTACGACGGTCCCGTGGCGTTGGTGATGGAGCCGGGCTCCCTGGTGGGCGCGTGGAGCCTGACCGTCAATGACAGTGCCCCTCTCGGCCCAGGTGATTTCAGCCCGACCGATCACCACGTGCGCGGCAGCCTGGGCGTCGATGTGACCGACCGGCTGGTCCGGGGACAGAACGCGCTGGAGATCGAGGTCACCACCGACCGGACCGACGGCGGGCTGCGGAACCCGCTCTACCTGGCAGGGGATTTCGGCGTCGACCTGGATCCGCTGTCGCTGGTCCCGCCCCGGCAGGTGGGCCGGTTCGAGGCGTACGAGGCCAACGGGTTACCCTTCTACGCGGGCGCCCTGACGTATACGACGTCGTTCACGCTGCCCGAGGTGCCTGCCGGCGACCGAGTGCGCGTGACGTTGGCGTATCCCGAGCCCTTTCACGAGGCGACCGAGGTGTCGATCAACGGGAGCCCCTTCCACTCCGTCGATTGGACGCCGCGCGAGGTCGTCCTGGCGACGCGGTATCTACGGGCGGGCGAGAACACACTGCGAACGCGGGTGCTGACGACGCTGATCCGGGCCTTTGAGGCGCAGTGGTTCGATGATGAGGCACACCGGTACCGGGACATCGTAGAGATGTGAGTGTGTGTGGACATTAGGATGGAGAGAGGCGGAGGCCTTGCACGAATTTCATACGCTGAATTTGCCATAAATGGCAAATTACTGCAATCGCTTTGTCTCGATACCCAAGATCGTGACAACCCATAGCACCTGAACCGCGGGCCCCGTCAAAAAATGGGTTCGTTTCGTAATGGACCTCTCGCATTCCCCGGTCCGTGGGTGCTCACGCGCTTGAACTCGACCTATGCCTATGACTTTTATTCTAGTATAGCAGCGCGCGATAGGCGATTCAAGGGACCAGGTAGGGCAATTGCAGTTAGGGCTCAAAGCCCCTTCTTTGGCGATTTTAACGTTGGCTAAGCGGGCATTTGGCAACGAAGCCGTCCCTAAGACGTGGGGCTTTGAGCCTTTTCGGCCAACTGCGATCGTTCTAAAGGACCCGAGAGGGGGAAATCGAGTGAGTGCAGCGGTGATAACAGGAGCCTTTAGAGCCGCGACTAAAGTCACGTGAGAAGGCTGCGCCGAACGTCGACCTGCGTCGACGCGGACCGGGTGGCAGCGAAAGACATCCGCGAATATCTCGTCAAAGTTTTTTTAGTAACTTCCACGAAATTCTCTGTTAGGGACAAGAACTTCGGTACAATGGGCGTGAAAGGTGTATAGGTTTTACACACTTATGATATACTAAGGATTGGCTGTCAAATAACTTCCGCGAAATCAAGCTGAAAGCGGTGCAGAAAGCACCCCAAACGTGGAAGTTATTGAGCTTTCAGCCCTAAGTATCTATCCGAAAATTGCCATGTCACATAGAATATCAGCACAAGCAAACTGGGGACCAACGAAAACACCCAAAGCCTGCTGCGCCAATACTTCCCGAAAAGCAGCAACTTTTCAGATGCGACTGAAACCAAGATCGCTTGGGTACACAAACGCTTGAACAACCGTCCCAGAAAATACTTGGAGTTCCAGATACCTGAGACAGTCTTTAGAGAGACAGTTGGAACTTGCACTTGATAGTTGAATCCAGGGTAAAGCGGCAAGCACGGTGATTCGGGATAGGAGCGCTTGCCGAAGATACGGTAAGCCGTTCGAGGTGAAGAAGGAGGTGAAGGATGTCCGTCACCTATGATAAATTACTCAAGCAAGTCGATACCCTTCAAGTCGAGGAACAGCTGCGGCTGGCCTCGTATTTGCTGGAACGCGCCCGGCAGGCCGTGGCGCGGGAGAAACCCCAGTATCAGTGGCGCGATATTTGCGGGCGCTACGATTATCCGATGCTCGGCGAGGATGCTCAAGCGTGGGTCACGCGCACCCGGCGTGAATCGGACGAACGGAGGGAAGCGCAGTGGAGAGATCGGGGATAACGCTGTCCCAACAGCTTGATACCGTCCAACGCCTTTTTCTGGATACCGCTCCCATCATTTACTATGTGGAGAAGCACCCCCGTTACTTTCCCGTCGTGCGCCCGGTATTCGATCGGATGGACGCGGGCACGCTCGTCGGCGTTGCCTCCCCCATCACACTGGCGGAGTGTCTGGTCCATCCCTATCGGATGGGGCATGCCGATGCCGTGGAGATGTTCAGCATGTTACTGATCCGGCGGATGGACTTTGTGGCGATTGAAGCCGCGATTGCTTCCCAGGCGGCCAAATTGCGGGCACGCCACAACCTGAGCCTGCCAGATGCCCTGCAATGCGCCGTAGCGACCCACGCGGGATGCGATGCCTTCCTCACCAACGACATTGCGCTCAAGCGGGTGACCGAACTGAGCGTGGTCGTGTTGGATGACGTATCCGATCTGTAAACCGGTAGGCCCTGCACCCGCCGCGTGCTGACGCCGGGGCACGACTAGGGTTTCGAGGAATACGAGGCGCGGCTCGCCAAGATCAAGCTGCGGGACAACCTGCGCCCGAAAATCGACCCGGACTTCGAGGAGATCACCGAGGGGGAAGAGGGAACGAGCAAGGAGAAGCTCAAATCCAAGTGGTCGTGTCTGGAGTCGATGGTCGGCGCGGCGGAACGTCGTCCAGGCGCGGTCGTTCGAGGAGATGCTGGATCAGAGCATCCGGCGGTACCAGAACCGGACCATCAACGCGGCGGAGCTGATCGAGCTGGCGAAGGAAATGCGGGAGGCGCAGAGCCGGGGCGAAAAGCTGGGGCTGACCGAGGAGGAGATCGCCTTCTAAGACGCCCTCGCCGCCAACGAGAGCGCCGTCGAGGTGATGGGCAACGAGGAGCTGGCGTTCATCGCCCACGAGCTGGTCAAGGCCGTGCGCGAAAACGTCACCATCGACTGGACGGTGAAGCGCAGCGCGCGGGCGCGCATCCGTATCATCGTGAAGCGGATCCTCCGCCAGCACGGCTATCCGCCCGACCTGCAGGCGGAAGCGACGCAGACGGTGCTCCAGCAGGCGGAGCTCTTCGCGTCGAGCTGGGCGTAACTAACTTCCACCAACCAAGACCTCCAAAGAGATCAGCGCCTGGGTACACCGACAACGGCGATTACGACGACGAAGATTGTGCATTCAGCGTTGACGCGTTCGAGATCCTTCGCTGCGCTCAGGATGACGCGGCGCCCTGACACGTCAAGAGGACGCGGGCCCATAGAGAGACAGGATGGGCCTTGAGCTCCCATTGTATCCCCACGACCCCGTGCTACTATAAGGCCCATGGACACGCCGCTGCTGACAACGAAGCTGATCCCGCCGCCGGTGCGCACCGACCGGGTGGTCCGCCCCCGGCTGCTGACCGCCCTCGACGCGTGCCTGCAGCCGGATCGCCGTGTGGCGCTGGTCGCTGCGCCGGCGGGCTACGGGAAGACGACCCTGGTCGCGGCGTGGGACGCCCGGCAAGCGGAGACCTCAGATCTCCGGACGGCGTGGCTCTCGCTGGATGATGACGACAACGCGCCCGCACGGTTCCTGCACTATCTGATCGCCGCGATCCGGCAGGTTGCCCCAGACCTCGGCGATCAGGCCCGGGCGATGGCCTCGGCGCCCGAGCCGGTGCCGCCGACGGCGGTGCTGACGGCCCTGATCAACGACGTAGCACGGGCACCATCTCCAATGGTTCTGGTGCTCGACGATTATCACGTACTCAACACGCGGGCGATCCACGAGGCGATGACCTTCCTGCTCGACCACATGCCGCCGACGCTCCGGGTCGTGCTCGCCTCCCGCGCCGATCCCCCGATGCCCCTGCACCGCTGGCGGGCGCGCCGCCAGCTCGTCGAGGTGCGGGCCGCCGATCTCCGTTTCACGGAGGACGAGGCGGCGGCCTTTCTGGACGCCGCAGGGGTGCCCCCGCTCGGGGAGGAGGACGTCGCGGCGCTCACGTCCCGCACGGAGGGGTGGCCCGTAGGGCTCCAGATGGCGGCGCTGGCGCTGCGCGAGCACGCGGATGCGGCGGGCGCGCGGGCGTTCGTGCGGGCGTTCTCCGGCAGCCACCGCTACGTGCTCGATTACCTGCTGGAGGAGGTTGTCAACCGGCAGCCGCCGGTCGTCCGGGACTTCCTGCTCGCGACGTCGATCCTGAGTCGGATGAGCGGCCCGCTCTGCGATGCGGTGGTCCGCAGGAAAGAGCTGGCGCCCTTCGAAGATGAAGCGCCTGAGGAACCCAAGCTCCAGTTCGAGGGCACCGCCTTTACGGACTCGCAGGGCGTGCTCGCCCACCTGGAGCGCGCGAACCTCTTTGTGGTGCCGCTGGACGGACGCCGGGTGTGGTTCCGCTACCACCACCTCTTCGCGGAGCTGCTGCGCACGCGGCTCCACCAGGTGTCGCCGGCAGGGGTGCCCGTCTATCATCGGCGGGCGGCGGGCTGGCTGGCGGCGCACGGGCAGCCGCTTGCGGCGGTCCGGCACACGCTGGCGGCGGGGGATATGGACCGCGCGGCGGATCTGGTCGAAGCGCACACGCGCGACTTTATGGCCCAGGGCGACCTCACCGAGGCGCTCACGTGGATCGAGCGCCTGCCGGATGATCTGGTGGCGGCACGGCCCCGGCTGGCGGTCGAGAAGGCCTGGGCGATGGCGTTTGCCGGCGATCCGGGGGCCGTCGTCTCGCTGTTGGCGGACGCGGAATCGCATGGTGAGGGCACCGCGCGGCTGCGAGGTCACATCGCCGCGATCCGGGCATTTATCGCGGTGGCGATGGGCGAGGGTGAGCGAGCCCTGACGCTGGCGGACCAAGCGGATGATCTGCTGGACGAGGACGAGGCGTGGGCGCGGAGCGTGATGGCCTGGTCGCGGGGATACACGTACCGGATGATCGGGGCGCTGACGCGCGCGGAGCCGGCTTTTCGGGCGCTTGTAGCGTACGGCAAAGCGCTGGATAACGTCTGGACGCCGGTGACCGGATACACGGAGCTGACGCTGCTGCTGCACGCCCAGGGACGCCTTGGTGAGGCGCTGGAAGCCGCGCGGGCAGGACTGACAGTCGCGCAGGCGGGTCCGTCCGGACAGCGGCGCATCCCCGGCTACGCGGGCCGCCTCGAGAGCGCACTCGCGACGGTGCTCTGGGCGCGCAACGAACTCGAGGTCGCCGCCCAACATGCCGCGGCGGGGATCGAGCAGACGCCGGTGGCAGAATCCCAACCACGAGATCTACGCCCAGGTGGTCTCGGGACGCATCCACCGGGCGCAGGGCGACCTGAATGCGGCGGAGATCGCGCTGGCCCAGGCCGAGGCAGTGGGCACGCCCCGGGCGGTCGTTCCCATCCTTCCGGCGATGGTGGACCGGCTGAGTATCAGCCTCCGGCTGGATCGCGGCGACCTGACCACAGCTCGGCAGTGGGCTGACGCCCAGGATCTCTCCTTAGAGGCCCCGGTGAACATCGACGAGATGCTCCGCGCGCTGACCGTGGCCCAAGTCCGCGTGGCGGACGGCGACCCGGCGGGGGCGTTGGCGCTCCTGAATCCGATCGTGGCCGAGGCGGAGGCCCAGGGACGCGGCGATCTGGCGATCAAGGCGCGCATCCGGCAGGCGCTGGCGCTGCGCGCCCAGGGCCGCCGGGATAACGCCGTGGACGCACTCCGGGCGGCGCTCGCGCTCGGCGCCCCGGAGGGGTACGTGCGCCCGTTCCTCGATGCGGGGTCGGCCCTGGCAGGGTTACTGGCATGGATCGACGGGCCCAATCAGGCCTACGCCGCACAGATCCTCCGGATGATGGGCGCGCCCGCGCCCGAGGTGCCGGAACTCCATCCGGGATTGATCGAGCCGCTGACCGACCGGGAGCGCGAGGTGCTGGCGCTGATGGCCGAGGGGCGGACGAACCCCGAGATCGCGGACGCGCTGGTGATCGCGACGGGGACGGTGAAGGCCCATACGGCCCGCATCTACGGCAAGTTGGACGTGCACAACCGGACGGAGGCTGCTGCTCGCGCCCACGAGCTAGGCTTGCTCTGACGTTCCTTCGGCCTCATACGAGCGTGCGTGAGCCCCCCTTTGTCTTTCCCCCCGATGGAGGGAAATCTGCATGCGACGAACTGACTGACCCGCCCCAAGAAAAATTCTCTCCCCCTGGGAGGGAGCCAGAGGGAGGGTAGGCCGGTGGCCTAAGACGATGCTGCAAGCGATGGAAACTGCGTTCCGGAGATCGCCCCCTTTGTTTTCCCCCCGAAGGGGGGAAACCTTTACCAAGTAAACCCCAACTAAACCCCCAATTGCCCCATTCGGTAGACGACAGACCTCCCCGCGTCCCTTACAATAGAGCGCGTAAGGCTGAACACAGATAAGAGACCGAGAGGAGGTCCTATGGCAAAACACGGATGGGTGCGCTGGACGTTGGGCGTCGTGGGCGCTGCTATTGCGGTGGCAGGCGGCGTGACCTACGCCCGTTATCGGCGGGATCTGAAGGCGGCACGGACGCGGCTGAATGCGGTCGAGCACGAGACGGTCGAGACCGCGATGGGGCCGATGGCGGTAGCGACGTGGGGTGAGGGCGAGATCCCCGTGCTGAGCGTCCACGGGATTATGGGCGGGTACGACCAGGGCGTGATGTTGGCGAAGGGATGGCTGGATCCAGCTCATTTCCGGGTGATCGCACCGTCGCGATTTGGCTATCCGGGCACGCCGATGCCCGACGACGCGCGCCCAGCCGATCAGGCGGACGCGTTCGCCGCACTGTTGGACGCGCTGGGCCTCGAACAGGTCGGCGTCATCGCCACGTCGGCGGGCGGCACCTCGGCGCTGCAGTTCGCGATGCGCCATCCGGACCGGTGCAGCGAACTGGTGTTGGTCTCCTCCAACGCGCCCAGCGCGTCCCCGATCGGGATGCCGCCCAAGCCGGTGCTGAAGACGGTCTTCGGCTCGGACTTTCTCTTCTGGCTGCTGACAACCCATTTCCGCGAGCAGCTCCACCCGGTGATCGGTGTGCCCAAGGATTACCCGCTCACCAAGGCGGATCGGGAGGCGGTCGATGAGGTGATGACCACGCTGCTGCCGGTCAGCCCGCGGGCGACCGGGGCGGTCCACGACGCCTACGTCTCCAACCCGGACATCAACAACGCATATCCCGTGGCGTCCATCGAGGTACCGACGCTGGTGATCGGTGCGGTGGACGATCCGCTGGCAGGATACGAGGACATCAAAGCGATGGCGGAGGCGATCCCCGCGGCGCGAATGCTGACGGTAGATCAGGGCGGGCATATGCTGCTGGGCAATGAGGGTCGGGTGCCGGCGGCGATCCAGGGGTTTTTGGGCGAAGGGATGGCACAGCGGTAAGTTCAGAAGCCGGTGCAAAGCACTTGAGTGTCGCCTCGAGTTGTGACAGATGCCGTTCTGCGTGGGTACTGGGCTTTGATAGGTGCTGCTGTGAGTGCTTCGCACCTATCGTTCAATACAAAGGGAGTGAAAGCGGTGAATACGATACTGAGTTCGGGGTGGGTTCGGGTGTTGGCAGGGTTGTTCGTGATCGCGCACGGTCTGGTCCATCTGTGGTTCGTGGTGTTGAGCCGGGAATGGGTCCCGTTCGAGCCGAAGATGGGATGGACGGGAGAGTCCTGGCTCCTCACCGGGATATTGGGCGACGCCGCGACGCGCTCGCTGGCGAGCGTGCTCTACGCCCTGGCGGCGTTGGTCTTCGTGATCGGCGGGATCGGCGTGGGGGTCGGCGGACCGTGGGCCCGGCCCATCCTGATCGGCGTGGCGGGCCTCTCGGCGGCGATGATCGTGATTTTCTGGGACGGGCACCCGGGCATGATCGTGGAGAAGGGACTGCTGGGCTTCTTGATCAGCGTCGGCGTCCTCGCGGTGAATCTATGAGGGGCCGACCTCTGGCGAGGAGGTGCGCGAATGGCGATCTATGAAATCCGCGTTCGCGGGCACCTGCCACCCGGATGGTCGGACTGGCTGGGGGTGCTGACGATCGCCCACGAGGATGACGGCACGACCACGCTGACCGGCGAGCTGCCGGATCAGGCCGCGCTCTACGGTGTGTTGACGAAGCTGCGGGATCTGGGCGTGACGCTGGTCGCGGTCGCGCCGGAGGGGGAACCGGGATAAAACCCGGCTCCCCCATTGCTCGGTGGAGATTTGCAACCTCCGGGCTTGCACGGCAGCGTCGCAGATCGCAGATCCGCGTGGAGCTTTTACCAACCCGTTCGGAGCCCAGGCAGAAGTTACGGGTACACCTCCGTGCCCACGCGGTGGGCCTCCACCCAGTCCCAGTTGATCGTCGCGCCGAGGCCGGGACCGTCGGGAACGGGCACGTGCCCATGCGCGTCGATGGCGTCGAGACTGTCGCTGTAATCGGTATAGATGGGCGGCGCAGTATGCGTCGTCTTCGGATGGACGAGACCGAGTTCGTAATAGTTCGTGTTGCGGATCGAGGCCATCAGGTGCCGGTGGGGCGGGCCGGGGGCGTGGACCTCGGCGTCGAGCCCGAAGCCCTCGGCGGCGTGGGCGATCTTGATGGCGCCGGTGATGCCCATATCGTAGGTGGGATCGACGCGCACGTAGTCCGTGGCGTCCGCCACCACCATATCGATCTTGGGCTCGAAGCCGCGCACGTGCTCTCCCATAAGGATGGGGGTCCTGATCATCTGCCGGAGCTTGCGGTGGGCGAAGAAGGAGACGCCGCCGTCCTTGAAAGGGTCCTCATACCAGAAGAAGTTCGCCTCGTCGCAGGCGCGGCCCACGCGCAGCGCGTCACCAAAGGTCTCATACTCGCACGCGGGGTCGAGCATCAGGTCCATCCGGTCCCCCACCCGTTCGGCGACGGTCAGGACGTTGTCGACCTCCCGCCGGATCGGCGCATGGCTCCAGCCGTGGATCTTGAAGGCGCGGTAGCCCATCTCGAAGCACTGTTCCGCGAAGTCAGCAAAGGCCTCCGGGGTGTCGAGCCCCCCGTTCTCGTCGCCGTGATAGGTGGAGGCGTAGGCCGGCAGGGACGTCTTCCACCCGCCGAGGATCTGCCAGACCGGCGCATCGTGGACCTTGCCGGCGATGTCCCACAGGGCGATGTCGACGGGCCCCATGCTCATCTTGTCAACCTTGCGCAGGGCGCGCTTGACGTCGTTGAAGATCAGCTCGCGCTGCAGGGGGTCCTTGCCGATCAGGTAGCGGGCGAAGACGCCCATCTGGGCGTAGTCGCCGGCGCCGCCGCCGACGAAGTTGCCCGTGATCCCCGCATCGGTGTGAATCTGCAAAATGCGTCCGGTCCGGGTCAGGGTGGCGCCGGGCTTGTAGACGAGGTTGAAGCCGTTGTAATAGTCGTCGGGTCCCAGGTCGTGGGACTCCCACTGGTAGATATGGACCTCAATCCTGGTGATGGATAGTGGGTGGCTCATCGGTTCCTCCTTACGATGTGAATGCAGAGCTGTTCTTTCGACAAAACCTTTGGGCGCTTCTTGAATCTATACCTGAACAACGAAGACGTCACTGCGGCCCTGGTGAGCAGCGTTGAAGGAGATCCACCGTCCGGTGGGATCGGCCAGGGGGTGGGGGTGGGTGAACTGCCACGGCATCGTGCGCCACTCAGTGGCGTGCCGGGCGATGACCTCGACCTGGGGCGTCTCCGCATCGTAGCGGACCCACGTCAAGAGGTCGGGGAAGAGGTTGCCGTCGAGGATCCACGCCGGGCGCTGGGGATCGGCGGTGAGGTGACCGTAGTGCACGGCCTCCGACATGACGAACTCACGCAGGGTTTCACCCTCCGGGGTGGCGACGCCCAGATACGTGCCGCCCCCGGGCAGAGGCCCGTGATAGAGGACCACCCCGCCATCGAAGGTCCACGCGGCATGCACCTGGAACGGCGCCGGATAGTCGGTCTTCAGCGGGCGCACCTCCCCGGAGCGGCGGTCGAGCAGCCAGAGGCGCGGCGTCTCACCGTCGCTCCCACCCCAGAGACGGGGCGGGAGATCGCGGTCCATCAGGATGAGGTCACCGTTCGCCGGGCAGTGGGGGGTGTGGGCGGAGTGACAGCCTATCTCCTCGTAGAGGGTCCTCATCTCCCCGCCCGCCAGCGGCACCTCGACCAGCGAGAGCACCGGGAAGTCCTCGGCGGCAAAGGAGATGTAACTCCGCGTGATCCGCGTTCCCGCAACGATCTCCGGATGCCCGGAGTAGATGGGGACGACGACCGTCTGTTCGTCGGGCGAGACGCTGGGATGGCCGAAGATCTTATCCTTACCACAATCCCCGATGAGCGTCCGCTCCTCGAAAGTGTCCAGGTGGACGGCGCGGAGCGACCGCCCAACGTAGTAGACGCACCAACGGCTCCGGGGCGCCAGACAGAGCGCATCGCCGGTGACCCCGGCGCCGCTACCCACGCCGCCGCCGTTGCCGCGATGCTGGCTGGTGCGGGTGCCCATCGCGTCCACGCGCACCAACTCGGTCAGGTCGCCGGTGGCGACCTCGGCCTTGAGAATCATACTCCGTCCCACGCGCCCGCTGGCGAACACCAGCCACTCGCCGTCGGCCGTAAATCCGGTGTGGGTGTGGTAGTTGGGCGTCTGGTTGTAATAGCCCCACCGGGTGAGGCGCCGCACGGTCCGCCCGGTGACCGGGTCGGCGTAGGTCTCTGACTCGTTCCAGGTATCGCCTTTCATGG
>CAYMAQ010000015.1:0-19705 GCA_964388385.1 uncultured Anaerolineales bacterium | reverse complement strand
CCGGTGACCGGGTCGGCGTAGGTCTCTGACTCGTTCCAGGTATCGCCTTTCATGGGTACGATTACATCCTTTCTCTCTCCCCCCTCTAACTCCCCCCGGAGGGGGGACTCATTGTGCGCGCGAACGCGACTCTGGCGACCTTCCCCCCCTCTAGCTCCCCCCGGAGGGGGGAGGACTATGGGTGCAGCAGGACGTCGACGCGGACGCGGGCGCGCATCTTCGGGGCCGCAGGCATCTCGAAGGTCAAGCGCTTGAGGATGCCCTCTTTCTTATTAGCGAGGGACGCCTCTTCCAGCACCTTCACGGCGAAGCTCGCATCCATCGGCGCCTCGATGGTCATGGTGACGTCGGCCTTCTCCCCGTGCAACGTGGCGGTCGCGCCGTCGAGTTCGACGTCCGCCCAGGTGACGAAGACCTCCTCCACCGGCAGCGGCTCGCCGGAGAAGTGGAAAGCGTCCTCCACCCAGAGGGAGCCACCCGGGGCCGCCTCGGGATCCAAGTGCAGGATCCGCGTCGCCCGATCGAGGGACTCAACGGGGTAAGCGTCACCGAACGCGATCACGACCCGCTTTTCATCCGGCGCGACCTCGACCAGATCGCCGGAGAACTCGATGCCGGCAGACTGGAGCCGACCGCCGATCACCGGGACGCTGTGCCCGTAGGCGCTGGCGAAGATATTCTCATAGCGGAGAGGGCTGAAGTACTGGCGGCTGTAGAGGCCCTTGCCCGGATCGCAGAGCAGGTCCTCGCCGTCCTGATGGAGGATAAAGCTGCCGACATCGTTCTGGTTGTGGTTCTCGGCGTTGTGGCCGGCCTTCGCGGCCAATACCAGCGGCGGCGCACCGGCGGGCTCCGTCACGAAGCGCACCACCTCACCCGCCGGGAGGACAGCGTCCTCGATCTCCAGCGACTCCGGGCGCTTGCCGTCCCACCAGAGCATCGTGCGCAGCATCAAGGGCAGGGCGGCGCTGTAACTGAGGGGGGCCGGCGGGGCCATCAAACTCGGCAGGGCCTCCACCCCGGTCCGCTCGGCCAACCGGACGAGGTTGCCCGGAATGAGCGAGATCGAGGGCGCGCAGTCGGAGAAGCTGGCGTACCGCCCGGGCGAGAGGACGACGTGGAGCGGATAGGCGGCGATGTCCGCCAACCGATCGAGGCCAAGGAGGTCGATCTCGCCATCCGTGCGGAGGCGGAGCATCTCGGCGAAGGGGATGAAGTTGCTCAGCCCATACTGCCAGTAGCCCGTGCCCTCGGTCGACGCACCGTCCGCCTCAAAAGCCGTCCGCAGGAAGATGTCCAGCCCATCCAGCACCAGGGCCAATCCCTCCGCCAAGCGCGCCGGGTCCTCCTCGAGCCAGAGGAACATCGCGCCGATCCCGCCGTTGCAGACCCCGTTCCAGTTGTTGGTGCCGTGGAACCAATTCAGGGTGGGATCCTCCGCCAGATAGGGTTGGAAGATCCGGCGGTCGATCTCGTCCCGCACGCGCTGCACGACCTCATCGGCCATGGCGTCGCCGATGAGCACCAACATCTCGGCCAGGTTGATCCCGGTGCCGACGGCGGTCAGGTCGATGGTGCGGTTCTCGTGGGCGGGGATGACCCAGTTCGTCTCCTCGCAGATATTCCAGGTGTAGTCGTGCACCGTGTCGATGAGCGAATCGTCGCCGAAGAAGACGCGCAGCGCAGCAGCCCAGAGACGGCTGCGTTTGAGGTTGAAGGGATTCTGGTAGCTGTACCGCTCCCCGGTGCGCCGGAACTCCCGGTAGAGCGTGTAGGGCGTCTGCGGAATGCTATCCACGTCCTCCAGGAACGCCTCCGTCGCGTCCAGGACGGCCCGGGTGCTGGCCCCGGCCTGGAGTGCGGCCCGATCGGCGCGGGCACTTTCGAGTTCGGGCAACAGTGCACGCCCGGCCCCCTGGGTCAAGAGAGCTTCAAGTTTATCGCGAGGAACGGCAATCGATACGTCAGACATTGTCAGTTTCCTTTCATAGGTCGATAACTCACAGATTTATGCTTGAGAAGGAGATGGCCCAGCCGGGAGCGTCCCGGACGGGAAGGATTAGGGCAGGATGACGCCGTCGACGCGCAACTGGCGCCGGAGCGCGGTGACGTCCACGGCCCGGGGCTCGACGCCGGATAAGGCCGCCATCGCTGCCGCGGTCCCGGCAGCCTGCCCCGTCATCATACAGGGTGGGATGATGCGGATCGGGCCGATAAGCCCATCGTCGACGCTGATACAGCGCCCGCTCACGAGAAGTCCGTCGATCGCCTCGGGCACCAAGGCCCGGTAGGGCACCTGCAGGTGGTGGGGGCTTTCCTGCCCAACGTCGAAGGTCCGTCCGGTCATCCCGATTGCATCATCGTACCGGCGCCCAGCTTCCATATCCGCTATCGTCAGCGTGTGCACGCCCTTGACGCGGCGGCTGTCGCGCACGCCGAGTTGCGGCGCGAACGCCAACAGCCGCACATTCTCGTACCCCGGCATCGTCTCGCGGTAGTAGGTGACGCTCTGGACCAACCGGCGGCGCAATTCGACCTCGGCGTAGGTCAGATCCTCCACGACGACGGCGCTCAATTCGCCGGCAAAGGTGCGGGCCTCCTCCGGCGTCTCGCGGCCCGCGAGCCCCAACACGTTGACCCAGTAGACGCCTTCGTCACTGTAAGGGGTCAGACCGGCCCCGAGCGGATACCCGCCGAGGTCGATGAGCTCCTGGCGGAGCGACCGGATGCGATCCGGATACTCGCCCGCGAACGCCTGATACGCCTCGCGATCGACCCCGCCGATCTTGAGGTTGAGCCCGATCCGCATCGTCGCGACGTCATACCCGGCGCCGGCCCGGGCCGCCACATCGCCGTCCCCGGTGGCGTCGACGCAGACGTCCGCAAGCAGCGCTTGTCTGCCCGATTTGCTCTCGGTGACCACGCCCATGACGCGTCCGTCCTCAACCAGGGTATCAACCGCCCAGCAGTGGAGGCGTAACTGCACCCCCGACTCGACACAGAGGTTATCGGCCACCACTTTATAAAGCTCCGAGTCGACGTGGAGCCGGGTGGGTGTCTGGGCCGCCAGGCCACCCAGGTCGCGGAGGCGCTCCAGGGACTCCCAGTGAATCCCGCCGATGCAGCGCTCCCCCGTTTTGTCGAAGAGCCCGTCCATATAGAGAACCAGGCCCCCAGTCGCCAATCCGCCCAGATAACCGTACCGCTCGACGAGCATCGTGCGGGCGCCGGCCCGCGCGGCGGCGGTCGCCGCCGCGATTCCCGCCGGGCCTCCACCCAGCACCAGGACCTCCACCGCATCCACCACGGGGATCTCCCGGGCGGGCTCACGGATTGTCATTTCAGCCATCGGGCCCTCTCCTTTTCTATAGTTGCGCGCTTATCTTATACTCCAGTATCGCGCAGAGTGTGGATGACGCGAAGAAATCCCTGTCGACTCGGGGCTCAAAGCCCCACTTCGAGCGATCATCTCCGACCCAGAGACCCTCTGGGCCAAAAACCCTCTGCGGAAAAGTAAGGCTTTGAGCCCCGTCTTTCATCCCGATGTGCCTTTGCGCACGGCTTGAACCGTGCGGTCGGTCCGATCGATCGTCCCCTGCCATACCCGCGCCGCCTCTGAGACCGTGATGATCACCCGATCCTCATCCTGCACAAGATCAGCCTCAAGTAACCCCTCGGTCCCACGGTCGCGCACGCGGAGGATGACGGGCACCCGCCACTCGGAGACGGGATGGAGCGTCTCAAAAGCCACGTAACGGTTGACGCACGCCGTGGGAATGTCGTTGCGCTCCTCGTAGTAGGTCGTGCGGTCCATCAGCCCCACGGTATAGCCCCCCTCGCGGCCCAGCGTCTCGAACCCCAGCACCCGAACGTCGAGGGCTGCCTCGTCCTGCGCGATCGTCCACTGGGTACCCGCCAGGTCGACGTCGCCCTGGGTGTGGAGAAGCCAACTGAACTGACTGGCATCGTTCGCCGCCAGATCATCCAGAATCACCACGACGTCCGGCTTCAAGAAGACGAGGTAGCGCACAAATTGGGCCAACCGCCCGCCGTACGCCGCCGTTGCATCGCAGACCACCGCATTCACGCCCGTCCCCAAAAGCGCCCGGACGATGCGGCCCTTATGGCCCTCCCCGTAGACCTGACCCTGCCCATCGACGAGAACGGTGTTGTGGCCGACCGTATCGTTCGCGGCATAATCCCAGCGCGGTCCGGTCTTGTCAAAAAAGATGCTGTCATAGGGCCAGCGGTCGGCGTCCCCGATCAGCCGCGTACCCCGCCCGACCAGGCTGAAGGTACCGACATCCAGATGCGCGTGGTTGGCGGTGGTCTTGCCCGCCTGGAGGCCCAGGAAGGTGGCGTCATCCCCCCACCCGCTGCGCATCGCCACGACCTCCATCCCGGAGAAGTAGCGAGCGGTGGGCTCCGTGGGACGCTCCGCGGGCAGGTCCGGGTCCGGCAGAAGGAAACCGGGCAGATCCTGCCCCCGATCGAAGACAAAGTCCTCATCCCACACAGGCCCCCCCTCCATGCGGAAGCCGCCCTGGGCCAGCCACTGGTAGTCCGGGCGCCGGTAGACCTTGGCAAGCACCGCTAACGTCATCGCGTCAGGGACCTCATCCTGACGGCAGTCGGCGAAACCGAAGCAGTTGCCGTCCGGCGTCGCCAGATGGAGCGCGAAGTCCCCGGTCCTCTCGAGATAGGGATGCTCAAAGAGATTGACCGCCCCACCGGTCACCTGGCGGAGCACGTCGGCGAACCAGACGGCCCGCCCGATGCCGTAGCCCCAATAGTGAACCCCCTCGCTGTAGCCACCGTCACGACCCGCGGTCTCCGGTCTGTCCAGCACGTCCGCGACGCCCGCCAGGGCGAGCCGCAGGACCTCCACGATATCAGGGTAGCGGTCCCGTAGGGCCAGGGCCACCAATCCCATCTCGCCGTGGATCACGGTCTGCCAGTTGTGACCGCAGGTCGTCCACCACTCGGACTGCCCGGCTGCGATCTCGTGATAAAGCGAGAGGCGCCGCGCCAGCTCCGCAGCCAACGTCTCCCGCTGCGCATCCTCCAGGGTGGGATAAAGCAGGTCATAGGCCTGGGCGATCTGCGCCGCGATCCCGGCGTAACCCAGATCTACCTTCAGCGGTTTATGGGCAGGATTGACCCAATCCTCGTGCTCCAGCGCCGGCTGCAGCAGATCCCACGCGCGGCGCCGGTATTCAGGGCGGTCCTCCACCAGCCCAACCAGCGCCAGCACCGCCGCGAGCCGGGCGTGGTGCCGGATGCTGTGCGAGAGGTTCTTCTGGGGCTCCAACTCGGCGATGAGCGCCCCTTCCGCGCGGGCCCGCAGCTGAGCCCACTGATAAGAAAGGGCCTCGGCCCTGCGTCGGACGTCGGGGAGTTGGGCCTCGGTGACGTAAAGGTGCGGCGGCGCCGGGCTCGTCGGAGACCAGGCAGCCAACGCGCGCATCCAGGGTGAATGGTCAGTCTTCTGTACGTTTGTCATCGTCGCGGATTGCCTCCTTCGAAAATAGACAACGAATTGAGAAATGAACGAATTAAAACCATGACTCCCTCGCTGAGGCCGGGCTGCCGGGCCGACTCGAATGGGAAACGAATAAACGAATGGGTATCGACGAATCCTTTTCGTGCTGAATGGTGTGCGCAAGCACCGGGTCGATCATCCTACCCGGACGTGGCTCGGATCGCACGTTCGGTCAGGTCAATCGTAATCAGCCAGGTCATGCCCCCGGACGTACTCTCCGCGCTCACCTCAATCGTCACGACGTCGTCGGTCCGGGTCATCACTGCATTCATGGGGAGGTCGATCCATCGATTCCGCACACGCAGGACCGCGGGCACCAGCCACGCCGGTTCGGGATGCAGGGTCTCAAAGACAGCATAGCAGTTCGCGGGGGTCACGTAGAGGTGATTGTACTCCTCGTAGTGCGCCTGGCGGTCGACCCAACCCGTCATATAGCCGCCGGTATCGCCGAGTTCATCAAACCCCAGGATCCGCACATCCACCGCCGCATCGCCGCTTTCGAACGTCCAATCGGTGTCATTCAGGGTCGCAACCCCACCCGTGTGGAGCAGCCAACTGAAGTCGCTCGCCTCATTCGCGACCAGGTCATCGACGATCACCACCACGTCGGGCTTGAGGTAGGCCACGTAGCGCACGAAACGCGACAGCCGCCCGTCATAAGCGTCGGTGATATCGGCGATCAGGGTGTCGATCTCGCCGCCGAGATTGCTGGCAACGATCCGTCCCTCGCATCCCTCACCAAAGACCTGGCCCTGCCCATCGACGAGGACCGTATTGTGCCCCGCCGTGTTGTTCGCCTCGTAGTGCCAGCGAGGGCCGCTGTTATCGAAGAAGCCGGCGGCGTGGTCGTAGGGCCACTTCCCCGCGTCGTCGATCAACCGCTCGCCGCGCCCGATCAACGTAAACGTGCCGATGTCGAGGTGCGAGTGCGGCACCTGGGTAGCACCGGCGTGAAAACCCAGGAACGTCGCGTCGTCCGTCCAGTCACTCCGAGCGACCGCCGTCTCGATGGAGGGGAACACCCGTCCGGTCGGCAGATCGGGGCGCCTCGGCTCCAGGGCAGGATCGGCAAAGAGGAACTGCACCAGCATCTCGTGGCTGAACCCATCCATCGCCGCCAGCGAGCGCTGGGCCATCCACTGGTAGTCGCCGCGCTGGTTTTCCGCCGCCAGCGTCGCCATCACCATCGGGTGCGGCAACCGGTCGCTGGGGCAATCCTCGTGGGCGAAACTTCCCCCGTCGGGCGTCCACATGTGGAGCGCGTAATCCCCGGTCGTCCGCAGGTACGGGTGCTCGAAGAGATCCACCGCGCCGTCCGTGGCGCGCTTGAGCAGACCGGCAAACCAAAGCGTCCGGCTCATCGCATACCCCCAATAGCTCAGCCCTTCGGTATACGCGCCGTCCTCCCCGGTCACGTGGGGGTCGTCCAACACCTCCAGCACGCCCTTCAGGGCCGCCCGCAGGATCGCCGGCAAGGTCTCCATGTGATCACGGACCGCCAGGGCCGCGATGCCCATCTCGCTGTGGACGACGCTCTTCCAGTTCGTATTTCTGATCACCCAATGGTGAACGTCCCAGTCCTCCGCCTCACGGGCGGTGATCGCCTCAAAGGGCGCGATGCGGCGTTTGAGCTCGCCGACCAGCGTATCGCGCTGGGCCGGGGTCAGAACCGGATAGAGCCAGTCGTAGAGCTGACCCAACTCGGCGCAGATCGCTGCATAAAAGAGATCGACCCGGAGCGGCTTGTGGGGCTCGATGACCCAATCGTCGTGCTCGAAGGCGATCTGGAGGAGCTCCCACGCCCGGGCCTGCAACTCGGGCCAGTTGTCGACCAGGCCGACCAAGGCCTGCGCCCCGGCGACGCCCAACCAGTGCCGGATGGTGTAGACCTGATTCTCATGCGGTTCGGGATCCTCCTCCAGGGCACTCAAGGCGGTGGCACGAATCCGCTCCCAGAGGAGGGGAAATGCGCCCGTGCGCGACCGGATCGCGTCCACATCCTCAACGCCAAAGTAGAGGTTTGGCGGAGGGGACACGTCCGGGTGCCAACGTTCCAGTGCGTCAAGCCATTCTTTTCCCATATCGTCACTCCTTTGTACGAGCACTGAAGCACTCTGCCGAGGCCTGAGGGCCGAACGTCCGCCTGCGCGGACGAAACTCGCGCCGACGCAGATCGACGCCCGGCGCGGTCAAACCTCCGATCGTGACATCAGGCGCGCGCTAATAGTCAGCCAGTTTATGATATTCGTCCAGCATCGCCATAAAGTTCTCGTACTGGGTGCCCACCGCGACGGAGTGGCTGGTACCGAGGATATAACCCCCGCCCTGCTTCGCACACGCCATCGCGCGCCGGACGTCCTCACGGACATCCTCCGGCGTCCCGTGGAGGAGCAGATCGACGTCCACACCGCCCCAGAGGGGAATCTTATCCCCGTACGCCTCCTTCAGCTTGCAGAGATCCTCCCCCGCAGCCTGATCGATAGATTGGTAACAATCGTAGCCGATCTCCAGGAAGATGTCCATCAGGTCCCACGCATCGCCACAGCAGTGCTTGAGCACCTTGATGCCCCTGCGGTGGAGGTTGTCCACCCGTGCCTTGTTAGCGTCCAGGAAAAGGTCGCGGAACATTCGGGGGCTGATCATCGGCCCCTTGGACATACTGAAATCCTGGCCCCACAGCACCCCATCCTGATCCGGATGGACCATCACCTCATCGGCCAAGTTCTGCTGGCTCACGCGAAATGCGGTCGCCGCGCGCACGGTCTCGGGGTCCATCGCCAGTTGGAGCATGCCGCGCTCCATACCGCCCAGGAAGACGATGCCCACCTCACCGCCGGAGGGACCGCAGATGAACCGCTCGTCCTTGAAGCGCTGGATCACCGCATCCATAATCTCCCACGAGCGGGGATCGCGCGCCGGCAGTTCCGGCTCCCGGTCGAGGAAATCCTCGGCCCTGTACGTCCGGGCCTCCTGAACCGGATCCTTGACGCAGGTGATATCCTGGGTGAAAGAAGAGAACTTGTAGACCCGCCCGTACCTGTCCTCCCAGGTATTCTCATCGACCTTCCTCGGGGGCGGATCGTCGGTCTCCGGAGGGATCTGCCACGTCGCCATCGGGAAAGTGACAAAATCCACGTCGAGCTTCTCGTAGAGCTCGATCTGGTCGTTGCGATAGCTCTCGGCCACCTCATCGTGACGGCCCTCCCAGAAGGCGATCTGCGAGCGGGCCTTGGCCCGCACGTAGGTCTCGTGCCCGATGATCCTCTCAACCGTGTCGAAGTCAATTGCAAACTCGCCGATCGGCACCCTGTCGGGGATACCGCCGTTCAAAACCGTCAGCACACGTTCCTTGGCGTTCATAAGGTATTTTCACCTTTCTTTTCTGATCCTGTTTTCCAGTCCCCGGCAGTTTTCCAGTCCCCGGCACTGGCGAAGTGCGCCAGTGCCGGGGACTGGAAAACGTCACAGTGTCTCGTACGTCCAGCGCAGCTTGCCCACGACAGCGTCGTATGAGGGCTGCTGGGGATCATCAACCACGTCCAGGGCGGCACGTTCGGTGAGCAGCATCGGGTAGTCCGCCATCGGAACCTCGACGACCTGCCCCCTGAATGTGGCCTCCGTCACCGCACCGTCGAGCAGATTGACGCAGATGGGTTCAGTCCAGGAGACGTCGGGCCAATCGACCCGCACCGCCGCCGGTCTGATCAGTTCCTGCGGCTGCCATGGGAGCCAGTACGCAAGCATCGGCGCGTCGTCCCGCCGGAACGCGATCTGCCACGGCACACAGGGAAAGCGCTCCTCGTGGGGTCCGATCCCGTAGAAGATGCCGGGATCGACCACCGCGAGTTCGGCGCGCTCGTCCACCCGCCGCCAGGTGCCGTCAATCGCCGAGGCCAGATTCTGGAAGGCGTAATAGGCCGGCTTAGGCTGCCAGGTCTCGCCCTGGACCAACCCCTTGGTATTGAATCCCATCGGCGAGGTCGGGTCGCCGTTGACACGGTGCCGGAAGAACTCGGCGATGAGGAAGTAGATCGCGACCTCGGCATCGGCAAGATAGTCGGTCAGCAACCGGCGCAGCAGCCACTTGGCCTGCACCCTGTAGCCCCACGGCGGGTCGCCCCGGTAGTGGATCGTATCGCCGGAGCTGGGGCAGCCGCACTCGCCCTGCCACAAGGGAATCCCCGGCTTGACCGCGTGGACCGCCTCGCGGAGCGACCGGATAGCCTCCAGGGTCACCTCGGGGGTGGGGTTGTAGGGGTGATAGGTGAGGATATCGACCGCCGAAGCGGTCTGACCCTCGGAGAGGAAGTCGCGGGCAAACGCCGACTGCGCCTCGCCCACCCCGGCGAGCACGCCGCCGATCACCTGGATGTCCGGATCGACCGCCCGCATCGCCGCCGACGTCTCACGGACCAGCCGGGCGTAGGCCGCAGGGTCCGGCTCAGGACGCCAGAAGTTCTTGATGTTCGGTTCGTTCCATATCTCGTAGTGGCGCACGCGGTCCCGGTAGCGCTCGACCATCGTCGTCATATAGCGGAGGTACCCCGCCATCGCGTCCGGCGACCCGACCGGCGGATACCAATATCCCTCCGGATAGTCGTGATAGAGCCGGTTGGAGCTGGCGCTGCTGCCGATGAACAGATTGACGCCGCGATCGGTCAGCCCTTCCACCACCGTATCGAAGAGCGACCAGTCGTAATTCCCTTTCTCGGTCTCCACAAAGGGCCATCGGAGGATAAAGCGCGACCATTTCGCGCCGCTCTTCCCCATCAGATCGATCAGCTGCTCGTGGGGATAGGGGCCACTGGGCTGCCGGACCACGTAGTGGAGGCCCCAGGGGGAGTCATCAATCTCAGTCGCATGTTTCTTTCGCAGATAACCAAGTGTTTGTATCATTCTTTATGATCCTTTGCTCAGAGGGTGGACCCGGCAGGCATATGCAGCCAGACTTCCGCGGTCAGTTCGTTGACGTTCTGATCAAATCCACCGGCGTTTCGTCCGCTCGTATAGAGGAGAGCAGGGACGGTGGAGGACCGGCGCTCCAGGCTGGGAAGCCAGTGGGCGGTAGAGGGATCGGGCTCACAGACGGCCCCCACCTCCCGGATCTCGCCCTTGGGACTGACCCAAAGCCGGACAAGTTCGGTCTCATCGGGGCCCCAGCCCGGCACCGCCTCAGGCGCGACCATGAGAATAACGTCCAATATGCCATCGGAATGGCAGGAGAGCGCAGATTGCTGGTGAATTCGCCAGCCAGGATACACCGTCCGCACTGCATCCAACAGGGGGATGCCGGACCATCCAGCCTCTTCCCCCCGATAGAGTGCCGCCCTCCCGGTCAGACCGTTATGGACCACCACCCAGGGTGCCCCCTCCTCATCGATCACGGGGTTGGAGAGGAGCATCTGGAGGTAATTATAATTCAGAGGACCTGGCTTGACGTGGGCCTCGGCGTACTCGGGGGGCTCGATGCGGTCATCACGCGCGTCCAACCCCTCGATCAGGGCCAGTTCAGTGACCGACACCGGGGGATGGAGAGGCGCCCCTCCAAGCTGGCGCCAGCGCATCCCCCCATCCTCGGAAAGAAGATGAGAGGCGCCGTGATACCGCGAGCCGTCACCAAGCGGGCGGGAGTTCGCACAGACCAGATGCAGTACACCCGCGGGGCCCAACGCCAGTGCATTAGTCCAGTAGACATAGCCGCGCTTCGCGGCGCGCACCAGCGGTTTGAGCGTCGACCAGACACCGTCACGCGTTCGGCGGCAGTAATCGAGGGTCCAGAAATCGTCACGCTGGCAGCGGAAGGCGAGATGAAGGGTGCCGTCCCGGTCGCAGACAAGACTGGGATAGGTCGCCGCTGCCTCGATCACGGCCTCGGGGCACCAAGCACCCTCCCGGGCATCCAACGGATGGCCTTGACCTACAGATGAGGGATCCCATCGGTAGTGGTAGAAGGGAGAATGGTGTCCCCCAACCACCGCATGGACATCCCCAGAGGGTGCGACAGCCAGGGCCGCACCGCAGTGATTGTCGCGCCCGGGATCTCCAATCGCTCCCCCAGCAAGACGCACGCCAGTCTCAGGATCGACCACCGCCCAGCGGTTCTGGCGGGACGCGTCAATCCAGGTGCATAGGAGCTTTTCACCAAGACGCACGACCTTGGTGCTCATAGCATAGCCCGTCGCGCGATCACCACCGCACTCCGATATCAAAAGCTTCCTGGGTCTCATAGTGTCCCTCAAAATTTAGCGCCTCAGCTCGCGCAGATTGAAGCCAGGCAGCGCTTCACGTGTCCATATTATGGATCGGATCATAAATACCTAAAGCGTTTCTGCGTTTCCATGGGTATCACGGAAACGTTTAGGGCTGAAAGCTCAATAACTTCTGCCTTCAGAGTACTTTCTACACCGCTTTCAGCTTGATTTCGCGGAAGTTATTTGATAGCCGATCCTTAGTATTTTATGTCCGGATCTGTAAAGCACAACAAAAGGCGTAGAACGCTCCTGCCGGTGGGAATCATGCCCCACCATGACAAGCGTCCTACGCCCAAGTCGCCTACGGCGATACTACACACAGCCCCATAGCCGTGCGGACTTGCGTCCGTTTGATCCTGTTCGTTCTGTTGAATAGAGGACTCCTTACCCGACCACACCCTCTGCGACCACGCCGCGCAACTCCAACTCCTCGGCGAAGTGGCAGGCGACGTAGTGATCGTCGCCGATGTCCCGCAGCAGCGGCTCCTCATGGGAGCAGATATCCTGCGCGTAGCGGCACCTCGGATGGAAGTAGCATCCGCCGGGAGGATGGGAGGGATCGGCGACGTCGCCCTCCAGGACGATACGCCTGCCCAGACTGCGAAGCCGGGGATCCGGCTTGGGCACCGCCGAGAGGAGCGCCTCGGTATAGGGGTGCTGCGGGTTCTTGTAGAGGGCCTCGGTGCTCGCCATCTCCACCAGTTTCCCCACGTACATCACCGCCACCCGATCCGCGATATACTCCACCACGCTCAAGTCGTGGGCGACAAAAAGGTAGGTCAGGTCATACTGATCCTGGAGATCCTGGAGCAGGTTGAGAATCTGGGCCCGCACGGAGACGTCCAGGGCAGAGACCGGTTCGTCACAGAGCACCAGACGCGGCTCCAGCGCCAGCGCCCGGGCGACGCCGATCCGCTGCCGCTGCCCACCGCTGAACGCATGGGGGTACCGCTGCATAAACTCCGGTCGCAGCCCCACCTGCCGCAGCAGCTCCGCGACACGATCCTGCAGCTCCTGACCCGAGGCGATATTGTTGGTCGTCAACGGCTCCCCGACGATCTGCAAGAGCGTCATCCGGGGGTTGAGCGAGGAGTAAGGATCCTGAAAGATCATGCGAATCTGCTGCCGATACGGCTTGAGCTCATTTTCCGGCATCTTCGCGAGATCGATACGCTCCCCATTCCTTTTGAGATACCGGATCTCGCCACCGGTAGGGTCGTAGGCCCGGACGATACATCGCCCTGTCGTCGTCTTGCCGCAGCCGCTCTCGCCCACGAGCCCAAGCGTCTCACCCTCACGGATGAAAAAGTTGATACCGTCCACCGCTTTCACGTGTCCGACCACCCGGTTGAAAAAGCCCGCCCGGACGGGAAAGTGCATCTTAAGATCGCTAACCCTCAATAAAACGTTGTTCTCTGATTGATCCATAGCCTGGTTCACCATTATTCACTCCCCGACCTTTCCGCGGACTCCGATACGACCTCCCCACGCCCCTCATAGTGCCAGCAACGAACCTCCCGACCGTCCTCCAGGACGATCTTGGGCGGCTTCTGATGGGGAACGCACGTGGCGGGATCGTAAGCCGCACAGCGAGGAGCAAAAACGCAGCCCGTGGGGCGGTTGTAAGGATGGGGGACCATCCCCCGGATCGGCTCCAGTCGTCTCCCCGCTTCCAGCCCCAACGTCGGGATGGAGCGGAGCAGCGCCTTGGTATAGGGGTGCAGGGGATCGTGGAAGATCGAATCGACGTCCGCCCGCTCCACCACCCAGCCCAGATACATCACGACCACCTCATCGGCGATCTCAGCCACGACACCCAGATCGTGCGTGATGTACATAATCGCCATCCCGTAATCATTCTGAAGCTCGTGCATCAGCTCCAGAATCTGGGCCTGGGTCGTCACGTCCAACGCCGTGGTGGGCTCGTCCGCGATCAACATCGCGGGCGTGCAGGCCAACGCCATCGCGATCATCGCGCGCTGGCGCATCCCGCCGCTCAGTTGAAAGGTATACGCATTGATACGATCGGAGGGCTCAGGGATGCCCACGCGGCCCAACAGCTCGACCGTCTGATCGTAAGCTTCCTTTTTCGTTATGTCCGTGTGAAGCAGCATCGGCTCCATAATCTGATCGCCAATGGTGTGCACGGGGCTCAGGGCCGTCATCGGCTCCTGAAAGATCATCGCGATCTCATTTCCCCGAATACTGCGCATCTCCTTGCTGCGGGGATCGAAGGAGGCCAAATCCAAGACCTCGTCCATCGAAAAGCCTTCCCCTTCGCGCAGACCCCGGTGAAAGAGAATCTGTCCCTCGACCACGCGGCCCGGAGTATCCACGATCTGCAGGATCGAATGGGAGGTCACACTCTTACCACAGCCACTCTCGCCCACGACACAGACCGTCTTATCGCGGTAGATCTCAAAGTCGACCCCATCGACCGCTTTAACCGTCCCCTCCTCCAGAGGGAAGTACGTCTTCAGTCCTTTGACTTCAAGGATCACATCATCCTGATTCATCATTGTTTTCATTTCTCCCATCTGATCCATCCCACCCTATTGGGCGTAGGGGTCCGCCGCATCCCGAAGCCCGTCGCCGACGAAGTTGAGCGACAACACCGCGATCACCACCGCCAAACCGGGCAACAGCAGCCACGGGGCCTGGGCAACGGTGCGGACGTTCTGAGACTCCTTCAGGAGCACACCCCAACTCACGATCGGCGGGCGCAGGCCCAACCCCAGGAAACTCAAGGAAGTTTCACTCAGGATCATCCCCGGGATCGAGAGCGTGACGCTGGCGATGATATGGCTGAGGAAAGACGGGGCCATATGCCGGAGGATAATGCGCGTCTGACTGGCGCCATCCAACCGGGCCGCCAGGACAAAGTCCTCCTCCCGCAAACTCAGGAAGCGACCGCGCACCACCCGGGCCATCCCTATCCAACTTCTCAAAGAGAGAATGATGGTGATCGCGAAATAGATCCGGAGCGGCGGCCAATCCGTAGGCAGCGCCGCGGAGAGCCCCATCCACAACGGGATGGTGGGGATCGACAACAAGAACTCAATGATCCGCTGGATCACGTTGTCGAGCGTGCCCCCGATGTATCCGGAAAATCCGCCGATGAGGACCCCCAGGAAGAGGCTGAGGAAGACGCCCACCAGCCCGATACTCAAGGAGATCCGCGCCCCCTGAATCAGCCGGCTGAAGAGATCGCGTCCCATCCGATCGGCCCCCAGGAGATAGAAATTCTGATCCGGATCCTCGGGTCCGAAGAGATGCACGTCAGTGGGGAAGAGACCGAGCAGCTTGTACTCATATCCCTTCGCGAAGAAACGAATCCGGATCTTCTCGTCCTTATTGACCGTGAACTCACGGCGGAGCGACTCTGTGTTAACAACCATATCATATCCGTAGACGTAGGGGCCGATCTCCAACCCATCCTCCGTCCTCTCAAAGAATCGCATGCGCTGGGGAGGGGCGTGCGTAAACTTCGAAACGTGCTGCTTGGCCTCAAAGGGGGCGACAAAACCGGCAAACGCCGCGGTCAGGTAGAGAAGGAGGGACACCACCGTGCTGATCATCGCCAGTCGGTGCCGCCGGAACTTCCACCACATCAACTGCCACTGCGAGGCGACAAAGAGCTGGGCCTCCTCATCCTGCCACTTGGGCTTTTTTTGTCTATTCGCCGCGGTCAAAGACCCTGCGGCCACGGTGTCGACGTCGGTCGTCATACTGCCTCCTCACCAAAGCGAATGCGGGGATCGACGATGCCGAGGATGATGTCCGAGACCAGGGTCCCAAAGACGGTCATCACACTCAGCAGGAGAATAAAAGTCCCCGCCAGATACATATCCTGAGCCATCAACGCCCGCAGAAGCAGCGGGCCGGTCGTCGGCAGGTTGAGCACCACGGAGATGATCGTGGAACCGGAGACGAGGTAACGCAGCGACCAGCCTACCGTACTGAAGAAGGGGTTCAACGCAACCCGCAGCGGGTATTTGAAGAGCAGCCGGAGCTCCGACAGCCCTTTAGCCCGGGCCGTCTTCACGTAGGGCTTATGAAGCTCATCCAGGAGATTCGCCCGGACCGTCCGGATCAAGCCCGCCGTACCGCCGGTGCCGAGGATAATCGCCGGGATCCACAGGTGCTTAAGAAGATCAACCACCTTTCCCCACGTCCAGGGCGCATCCTGATACTCCATAGAAAAGAGCCCGCCGATATCCGTGTTGAGGAATTTGAAGGCCAAGAACATAAGGACCAGGGCCAGAAGAAAGCTCGGAATCGCTAACCCCACAAACCCAAAGAGGGTGGCGATATAGTCCCCGATCGTATACTGTTTCACCGCAGAATAGATCCCGATGGGAAACGCGATCACCCACGTCAGCAGCAGCGTAAAAATAGAGATCGTGAACGTGAGCGACAACCGCTGCCAGATCAGGTTCTTGACGGGCTTGCCCCAATCGAAAGATTGGCCAAAGTCGCCTTTTAGAATAATGTTCTTCATCCACATGAGATACTGCACGGGCACAGGCTTGTCCAGGCCAAACCGCTGCTCCAGGTTCTCAATCGTGGCCTGATCCACCGTCTCACCGGTCGCAGCCAGGCCGGCCACATAGGCATCCAGATAAGAGCCGGGCGGCAGCGAGATCACGAGGAACGCCACGAGCGAGATTCCCAGGATGGTAGGGATCATCATCAACGTGCGTCGCAAGACATACTTTAACATAAACCACCTCTCGACAATCTAAAACCAGGAGTGCCGGACTCGAACCAACCCGTGCGGCGACCCCAGATTTCAAGATGAGCGGGCCGGAGAAGCGCCCGCGGGTACATCCAACCCTATTGTCGAACCCCGCCCGGCCGGGATCAACCGGCCGGGCGAGATCCATCAATCAACCCTCAGGCTTTGAACGCCCACTGCTCGGGGAGCGCCGGTCCGGGGTTCGGATATTGCCACGACCCGAACATAACCGGGACGTTGATCATATTCTTGTTGACGATGGCATAGCCGGGAATCGTGGGAACGTACATACCGATGTGATAGAACTGCTCCTTCGCGATCTCCGCGATCTGCTTCAGCAGTTCAGCCTGCTCATCGGGATCACCGACGGTCAAGACCTCGTCATAGAGCGACATCTGCTGCTTGACGTAGTCGGGGGGTTCCTGTGCCAGCTCGTTATCGGGGCTGTTACGCCAGATCTGCCACGCCTCAGCCCAGATAGACTCGTGACTGTAAGGGAAGAGCCCGCGCGGATCGAGGAGTGCCACGTAGAAGAGGCCGGTGGGCTGGCCCCAGACGCCCGCATCGTGCAGGTTGGCATCTTTGCGCTCGTAGAAGATGGTGCGATCCTCGGTCTTGACCTGGGCGTCGATCCCGACCTCAGCCCAATTGCGGACGACCATCTCCAGAATGTCGATGTTCGCCGTCTGAACGGCAGCCACCTCGATGTTAAAGAAGAGGCGCTCGCCGTCGGGCTTCAGGCGGAAGCCTGCATCGTCCTTCTCGGGCAGCACCTTGTCCAGATGCTCATTGGCCAAATCAAGGTCATACTCGGTGTACTGCATGCGCATCTCTTCGCCGATGTCGTGGGGCTGCCCCGCGGCGGGCGCGACCTGCTGCGGTCGGCCCTGACCGACGGCGACGGTGTCGATGATGTCCTGGCGGTTGACTGCGTGGGAGAGGCCGATCCGGAAATCCTTGTTCTGGAAAATCTCCTGCATCGTCTCGTCCTGATGGGTCAGGTTGAGCATCACGACCGTGCCGACCTGCGGGTTCAACTCTTTCTCGACCAGGCGGTACTCACCGGCATCCTGGTTTTCGACGAAGAGCGACTTGTTCTCGAACGTCGCGATATGGCGATCCTGGAAGTCCATCTCACCGTTGATGGCCTTCATCACCAGGGTCTCGTTATCCTGAACGACATCGTAAGCAATGGAGCCAATGTAGGGCAGCTGATTGCCGGCGCTGTCGACCTTGTAGAAATAAGGGTTCCGATCGACCCGCACCAGCGTCGCAGCCTCACCGTAGGGCTGGGTGAAGTGCCAGGCATAGAGACAAGGGCGGTTGTCATCAGTGAATCGCGCACCCCAATCGGTCGAATGGAAAGTAAACGCATCGACCCAGCTATCGTAGTCCTCCTGGACTGCCAGCGCCTCGGCGTCCTCGTTGAAATCCGGGTGATACTGGCTGAGGAAGTGCTTGGGGCAGCAGGTGATGTGCCAACCGTCGGGGCTTGCCATCTTCGGCAGCACCAGGCCCATAGGGCCGACAAACTTGAAGCGGAAGGTGTAGTCTGAGACCGGCTCGATCTCGCCGAACTCACCCTCAGCGGTCAGCCAGGAGGGCGGCGAGGCCGTGATCTCCTCGTCACCGACGACGTATTCGCGCCAGAACATAATGTCCTCGGTGGTGAAGTCCGTGCCATCGGACCATTTGACGCCCTTGCGCAGATAGAAGGTGTACTCGGTGGCGTCATCGTTGACCTCCCAGCTCTCGGCGAGGTTCGGGACGATCTCGGTCCAATCCAGGCTCCAGTTGACCAACTGCGCATAGCCGACGGTGCGGTAAAGCCAGGCGTTGTCACCGCCGCCGCTCAGACCGGAGCGCCAGATGCCGCCGTATTCCCCAATCTCCTCAGAGGGGTCGACGACGATGGGGTTCGCCGGCAGGCGCTCGTCCACGGGGGGCAGTTCGCCGGCTGCCACCATCTCCGCGAACTCGGGGGCCTCGGAATACTGGGACGATGGGGCCTCCTCTTCCGGTTGTGCTTCTTCTTCAGGTTGCGCTTCCTCTTCAGGGGGTACGTCCGTCGGGGGTACAGCCGTGGGCGCTTCATCCTCGGGCGCTACCACTGTTTCCGACTGTTGGCCACAGGCCGTCGCAGCCAGCCCGGCGATCGCAAGCGTGGAGACTCGCAAAAACTCTCGACGCGAAATTTCTTTCCTGCTCATAGTCCTCCTCCTCGTTAAAGGATTAGATTAAGGGGTTAAGCTCATTGCATAAACACACGTACAGCACAGAATCCAGCCGTTTACCTGAGTATCCAAGCGCCTATGGTCACTCGATAGCCACCTCCTCTCCATCGCATGCAGCGAAGCACGTCTACCTCAACACGCACATCCCGGTCAAAAAGGATGTCCAACCACGAAAAAAGCAGAAAGACGAAGCGAAATCATCCCCGATCGAACCGAGGGATATCGTCCCACTCACTTACCTGATCAACTGATGACCCGCATAGGCAAGCCCAATGATCAATCCCTCGATGACAAAGACTTTGAGGATATTGATCCTGGACGCCTTATCCCGCATCCAGCGCCGAAAATAGGATTCCGAAAACACCACGAAGGCCAGCCAACCGATACCCAACAGGCCCAGTCCGACATAGTGAATCACCGGAGGCAGCCATGGATTGTGCCGGAGCACCGTCACCACCGGGATATCGATGAGCAAAAAAGTCCGCAGCTGCAAGACCGCCAACAGGGAAAGCGCAGACGACAACCCCCACAATACGTATTCAAGAAGCACGCTTAATCCACGCCGCAAACAACACCCCCACGAGGAAATAGGCCACACGCGATTCGGTGACACCTGAAGAGTCTGGGATCCATCCGGGACGCGAATACTGTGAGTTGCGACAGTATGAGGATCCAACCCAGACAAACACGAATATCTTGACGGAGGTCGATATCCGACGCAAGACATCCTATGCACGCCATACTATACAACGTTCCGGATGCTGAAAGTGTAACATAGTCCTGTTATTACGTCAAATGTAAAATTATACGGTGATACGACCATCATTATACCATTCCAGGAGCAAATGACGACCCCGCCGATCCTAGAGCGATTGCAGTTGACGACAAAGGCTACTATCGCTAAAGAGGAGGCTTTGAGCCCTCACTGCAATTGCCCTGT
>CAYMAQ010000014.1:14660-35381 GCA_964388385.1 uncultured Anaerolineales bacterium | reverse complement strand
GGGAGCGGTCAGCGACCGATCCTCGCCTTTGTCGGATCGATAAAGAAGAAGTTCTTATTGATTTCATCAATCGGATCGGTACAATGAGTCTATGAAAGTGTCCAGACATCATGATGTCTTGCTCGACAGCTTCCGTTGGATCGGCGTGGTTCTCACACTTCTTATCGTGGCCCTGCTTCTGCAGCGCGGCGAGCCGATCCTGCGCACATTGGAGATCAACGTCGACCGCCTGGTGGCCGGGCGGACCTTTAACTTCGTCTCGTGGGAGATTGACGCGATGGGGAGCAAGATCGCGTTTCGCCTGTTGTCCCCTCATCGCTGGATGGATGACGAGCAGCAGGCCTATTTCGTCCTCGATTACCTTGCCGACGTGCGCGAGGCGCAAAGACTGGCTTACGAGATCGATCGAATCTACGTGGATCTCGAAATCGACGACCCTGACCGTGCCAGTTTGGAGGAGCAGGCTGCGTTTGCTGCGCTTCGTGAACGTATGGAGGCGTCGGCTCCTATCGCCGAGGCCATTTTGGAGGATCAGGTGAGTGATGTGTTATATCACCGGGGCGGGTTTGGGGCGCTGGGACTGATCCTGCCGTGGGTACGCGGGACTTTCACGCCCCTGCCTCATATGCTGATTATCTCTCCGCGCGATCAAATTGACACGGCTTACCAGCAACAACTTGTGGCCGGGTTGACTGCGTCCGAGCAGAACGATATTGAGGAGCGTGTGATGGATGTCGAGGACGATCACTCGGCGTACGTCACGGCGATCGGCGGCCTGGCGGCGTATCCATCAATGCTCTTGGAGAGCAGCAGCATTGAGTGGGTCACGGACGTCATCGCTCACGAGTGGGTGCACCACTACCTCTCGTTTGGGCCGTTGGGATGGGATTACATGCGCTCGGGTGAGACCCGCACTATCAATGAGACAACGGCTTCTCTGCTGGGGGATTGGGCGGGACACGAGGTCGTCCTCCGATATTACGCGCCGTATTTGGACAGAGATAAGCGTCTGCCAAACACACTGCGGGTTGAGGAGAGCGACGCAGGATCCCAGCCTGGTTTCGATTACCGGGCCGAGATGCATCAAACCCGAGTCACTGTGGATCAGTTGCTGGCAGACGGAAAGATTGAGGAAGCCGAACGCTATATGGAGGCCCGACGGCGGGTCTTTGTGGAGCATGGTTATCGTCTGCGGCGTTTGAACCAGGCATATTTTGCGTTTCACGGGGCTTATGCGAGTGTTCCCGGTGCTTCCGGTGAAGATCCGATCGGACCGCTCGTGCGTGAGTTCTGGGCGCTGAGTGTAACGCCTGCTAACTTTGCCAGAGACCTGGTTCCCATCACTACCCTGGCGGAACTCCGCACTCTTCTGACTTCTGTAGATCCGGACGCGAATCACCAAGCCTTTCCGTAATACCCATGGCAACGCAGAAGCGCTTTAGTTATTCACGATCAGATTCACAAAAGCGCGATTTGAATCCGAAAAATGGGAGGGTGTTACGTCCTGAATTCCCCGTCAAACAGCGCTTGCTTTGCTCGAAGGGTTCATGTGGTATAATCCAGAGCGATGTTAGAAAAATACGAGTTTGAGGTCGCGCTTGTTTAACCCAATTGATGCATTATTGGGTCTCTTTTCCCTGGATATTGGTATCGATCTGGGGACGGCTAATACCCTGGTTTACGTGCGGGGAAAGGGTATTGTGAGCAATGAGCCCTCCTGGGTCGCTCGAGACCGGCATAACAGCCGAAGAATTTTGGCGGTGGGTGCGGCAGCGAAAGAGATGGTGGGTAAGACACCCGGTAATATCGTCGTGATTCGCCCGTTGCGTGACGGGGTGATCTCTGAATTTGACGTGACCGAGGTCATGCTGCGTCACTTTATTCAACAAGCGCATAAGCAACTGTTGATCCCCCTGCCGAGACCGCGCGTGGTCATAGGCATTCCCAGCGGGGTCACCGAGGTGGAGAAGCGGGCCGTTCATGATGCCGCTTTGGAGGCCGGTGCACGTGAAGCCTATCTCATCGAGGAACCGATGGCAGCCGCTCTAGGCGCGGGGCTTCCCGTCACCGAACCCCAGGGGAGTATGATCGTCGATATCGGAGGCGGCACGACGGAGGTTGCGGTCTTCGCACTCAAGGGAATTGTCGTGAGTAAGAGTTTGCGCGTTGCCGGGGATGAGTTGGATGAGGATATCGTTCAATATGCCCGGCAGAAGTACAATCTCGCGATTAGCGAGCGGATGGCGGAGCGGATCAAGATCAATATCGGATCCGCTTATCCCTTACCTGAAGAGCGGACAATGGCGATGCGCGGTCGGAATTTGATCAGCGGTTTGCCGGAAGAGATTGAAATCAGCAGTATTGAGATCCGTGAAGCTTTGGGCCGTTCGACCAATATCATTGTGGATTTGGTGCGTGACACGCTGGATGAAACCCCCCCCGAATTGGTGTCCGACCTGATGGAGACAGGGATCTGTCTGGCAGGCGGCGGTGGTCAATTGAAGGGGCTGGCCGAACGTGTCAGTGAAGAAACGCATATTCGGGCGTGGGTCGCCCAGGATTCCCTGACGTGTGTTGCCCGGGGGGCCGGGATGGTCCTTGAGAACTTCGAGTCTCTCCGGGCGACACTTTCGACTGACGACCAATGGCGGCCCGGAGGATCCGCCACTTGGTAGCCGCGTAAGGAATTGCGATGAGACGAAACAGCGGCCCCTGGCTTGCGTGGGCTCTGCTGGTCGTGGCGCTGCTCCTCATTGCGCTCAGTCAGTCGGGTGCCGCAAGTCCTATCACCAGTGTGCTTGGCACCGTCATCTCCCCGATAGAGCGTGCCGTCTCGGTCGTTGTGGATTTCCTCGGGACCTTTGGGCGATCCACCCGCGATCTTCAAGCGCTGCAGGAACGGGTGGAGACGCTGGAGACTCAGAATGACGCGCTCCTTCAGGAGAACTTCAGACTGCGTGAATATCAGGCCGAGAATCGGGAACTGCGCCGACAACTCAATTTTGCCCAGGATAACCCCACCTACGATCTGGTCGGTGCCGATGTCATCAAGCAAGGCTGTGTCGTCTATCCATGCGGCGAAGTCGTCGGTGAGGATACGAATCCTTACCTGAGCTACATCATCATCAGCGTGGGAAGCCGCAGCGGCGTGGCTGTGGGAATGCCGGTGGTCACCGGGGGCGCTGCTATGATCGGACGCGTCGTGCGTACCTCCCCCAACCTCTCTTATGTGCAGCTCATTAAGGATCCCGAGAGCCAACTCTCTGCGATGCTCCAGCAGTCCAGGGTGACCGGGGTTGTGGAAGGATCGATTGAAGGTGAGATTTTTATGACGGATATCCTTCCCGATGAGTCGGTCAACGTGGGTGATACGGTGGTGACCTCGTCATTAGGCGGGATGCTACCCCGTGGTTTGATCCTGGGCCAGGTTGAGGACGTCGAGTATCAGGAGTCCGATCTTTTTCAACGCGCACGGATCCGCCCGGCGGTCGACTTTCGGCGCCTGGAGACGGTGTTGGTTGTGACCGATTTCTCGCAGCCTGATTTGGAGGAGCTCGAGACCCCATGAGCCTATACTTTGGTATCCCGATTTTGCTGGTCGCCGCTGTGTTACAGAGCGTGTGGCTGGAAAATCTGCGTGTCCTGGGCGGGCGTCCCGACCTGGTTCTGCTCCTCGTCGTTACATGGTCGATCATTCGAGGATCGAATGAGGGAACTCTCTGGGGATTTGTCGGTGGGCTCTTTTGTGACGCCCTCTCCGGAAGCGTCTTCGGGCTCTGGACCTTGACTTTAACCGCGATAAGCTTCCTCGCCGGACAGCCGTGGGTCCATGCACTCGGTCCTACGGTTATCCGCCTGGCGATGATGGCTTTGCTTGGCACGCTGCTCACGCATCTTAGTTTGGTGGGCCTGATGATGTTGTTGGGATATCCGGTCGATCTCGGTCGGGCGATTCAGACCGTCGCCGGACCCGCTGCATTACTCAACGTTCTGCTCTCTCCCTTTGCTTTTACCTTCCTTGTTTGGTTTCACCGGCGTGCTCAGCGCCGACCGGGGAGTTTTGCTGAATGAGCCAGAATTACGGGATTGGTTCGGGTTGGATGGGCCGCGGACAGTTAGATCAAAGAGAGCGGGCAACTGACGAACGGGAGGCCGCCCGCCCACCGTGGTTCCTCCGCGCGCCCCGTCTCGCCTTGGTCGGCTGGGCCGTGCTGCTTATTCTGGGACTCTATCTCATCCGTCTCTGGCAGCTGCAGTTCCTTGAGGGGGGCTCCTGGCAGACCCGGGCTGAACAACAGCAGAATCGATTGGTGACGATCTCTCCGCCCCGGGGGGTCATCTACGATCGAGAGGGCGAGATTCTGGTTCGCAATGTGCCGGCTTACAACGTGACGATCACGCCTGGTGAGCTTCCGGATGACGGGAAGCGCGAGCGTGAGATCTTGATGCGTCTTTCGCAGCTTCTGGATATCCCCTACAGCACAGAAATTGGATTGGACCAGCCCGACTTTCAAGGGGAACTGGGATTTGCCGGTCGTGCTCTCTATCCCCCTTTTGGTGATATACCGGAGCCCGGTCTTTTAGAGATGGTGAACGAAGTGCGCTGGGTCGAGCCATTCAAGCCGATTGTCGTCGACCAGAACGTCGATCGGGATCTAGCGCTGCTCATCGCCCAAGAGGGCGGGGTTACGATGCCCGGCGTCGGCATTGAGATCATTCCACGAAGGTATTATCCCTATGGGGATCTGCTTTCCCAGGTCTTGGGGTTCCTTGGGCCTATTCCACCGGAACGGGTCGAAGTGTACGAGCAGCGCGGCTACGATCCGAGTGTGGATCGGGTGGGTTATGCCGGCATTGAGGCTCAGTTAGAGGAGCTACTGCGCGGCACGCCGGGACGCAAGGTCGTGGAGAGGGATGTGCTGGGCCAGGAATTGAGGTTGCTAAGCCAGACCGAGCCAAGCCCGGGTGATAACGTTCATCTGACCCTGGATGTGAAACTTCAAGCTGAAGTCCACCGTGCTTTAGCCCAAGGGCTGACCGAGGCCGGCTCACGGCGTGGTGCGGCGGTCGTGTTGGATCCCCGTACGGGGGAAGTGTTGTCGCTGGTAAGCCTGCCAACGTATGACAACAATATGTTCAGCAAGCGGCTTGATGAGGATAAGTACGAAGCTCTGTTGAACGACCCGCACCACCCCTTCCTCAATCACGCAATCGCCGACGAAGTTCCTCCGGGGTCGGTATTCAAGATCGTGCCAGCAGCGGCGGCTTTACAAGAGGGGGTCATCAACCGTTTCACCACGCTGAATTGCCCCGGTATCATCTATCTGCCCAACAAATTCGTGCCCGATGATCCGGACCTGGCGCAGCCCTTCTATTGCTGGATTCAACTTCAGCACGGGCACGGACACGGGCCTCTTGATGTGGTCGATGCCCTGGCGCAGTCCTGCGACAATTTCTTCTATAAGGTCGGGGGTGGTTTTGCGGAGATCGAGTTTGAGGGGTTGGGGGTTGAGCGGCTGGCTGACTATGCCAGGGCCTTCGGGTTGGGCTCACTGACCGGCCTGGATCTGCCCGGCGAGAGCAACGGCCTGGTTCCAACGCCCCAATGGAAGCGCCAACAGTATCAGGAAACGTGGACGACCGGGAATACTTACAATATGTCGATCGGTCAGGGCGACGTCCTGGTTACGCCGCTGCAGATGGCTAATGCGCTGGCGGTGGTCGCAAATGGCGGCACGCTCTATCAAACCCAACTCATCCATCACGTCCAGGACGCGAACCAGAATCTGATCCGTCCTTTTGCGCCCGTGATCTCGAGCACCTTGGATATCGATCAAGCGGTTTGGGAGATCGTCCGAGAGGGCCTGGATCTCGCGGTTTCCGAGTCCGGCACCGGTAACCGCGCACTTCTGGATGATCTGGAGATCAATCTGGCAGGGAAGACTGGAACTGCCGAGTATTGTGATGATATCGCGTTCGAAGCGGGACGCTGTGACGTCGATGAGACCGAAACGCTGCCCACCCACGCTTGGTTCATGGCCTATGGACCGGTAGAAGCGCCGGAGATCGTGGTCCTGATCTGGGTCTATGATGGCGGCGAAGGATCGACCGATGCTGCACCCATCGCCAAGGATATCATGGATTTCTACTTCCGTCGCAGCCTCGGTCTGCTGGGTGAGGAAGCGGTGACGCCGTCCGAGGAGGACGGTCAGCCGGCGGCCCCGGTCCAGACTCCTTGATCGGGGTGCATCACATTGGCACAGACCGAGACATCCTGTAAACAACCCGGAGGTCGAACTTCTCGCTTTTCGCCCAGCTCCGTCTATGGTTGGGCGAGCGCCGGCGTGGCTTTTTCGGTCTGGACGCTGGGGTTGCTCCGAACCCTGGCTCTCACGGGAACGATCGTCTGGGCGATGGGGCCTGTGGCTGTCGGTATCGCACTCGGGTTGGCGTTTCCCCTGGCGGCCCTCTTCGTTCATTGGGTAGGGGATCGCGATCATCCGAGGAACGCGTCGTTCCGATCCCTCATCCCCCTGTTAACGCCGATGGGGTTGTTGCTGGCCCGAAACCCACAGCCCTGGCGGGGCCCCGTGCTTTTGACCGGCAGCGCGATGCTTAGCCTCTTGCTTCTGATAAATCCGAGCTTCCGACGACCCCGACTATCGCGATGGGGGGGATGGATGCTGGCTGTGTTGCTTCCTTTTGTTCTCTACCTCTTCGATATTTCCCCATACGTCGGACGGGCCGACACCTTCGAGTTCCAGGTGGTCGCGCCGACGCTGGGTATCGCTCATCCCAGTGGATATCCACTCTATACGTTAATCGGAAAGCTCTTCTCCCTGATTCCCCTGGGTACTGTCGCGTGGCGCGTCAATCTCTCCTCGGCGGTCTTTGGGGCACTTGCCTCGGGCTGCCTTTTCCTGACGTTGACCGAACGCGCAGGAACCGGCGAGAGGGAGCTATTGCTGCCTGGATTGGGTGCACTGTTGACCTCCTGGGCACTGGCGTTTTCCCCCACGCTCTGGTCCCGTGCTATCGAGGCGGAGGTATACACGCTTAACGCGTGTCTTGTGGCCCTGGCCCTCTGGCTGGTCGTGAATTGGCAGCGGGGTGAGTGGCCGACCTCGTTCGTTCTGCCGGCCTGTGGGCTCCTGATCGGGCTGGCGTTGGCCTCTCACGTAACGCTGGGCGCCCTGGGGCTCCTGGTGCTGTTTCTGTTGTTGACTACCCACCCCCGTCCTCGAGTTCGAACCCTGTTGATAACGGGCATGGTAGGCTTGCTTGGATTGGCGCTCTATCTCTATATTCCCCTTCGATGGCCTGCGGTCACCGGAGGGGAGCGGATGTCATTCGCGCATTTCTGGCGCTTTGTGACCAACGCGGAGTCCGGTGGGGCTCTTCGTCCCCGGGCTTTCATCGATGATCCCGCACGCTGGGAACTCGTGGGGGGGCTGTTCGAGCGCCAGGTTGGCATTCCCGGGCTCCTTTTGGCCGTCATCGGTTTGGTAACTCTGTGGGTTCAAGCCTGGAATGTGGCCCTGGGCACGCTGTTGATGTTTGCGGCATGGGTCTGGTTCAACCTGAGCTTCTACGTGGCCGATCCCGATTATTCGGCCTTCCTCATCCCGGCTCACGTCGTCCTGTTTTTCTGGCTGGGCATCGGGGTGCGGCGCATGGTGAGGACGTTATCACGATGGGCCCCGACGCTGGCGGTGTTGGGTGTTGTCGTCGTGGCTTTACTTCCGATGTGGCAGCTCTGGATGACCGGCCCAGCCCTGGACACGCGTGCGCAAGGATATGCTGACGAAATGTGGGCGCGCTATGCCCTGCGGCAGCCCCTAATTGAGAATAGTGCAATCCTGGCGGACAGTGAGAAGTTTCCGCCCCTTTACTATCTTCAACAGGTCGAAGATATCCGGCCCGACCTGGACCTGGTGACGCTTTTTAATGAGGCGCAATATCGTGCGGCTTTGGATGTGCGATTGACAGAAGGACAGACCGTCTATTTGGCGCGATATCTGCCGGGGTTGGACGCTTATGGAGTGGGTGCGGTTGGGCCCCTGGTCCGAGTGGCGCCGAATCCATCCGGAGAGGCGCGGGGCAAATCCGAGATAGCGCGATGGGAGGGGATGCTTGCTCTGCTTTCCAGTCGGATCGAACGCGATCCCCTGGATCGGCGAATGCACCATCTGCATATGACGTGGCGTGCTGAAACCGATATCGATCTCGATCTGGAGATCCGGGTACGCCTGGTCGATCCTGGTGACGAAAAAGTCATCTGGGCCGGCGAGGGGCGTCGTCCCGTGGGGGGCTATACCACGACCCAGGCGTGGACAGAGGGTACCGTTGTCCCGGACTATATTCCGCTTGAGTGGCCTGCCTGGGTTCCGCCCGGAGCTTATCGACTTGAGATGGGCATCTTTCAAAGATTCAGCGTGGGACTTTCGCTTGACGAGGGGGATCATACCTGGCTCAATTTGGGCTCGCTGGAGATTCCTGCAAGCTCTGAGTTTATTTCACCCAATGCGAGTGGAATGTCGCTTGGGTCTTCGCCTCTGCCGAGCGGTGTGTACGCGAGAGGGGTCTGGCTGCGCGGGGTGGATATGCCCGGTGAGGCTGCTGCGGGTGGGGTGATGACGCTGGATGTAACCTGGATCTGTGAGGGGGGGGACCTCACCGGTGGGCCCTGGGTGCGGTGGATCTCTGTAAAGGGCGGGGAGGAAGAAGTAGATAGCATCGCGCTGCCCCCGATTGGATATGAGGGCCCGGCGGCTTTCTGTAGAACCGTAGATCCCGATGGGGTTCCCGTGCGATATGAGGTTCCCATCCCTCAGAATTCCGGGAGATACCGAGTTGAAATGGGGTGGGGGACCGGGCCAGCGGCCCGATGCCGCTGGCTGGGTCGCCGACGGGATGCGTGTCCCATTGGACAGGTCGACGTCCTTTCGGAGGACGAAGGGTTGGCCAATTATGACGACAAAATTATGCTGCTGGATGCCGATGTGAATGCGGAGGGTGTTCCTGCCGGTGGGCCTTTGCAGGTGCGGCTTCGGTGGCGCGCCCTGCGCGCAATGCAGGCCGATTATACTGTCTTTGTTCAGATCCTCGGCCCTGATGGCAAACTTTACGGACAGGCCGACAGTTGGCCGGTGCAGGGCGCTCGACCGACCAGCGGCTGGATGGTGGGCGAGGAGCTTTGGGATTCCTATCAGATCTACGTCGACACCGAGGGGCCAAGCGGTGACTATCGGGTGATCGTCGGGTGGTATCTGCTTGCTGATATGAGCCGTCTATCCGTCCTCAACGCCGAGGGACAGGGAGTCGGAGATCATATCGTGGTTGACGTGTTCTTACTTCCCTGAGAAGACGTCGGTCTTTCCTCCACAACGATTTTCTCTATTGACAAACCGCCAAAGTCCGGTTAATATGGGGATGTAATTTAGCTAGCTAACTATATAAAGCCGGGAGGTGGTGTGTGTGGGCGTCAATCAGCCGGTTTATCCGTTGATAATTCGCGTATGAAGGGATAAGACGCGATTTCGTGCTGTATTGTGCCCTCGTCTTGTTAGCAGGCTAATGATTTCAAAGTATGAATCGATCACCTTATATCTCTATCGGGAGTGTTGAATGAAATCTTTGAGACGGATGTGGCGGTTTGTCGAGCCTTATCGGCGCGATGCCTTTTGGGCGATGCTCTTTCTCCTGGGCGTGGTCGTTGCGGATATCAGTGTCCCACGCCTGACTCAGCGGGTGATCGACCGGGGGATCACGGCAAGGGATATGTCCACGGTTTTGGGCACGTCGGCGATGATGCTGGGTGTGTCGGTTTTGAGTGCGCTTTTTTCGATCGGGAACACAATCCTTGCGGTGCGCGTTGGACAGAACGTGGAGGCCGATCTGCGCAGCGCCGTGGTACGCAAGGTTCAATCTCTCTCGTTTGGTAATCTCGATCACCTGCAGACCGGTAAGTTGCTGGTTCGAGCGACCAGTGATGTGACCCAGGTGCGGATGGTCGTGATGATGTCGCTGCGCATTCTCTCCCGCGCTCCGCTTTGGTTGCTGGGGAGCGTGATTATGTTGGCTTTGAACAGCCCTTATCTGGTCCCGATGATGGTCGTCTTGATGCTGGGGGTGCTTGGGTTGATCTGGGTTTTCGTGGGGAAAGCTCGTCCGGGCTTCGAGGCTGTGCAAGAGGGCCGCGAACGCCTCAATGAGGTTCTCCAAGAGAATCTGGCAGGTGTCCGGGTCGTCAAGGCTTTTGTGCGCTTCGCCTATGAGAACGGGCGTTTTGGAGAGGCGAACGATGCGTTGACGATGAAGAACGTCAAGGTGATGCAGCTCTTGGCTTTTCTGCACCCCACGATGATGTTGATTATCAATCTGGGTGTCGTCGGCGCGATTTGGTTGGGCGGCGACCGGGTCGCGGTCGGCGAAGGGAGCGTCGGTGCTATCGTCGCGTCGTTCAACTACCTGGCTTTTTCACTGTTTCCCCTTCTTATGCTTGCCGGTATGACCGGGCCGTTGTCGGCCGCGGACGCCTCCGCGGAACGGATTTTCGAGGTGTTGGACAGCGAGCCGGACGTCCAGAACGCTCCTGAGCCCTCTGCGCTCAAGGATATCGAGGGAAAGGTAGCTTTTGAGGAGGTTTGCTTCAGCTACGATGGTGAAGAGTGCCGTGAATCCGTGTTGAAAGACGTTAATTTTGTGGCGGAGCCCGGACAGACGATCGCGATCTTAGGCGCGACGGGTTCCGGCAAATCCAGCTTGATCCATCTCATTCCCCGTTTCTACGATGTCAGGGGTGGGCGCGTGACTCTGGACGGCGTGGATATCCGGGATCTCTCTCTGTCGGATTTGAGGCCCCGGGTGGGCGTTGCGATGCAGGAGGCTGTGCTTTTCAGCGGTACGATCCGGGACAATATTCGGTACGGGCGTCCCGATGCGACCGATGACGAGGTGGTTGAGGCTGCTAAAGCCGCTCAGGCTCATCATTTCATTGTAGGTCTGCCCGAGGGGTACGATACGATGCTCGGTCAACGCGGTGTCAACCTTTCCGGCGGTCAGAAACAGCGGATCTCGATCGCCCGGGCTCTCCTGGTCCATCCGCGTATCCTCATTCTGGATGACAGCACCAGTGCCGTTGACTTCGAGACCGAGGCGAAGATCGAGGCCGCCCTTGCCGAACTGCTGCGCGATCAGGCCGAGCGCAATACGACGATCTTTGTGGTGGCCCAGCGGATCAGCACGGTGCTCAACGCCGATAAGATTGTCGTTCTGGACAAGGGGCGGATTTCAGCGATGGGGACGCACGAAGAGCTGATGGCGACGAGCCATCTGTATCAAGAAATCTATGACTCTCAATTGGGCGACCGCGAACGGCTGTTGGCGGCTTGAGGTGGACCCAAATTTCATATATAGACGGAGGCACGATCTCTTATGAATGAACGCAGAGGGAACGCTCAACAACCTCGTTCTCAGCACCCCAAGGGTGTGATGGAACGTGGAGATGACGGTGCGGATCGACGCGAACGTCAAGCGGATGCGAGCCCGTCCCCCGGTCCGGGACGACACGGAAGGGGAGGGCGTATTGAAAAAGCTAAGGATGTCCGTGGGACGATCAAGCGACTCCTCGCTTATCTCAGCCCTTATACTTGGACCTTTGTGGCGATCTTCTCGCTGGTTATTCTCACGATTGGGCTCGACTTAGCCGCACCGGTGCTCATGGGGCAGGCCATCGACGTGCTCATCGGTGGATTTGAAAGCGAGCGGCTTATGCGGATCGTCCTGGTTATGTTGACCCTGTATCTGCTGTCGTGGTTGTCCAGTGTGGGGCAGGGCTTGTTGGTCACCCACGTCTCTCAGAAGGCAATGCGCCAACTGCGACAGGAACTATTCGAGCATATTCAGACACTCTCTCTTGCATTTTTTGACAAGCACCCGCATGGGGAACTGATGAGCCGGCTGACGAACGATATGCAGGCGATCAGCAGCGTGTTGACCCAAAATGTGACCTCGCTCTTCTCCGGTCTGCTGACCCTGATCGGAATTGTGGTGATGATGTTCTATCTCAACGTCTGGCTGGCCCTGGCGTCGATGCTGGTGCTGCCTGCGATGATGCTGTTCGTCGGCTTTGTGGGCAAGCGCACGCGACAGGGCTTTCGCGAGTATCAGCGGCACCTGGGCATTCTGAACGGACAGCTGGAAGAGATGTTCAGCGGACAACGGGTGATCCTCGCATTTGGACAGGAGGGACAGGCGTTAGAGGATTTCGATGACGCCAACATCACGGTGCGGGATGTCGGCCTGCAGGCTATGACCTATTCGATGCTGGTCCCTCCCTTGATGGGGATTTTAAGCAACGCGAACATCGCCGTGATCGCCGGGTTGGGCGGGTGGATGACTTTCCAGGGGATGGCGACGGTCGGTACGATTGCGACCTTCTACACCTATTCCCGACGGTTTGCCGCGCCGCTCCGGCATCTGGGTAATCTTTACAATCAGATTCAATCTGCGATCGCCGGCGCCGAACGTATCTTCGAAATTCTCGATGAGCAGACCGAACTTATGGACAGCGAAGCGTCCGTGACGCTCGATGAGGTGCGTGGCGAGGTGATCTTCGACCACGTCGACTTCTGCTACGAGCCCGGCGTATCTGTAATTCGGGATATGAGCTTCCGCGCCGAGCCGGGGCGGACGATCGCGTTGGTAGGGCCGACCGGCGCGGGCAAGACGACGATCATCAACCTCCTCTCCCGTTTCTACGACGTGCAGTCAGGTTCTATCACCGTCGATGGATACGATATCCGGGGGATCGAGAAACACCATCTTCGTCGTAAGTTGGGTGTTGTCCTTCAGGACACCTTTCTCTTTGCCGACACGCTGATGGAGAACATCCGGTACGGTAGACTCGATGCGACGGACGAGGAGGTCATCGAGGCTGCCAAACTGGCTAATGCGCATCAATTCATCGAGCGGCTGCCCAACGGCTACGAAGAGGTCCTCTCTGAGCGGGGTAGTAACCTGAGCCAGGGACAGCGTCAGCTTCTTTCTATCGCACGAGCGATCCTGGCCGATCCGAGTATTCTGATTCTCGATGAGGCGACGAGCAGTGTCGATACCCGGACCGAGGCCCAAATTCAAAAGGGACTGCTGGAGCTGATGGAGGGGCGGACGAGTTTTGTGATCGCTCATCGTCTCAGTACGATCCGCGAGGCGGACAAGATTCTGGTCATCAACGAGGGAGAAATCATCGAGCAGGGGACACACGATGATCTGCTGGATGATGGTGGCTTCTACTATGACCTCTATATGAGCCAGTTCAAAGGGAAAGTGGACTGAAGGAAGGCATGGGAGGAGCGAGGCCGCGACCCGCTCCGGGTGCAGCCTTCCGTTAGTCAGTTCGTTCCAGGAACTGCTGAGTATAGATCTGTTTGACGTCCACCTCACCCTCGATTGCCTCGTATGTGATCAGGGATTCGAGCAGCGCCTGCCATTGGGCATCCGTCTGCCAACCTATGCCGTAGGTATCGGTGACTTCGCTATGGGCTGCTTCGAGTTCGGTTGTGAGCATATAACGCATATGGTCGGGATCGGTCTCCGGTCCCGTGTAGGTCAGCACGATTTCCACCGCCTCATCGGGATGCGCCTCGGCGTAGCGGATGCCGCGTAGCGCAGCGCGGACGAACCGTCCCAGGGCCTCCGGATTCGTCTCGATGGTCTCTTCGGTCGTGACGTAGGTCAGGCCCAGGGTGGGAATATCATAGTCCGCCGCTTCCCACTGGTGGAGTTCATAACCCCAGGACTCAAGCAGATAGGGTTCGTTGGATGCGAAAACCGGATAGACGTCGACCAGGCCTTCGACCAGGACCCGGGGGTCAAAACCGACATTAATCATCTCGACGTCGGAGTCCTTGAGGTCGGCGTAGTCCAGGAGCGCGAGGAGATCCGGTGGCGGGGTGCCCTTAAATCCGATGGAGCGTCTGCGCCATGCCTCCAGGCTTCCGGGCCCGCTTTCTTTGAGCGCTACGAACGCTTGCTGGCCTCGCTGACCGATGAGTGCCAGGGAGACGAGGGGAAGACCGGGGGAGGCCCGGCGTTTCAATAGGACCGCTGCATCTTGTGTGGTCACATGGATCTTGCCCGAGACCAGGAGCTGCATATGCTCGCCCCCGCCGGCAGAATGCTGAATGTCCACGTGTAAGTTCTCGTCCTCGAAAAACCCTTGGGCCTCTGCGACGTAGACCCCTACAAAGGGCAAGTTTGCCTGGGGGCGATAGCCAGCCATAAAGATGAGTGTGGACTCCTGTCTCCTGACCTGCCTGCATCTGATGAGGATGAGGGTCAGCAGCACAATCCAGCTTCCGTAAGTAACTCTACGTGATCGTGATTTCTGCATCGCTCTTCAACTTCCTTCTTGGGATCGAATGAAAGACCTGTGCGGGTGTGTGCCTAGTTCCAGAATATGACCCAGCGCTCGATCGCGATGACGAATCCGTGCAGCGCGATTCCCATCAATGCCGAACAGAGGACGGCGGCAAAGAGGCTGGGCAGGTTGAACTCCGTATAAGCCAGCCACATCGTGCGGCCCAGCCCGGCGGAGGCGCCGGCCCATTCGGCAACGACCGCCCCCACCAACGAGAGCGGTGCGACGACCTTCAGGGCGGCGAAGAGGTAGGGCAGCGCAGACGGCCAACGCGCATGCCGGAAGACCTCCCCCGCACTGGCGTCCAGGGAGTGCAGAAGGTCGAGGATCGATCGGTCCACGGCCTGAAGCCCGGCGTGTACATTGATCAACACAGGGAAGAAAGTCATCAGGCCCACGATTAAAATCTTGGGTAACGGACCAAAGCCCAGCCAGATAATCAGGAGTGGGGCGATGGCTGCGATCGGTGTCGCTTTTACCAGGATCGCCAGGGCCAGGACCCCGCGTGCGAGATGGGTCTGAAACGTGATGACAATCGCGATCATAACACCCAGGATGATGCCCACGGCAAGCCCCCCGACGGCCTCTCCAAGGGTGACGAGGGAAGCCGTCGCGTACAGAGGTGCATGGCGCGCCAGCGTGTGGGCTACCTGGGAGGGTGCTGGCAGCAGATAAGGGGGGATCTCGGAGACGCGCACCCCCGCCTCCCAGGCCCCTAGGGCAAGCGCGACGACACCGAGGATGGAAAGAATCTCTACGTTTACGTGGACCGGTCGACGGCGGTCTGAGGAACGTCTGGATGAATTTGGCCGCATTGTCATAGGGTGTTATCGATCCGGTCCCTGACGAACGCGCAAGCTATCACGCACCCGGCGGATGACTTCAATCATCGCAGGCTCGGTCGCGTCGCGTGGATGGGGCTCGGAAACCGGCACGATTTCCCGGATGCGGCCCGGACTGGGGGTCATCACGATGATCCGATCCGCCAGACGAGCGGCCTCGATGATATCGTGGGTCACCCATAGGACGGTGGGCTCGAACTCGCGCCAGAGGTGGAGCACTTCGTCGGTTAATATTTCGCGCGTTAACTCGTCGAGCGCAGCAAAGGGTTCGTCCATCAGCCAGAGGGCGGCTCCGATGGCGAGGGTCCGAGCCAACGCAACACGCTGCTGCATACCGCCGGAAAGGGTGTGGGGATATGCGTCCGCATACTTCTCCAGCCCTACCAGGCGAAGGAGGGATTCCGGATCCGGGGCGGGGTGGCGGTGATCCCGGTTGACCTGCTGCGGCAGCTGGACGTTATGAAGGACCGTCTTCCACGGTAAGAGCGCCGGGTCCTGAGCCATCCAGGCGATCGATTTTTGGGAACGCATCTGGGTGGGCATCGCGCCCGCGATGGCAAGGGTCCCCTGCGTCGGGGAGATCTGATCGGCAATAAGCCGGAGCAGTGTGGATTTGCCGCAGCCGCTGGGCCCGATGAAGCAGACGAACTCGCCGCTGTCAATGGTGAGCGTCGTGGAAGCCAGTGCGGCGCGGATATCTCCATCGCCGGTGAAAGTCTTGACTACGTTCTTTAATATAACACGCATCGATCCAATGGATTCTCCAGATCCTATCTCCTGGTTGGTTGACGGATGCAATCCGTTATGGGGTCGGCCTCTGTATAGAGGCTGGGACTGTCGGCTTGGCACGTATGGGGTCAGTATAAGGGGGGGCGCGATGCTGTCAATCTGGCAGCTTGCTGTGCCTAGCCCCCTTGGAATTGCTTCGTTTACTCCCTGTGTCCCCTCTTGCTACCGTGGAAGAGTGTGTTACAATCTCGGATTGACGCTTATTGATATCCTACGTACGGAGGAGAGATTGATGACTGATCAGAATCGGGTATGGCATGCGCTCAGCGCAGATGAGGCCATCCAGATCCTGGAGACCGATGCCGAGGCGGGTCTTACAGAGGCCGAGGCCAAGGAACGTATCGAGGTCTACGGGGTCAATGAGCTGGAAGAGAAACCACCCCCCACATTTTTAGATCGCCTATGGGCTCAATTGAAGGATTTTGTCGTGATGATCCTTCTGGTCTCAGCGGTGATCTCGGCTTTGCTGGGTGACTGGATCGAGGCGGGCGCTATTTTGGCCATTGTCGTTCTCAACTCGGCCATTGGGGTGATCCAGGAGAGCAAGGCTGAGGAGGCCCTGGCTGCGCTCAAGAAAATGGCTGCGCCTGATGCGCACGTGATCCGGGGGGGGCACCGGGTGACGGTACCGGCGCGCGAGCTGGTGCCCGGCGACATCGTTTTACTGGAGGCCGGCAGCATTATTCCCGCCGACCTGCGCCTGGTGGAAAGTATCAACCTCAAGGTTGAGGAGGCCTCGCTCACCGGGGAATCGGTGCCGGTTGATAAGCACGCTAAACAGGCGTTGGATCCGGGCGCGAGCATCGGCGACCGGTATAATATGGCGTTTATGAGCACCACGGTGACCTACGGACGGGGTCGTGGGCTCGTGGTCGCGACGGGGATGCAGACGGAGATCGGTCATATCGCCGAGATGATTCAATCCGTTGAGGAAGAGGACACGCCGCTTCAGAAGAAGCTGGATCAGGTGGGAAAGACCCTGGGTGTGGGGAGCCTGGCGGTTGTGGGTCTCGTCTTCCTCATCGGTGTGATCCGACCCGTGATCGTGGGCGAGACCGTGGGATGGACCGGTCAGGATTGGGTTACTGAGATCAAGGAACTCTTTATGTTGGCCGTCAGTCTCGCGATCGCAGCGGTGCCCGAGGGCTTGCCCGCCGTTGTGACCATCTGCCTGGCCTTGGGTATGCAGGAGATGGTCAAGCGCCACGCGTTGATCCGTCGTCTGGCATCGGTGGAGACGTTGGGGTCGGCGATGGTGATCTGCTCCGATAAGACCGGCACGCTGACTCAGAACCAGATGACTACGGTGCGCATATGGGCGGATGACAAGCTATATGCGGTCACCGGTCGGGGATACAATCCTGAAGGCGAATTCAAGCTCGATGACGAGGTGATTGACATCGCCGATCACCCAACCCTCCGGAATACGTTGTGGGGTGGGGTGATGTGTAACGATTCGGAGCTCGAAAAGCAGGAAGAGGGCGAGGACGCCTACCGAATGGTCGGCGATCCCACCGAGGGTGCGATGGTCGTTGCCGGGGCAAAGGCCGGGTTCTGGCGTGATAAGCAAGAATCGGTTTACCCTCGGGTCAATGAGATTCCTTTCGACTCCGAGCGGAAGCGGATGACGACGCTTCACGGACTGGATGGTGTGGATGAAGGGGGGGCGAGTCCTATCATGCCCCAGGCTGATGGTGTCGGGTACATCGCTGTGGTCAAAGGGGCGCCGGATCTGGTTCTCCAACGATGCGCGATGTTGCAGACCGATGAAGGCCCGACGCCGATGTCAGACCCGATGCGCCAGGAGATTCTGGACGCAAACGCCGGCATGGCCTCTGACGCCCTGCGGGTGTTAGCGGTCGCTTACCGACCGATGCCCGAATTGCCCGAGGAACTCAAGCCCGATGCGGTGGAGCAGGATCTCGTGTTGGTAGGATTGCAGGGTATAATCGATCCGGCGCGTCCCGAGGTTATGCCCGCCGTGAAGCGGGCCCAGGGTGCCGGGCTGCGCACGATTATGGTAACCGGTGACTATGCAGCGACGGCTGTGGCGATCGCCGATGAGATTGGAATTCTGCGGCCCGGGCACGAGGCGATATCCGGGCCTGAACTCGAGACTATGAGTGACGTTGAACTGCACGAGCGTATCGATAACGTCGACGTCTTCGCGCGTGTGGCCCCGCATCACAAGATGCGGATCGTCGCTGCCCTCCGCGATCGCAACAACGTGGTGGCGATGACGGGAGATGGCGTCAATGACGCCCCTGCGCTCAAACAGGCGGATATCGGCATCGCGATGGGGATTACCGGCACGGACGTGACGAAACAGACCGCCGATATGGTGCTGACGGATGACAACTATGTCTCGATCGTGAGTGCTATCGAGCAGGGGCGGATTATCTACTCCAACATCCGAAAATTCGTCTACTTCCTGCTATCCTGTAACGTGGCCGAGATTATGATTCTCTTCCTCTCCACGCTCTTCGGCTGGGAGCCGCCGCTGACGGCGATCCAGTTGCTGTGGCTCAACCTGCTGAGTGATGGTGCGCCGGCCCTGGCGTTAGGCCTCGAGAAGGGCGATCCCGACATCATGGATCGTCCCCCGCGTCCGCCGGACGAACCGGTTATCAATCGTGAAATGACGGTGGGGGTAGGCGTGCAGACGGTCGCGATCACGGCGGCGGTTCTTGCAGCCTACTGGTTGGGGAGGAGTTACTTCGCCGACCGGACGGGGCAGGATCCTCTCCTCGTGGCGGAAACGATGGCCTTCGTCACGCTGGTGATGTCAGAGCTGCTGCGGGCCTATACCTCCCGTTCGGAGCGCTATCCGCTCCTCAAGCTGGGGGTCTTCACCAATAAGTGGATGCAGTATGCGGTTGGTTTCTCCATGGTGATGTTGCTCCTGGTGGTTTATATCCCTGTTCCGGCGATTCGGGATATCTTCAATACGACGCCGCTTACCTTTGGCGAATGGCTTGCGATGGCGCCGTTGATTCTGATTCCCTCGGTCTTTGCGGAGCTTCAGAAGGTGTTTATTATGCGCCGGATACGCCGATCATAGAGGGCTTTACCGGCTTTACATTCAAGCGGCGGTGGCGCCCAGCGCCACCGCCGCTTCTTTATGTCATTTGGTCGAGTCGTCAGATTGGATCAGTAATCGTCGTCCTCGTCATCCTCTTCATATTCCCACTCATCATCTTCGTCGTCCTCGTACCAATCGTCCTCGTCGTAGGCCCAGTCGAGTTCGATGGGTTGGGTTTCGATAACTTCCAGATCCTCGTAACAGTGCGGACAGCGGACGGTATCCCCGACCTGGGCAGAAGCCCGAACGGTGATTTGTCCTTCACAGGAAGGACAGAGTGCAACAGCCATGTTGAACCTCCTAAGGAATTTTATTGAAGGATGGTGGGCTATCCCAGCCATCCTCCTCAATCATAGCCGGGGGCTGTGCAAAAAGCGTGTAATTGCCGTGATAATTTCCGTGTAAAGCGGCTGAGACTGTGATAGTTTACTCACAGCCTCGAGGTTCGGAAAGTGGCGAGAATGCGCTGTTGGGCTGCATTTCGCTTGACGTTTCATGATTCGGGTGAGGTTGCGGAGATTCAGCCCCTGAAAATGCGGATGCCGTCAGATATCGGGGTTGAAGGTATAGCCTACACCGGGAACCGTGCGGATGTATTGCGGATCACTGGGGTCGGGCTCGACCTTGATGCGCAGCCGTCGGACCAGCCCTCGGACCAGGTCGCGGTCACCTTCGCCGTCGTACCCCCACACCTCCTCGATCAGTTTCTGCTGCGGGACGACCTGATGTTTGTGGATCATCAGGGTGTAGAGCAATCGGAACTCGAGTTGGGTCAGATGTTTGGGGCTGTGCTCCTCGATCACGACAGTCCGTGTGTTCGGATCGAGTTCGACATCGCGGATGTTGAGCGAGGGGAGAGAATAGAACGGAAGCTCCGCTGCCCGCCGCAGGAGTGTGCGGATTTGGACGATCAGCAATCTGGCGCTGAACGGACGCAGGACGACGAGGTCCGCGCCGGATTCCAGCAGTACGACCTGCGTGGCTTCATCGAGATGCCCCCCGATGACGATAAGGGGGGCCTGAGTCTGTGCGCGCAGTGCTTTGACCGGCCCCAACGGGGAGCCCTCCGGAGAAGCCAGCATGAAAAGGCGGAACGGGTCGTGGTTTTCCTCCTTGAGGTTCGGTGGAATTTGGCGGGAGCGGGTGACGTTCAGCCCGGCACGCTGAAGGACCAGGGAGAGAATCGCACTCTCATCAGGGTCCTGCGAGATCAGCAGCGCTCTCATCGCGAGGGCTCCTTATGATATCCCGAGCCCTTGCAGCCAGGTGTGGATGCGGCCCGCGGTCTCGGCATAATTATGCTCCATCATCACATTGTGGTGCGCGCACGGACACCGGTGGCGACCAGAAGGGAGATCATCTGCCATATATCTGAGATACCATTGGACGAGCGCCCCTCCCATGTATGGAGTGCCTACGCCTGTTGCGCTGCGACATACCCGACCGCCGCCCCAAAGATCAGGCCCCATCCCATCCGTGCCCTGCGGCTGCCCATCGCTGATCTCTACTCCTTGTTTAAACGGGTATGCCTGCGCCTTCAATCGGGGTGCTTTATTCTATTCCTCGCGCGGTATCACCCGGATGGT
>CAYMAQ010000014.1:9318-14560 GCA_964388385.1 uncultured Anaerolineales bacterium | reverse complement strand
GCGCCTTCAATCGGGGTGCTTTATTCTATTCCTCGCGCGGTATCACCCGGATGGTCACCGGGTCTGTCTCCGTCCGGTTGCCGGCGCCGTCGTAGACGACGACGTGGAACGTGTAAGTTCCGGGCGGTTCCAGGGTCCAGTTGACGTTGAACGGTGCGACCGTACGGACGTTGAACGGCATCTCCCCATTGTTTTTGTAGAACTCGACCCTCGAGAGTGCGTATACATCCTGAACTTCCGCGTGCACGTTCACCCACTCGTCAAAGCCGTATTCGTAGGCCGAACCTGCGGGCGGATACGTGAGTTTGGCCTCCGGTGGGGTGTTATCCACCGTGAGCTGAACCGTTGACTGCCGGACCTGCTGATCGTTGCCGACCACCTGGAGTTGCAGGGTGTAGATGTTGTCCTGAAGTCCGGTGGTGTCGAAGTTCTCGAGGAGGCTGTTATCCACCTGATTGGGATGATCCGGGCCGATCTGCTGCCACTGGGTGGGATTCATGCCTTCCCCGTAGACCAGTCTGTAGAAGGACACGTCGCCTCTCGCGTTCCCTTGGATAGGGACCACGCCCCTGACGTAGGAATACGTGGTAGGTGAGATAATCGCCACCTCCGCCTGAGTCTGGTTGGGGCCGTAAATGGTGTCATACTCGGACGGCGGCTGATAACGCGCACGATTTTCCTCCGGGAGGCTGTTGATCCAATCCTGGGCTTCCGGGGGCAGCATGACGTAGACGCGCTCCTCCGCAAGCTCGGGTGGGGTATGGATAGTTGCCAACTTCCCGGTCTCACGGTTCACCAAGTACGTCTGGTGGAGGGTATCCCTCTCCTGGGGCTCGGTCCCCGGTATCATCAACTCCGAACGTGTGGGGCACGTCCCGTTCGGTTGCAGGCCCGAGGTGGCGCAGACCGCCACCCTCTCCAACCCACCGGGGTTCGTGAAGGAGACGATGGGCTTATCGCGGTGGGCGTATTCCATCACGGCGTGCCAGATGTAGGCGGCACCCCGCGAGCCCGGCGTGTTGATCATATAGTCATCGGCATCCGGGTTGCCCTGCCAGACGCCGGTCGCGAGCTGGGGGGTGTAACCCACCGTCCAGTTATCGCTGAAGTTGTTGGTCGTACCAGTCTTTGCAGCCGCAGGACGTTCACCGGCGAGCTCCAGGGCGTTTGGCGTGCCGAACGCCGGAATTCGGGCTGTGCGGTCGGAGAGCACGTTTGTGATCAGATAGGCCAAACGCGGTTCCAGGATCTGTCGTGTCTCGGGTTGATCCATTCTGTAAAGCGTCTTTCCATTGCGATCATCCACCCGGAGGATGGATATGGGGTTGAGCTCTCTGAAGCTTTGGCGCCGCTGATTCTCCGGCACCGGCTCTCCGTACATCGTGCCGTTGTTTGCAAAGACACCGAACGCATAAACCATATCGATAAGTTTGACCTCACCGCCGCCGAGGGTGAGACTCAATCCGTAATGCTCAAGGCTTTGGTCGAGGGTTGTGATTCCCATTTGATGGGCGGTGCGCAAGACGTTATCGATCCCGGCGATTGACATCGCCTCGACGGCAGGAATGTTAAGGGAGCGGGCCAGGGCGGTGCGCAAACTGACCGGTCCGTGATAGTTCCGACTGTAGTTTTCAGGGACGTAGGGAGCCATACCCGGCCCCTGATCGAAGGCTTGGCGGACGTCGAGGAACATGTGGGCCAAATTGTGTCCCTGTGAAAGGAACGTCACGTAGGTGAACGGCTTGAAGGATGATCCGGGCTGACGAAGTCCGTCCGCTGCGACGTTGAACTCACCGTCGATCTCCTTGTTCCAATAGTCGGCGCTGCCGACCATCGCCAGAATCTCGCCGGTCATCGGCCGTATCGAGACCACCGCTGAGTTTTTGATGTTGTAGTCGTTACCCACTCGGTTTGCGGGCACGTCGGGCAGATATTGAGCAGCCTCGCACCCGGATGCCGCTGCGTTGTTGATCGCGGTCGCCGGGTCCGCACCGTTTTGGATTTCAAGATAAGTTTGTAGTGCGCATTCCGCCTGCCGATTCAATTCAAGGTCGAGGGTTGTATAAACGCGAAGACCTCCGCCTGCGACGACCTCGGGGCCGAACCGCTCCTCGAGCTCGTGCCGGACGTACATTGCGAAATGGGGCGCCTTGATGTCAAACCGCTCCGTGGTGCCGGCAAGATCCCACGCTTTGCCTTCCGCTTGCTCCGCCATCTCGGTGGTGATACAACCTTCCTCCACCATCCGTCTTAGCACGATCTGTTGCCGCTCTTTGGCGGCTTCCGGGGCGTCAAAGGGATTCAACCGAGGATACTGAGGGATGGCGATAAGGGTCGCAGCCTCCCCAAGGGTCAGCGATTTCGCGGGTTTGCCGAAGTAGACCTGAGCGGCCGCATCGATCCCGTAGGCGAGGTTTCCATAGAAGTTGGTATTGAGATACCATTCCAGGATCTCCTCTTTCTCGTAGAGTCGGGTGAGCTCTACGGAGATGAGAAGCTCCTTGATCTTACGGGCGTAGCTCTTTTCAAAACGCTCTTCCAGGGGAATGACGGAGTTCTTGACCACCTGTTGCGTGATCGAGGATCCACCCTGAATTTCTTCGCCCTGAAGGTTGGCAATGAAGGCGCGGCTGATACCCCGGAAGTTAAAGCCGGGGTTCGTCCAGAAGGTCTTGTCCTCCAGGGCGACAGTACTGCAGATGATATCCTCCGTCAGCGTGTCGAGCGGGACCCAGTTACGGTCCCCCGCATTAGGGTCGATCACCTCATAGATCAACACCGGGTCTTTTTGACCATCCCCGTTGGTGTCGGGCCCCCACGCATAGATCTTCGTCGTCTCCGAGGTCTCAACACTCGCCTGCGCGACATCCTCGGGTGTCGGCAGTTCCTCGGTGATAGTCGTATAGGCTCCGGCTGCCGTACCAACCCCCATACCCACAAAGATGACCGAGGCCAAGATGCTCACAAGGATCAGAAGACCGACGACGCGGGTCACAAGATTGAAGCCGGTGCGGCTGCGTTTCCGATTTCTGTCCCGTTTAAGCACAATCATAGAGCGGATAAGACGCACGGGCGTTCGTCCGACTCTCTCCATCAGTAGTCCTCCCTCGACCCTTTGCCAAACAAGGGCTAGCGTGTTTTCGTAAGCTCACAGGTGAACAATTGCGGCTTTTCTTGCCGTTTCTGTGTGTTATTATGCCCTGCCGCGCAGGTTTGGCAAGGGTCCTCGCTGCGGAACGACGCTCCGTGCGGTAAAATACTGTGTGAGATATAGGTTTCTGTGCTCGCAATATGTGCGCCACCGGGTCTTTTTGCTTGACGAATTGATATTATCGGCTAGAATGTATGTAATTGTCTATGATAGGGATACTATGTTTGAGTCATTAAGCGATAAGTTACAGGATATCTTCAGCCGCTTAGGGAAGCACGGCGTCCTCCGAGAAGAGGACGTCAAGCAAGTGATGCGTGAGATTCGTCTTGCGCTTCTCGAGGCCGATGTCAATTACAAGGTCGTCAAGGACTTCACCTCAGGCGTGCGCGAGAAGGCTGTGGGCGAAGGGGTGTCCCGTGCGCTCAATCCCGCACAACAAGTCATTAAGATTGTTCACCGGGAGCTGGTGGACACCTTGGGCGAACCGGGGCATCTGCAGCTAAGCGGTCAGGCACCTTATGTGATTATGTTGGTCGGTCTTCAGGGTTCGGGCAAGACGACAACCGCGGCGAAGATGGCGCTGCACCTTCGATCTCAGGGGCATTTTCCGATGATGGTTGCGGCGGATGTCTACCGCCCGGCTGCGATCGAGCAGCTGGAAGTTCTGGGGCGGCAGTTGAGCATTCCCGTCTACAGCGAGTCCGTCGACGCCGATCCCCCGGCGATTGCGCGCAGAAGCTTAGAGTCTGCGCGGGATCGTGGCTCGGATGTGGTCATCCTGGATACTGCGGGACGGTTGCAGATTGACGATCAGATGATGTCAGAGTTGGTATCGATTCGTGACACGTTGAATCCGGTCGAGGTGTTGTTGGTCGCCGATGCGATGACGGGCCAGGAAGCGGTCAATATCGCCGAGGGATTTGATGACCGCGTGGGGTTGACAGGCTTGGTTTTGACCAAGGTCGACGGCGACGCCCGGGGCGGTGCGGCGATCAGTATGCGCTCGGTCACGGGCGTCCCGATCAAATTCCTGGGCACCGGGGAGAAGCTGAATGAGCTGGAGCCATTCCACCCCGATCGTTTGGCTTCGCGGATCTTGGGAATGGGGGATATGCTCTCCCTGATCGAGCGGGCTGAGGATGCGTTTGACGCCGAACAGGCTGCCGAGATGGAGAAAAAGCTGCGTAAGGGGGAGTTTGACCTTGAGGACTTTCTCGATCAGCTCCGTCAGGTGCGGCGCATGGGACCGCTCCAGGAAATCCTGGAAATGGTCCCCGGTATGGGCAACGCGATGCGGGGTATCGATCTCGATCAGGCGGAGGCAGAGAAACAGCTTAAGTCCGTTGAAGCAATTATCCTTTCGATGACCCCGGAGGAGCGGCGCAATCCACGCGTCCTCAACGGCAGCCGGCGTCGACGGATCGCGGAGGGGAGTGGAACTTCGGTGCAGCAGGTCAATCAGTTGATCTCTCAGCACCGTCAGATGAAGCGGATGATGAAGAAGCTCAATCAGGGCAAGTTGCGGGGTCTTCAAGGCCTCTTTCGCTGATCGAGGTGGCGCAGGTTGCAGCTTCGTTCCTTCATTGTCGGACACACGTTCTTTTCTATCATGAAGAAATTGAGATATCAAAAGGAGTTACAGGAGGATTATGCTTAGAATACGTTTGCGGCACGTTGGGGCCAATAAACAGCCCAGTTATCGCATTGTTGTGGCAGAGAAGACGGCCCCACGGGACGGTCGGTTTTTAGAAGCCATCGGGTTTTACAATCCACGGACCGAACCGGCGACTGTTCACTACAAAGAGGATCGTGCGTTGCATTGGCTCTCGGTTGGTGCGCAGCCGAGTGAGGCGGTCGCCCGTCTCTTTCGGAATGGTGGGACCATGGACCGCCTCGAACGTTTGAAGGCTGGAGAACCGCTCGAGGTCCTTCTCGCCGAAGCTGAGGCCGAGGTTGAGGTCGGGGCGGTGGCGGCGGGAGAGGCCCAGGAGATTACCCCGGAAGTCTCAGAGTCTGCCGAGGCTGCAGCTGAGGAGATCGAAGCGGCAGAGGGAGCGGAAGCGGCAGAAGAAGCAGAAGCGGCAGAAGAAG
>CAYMAQ010000014.1:0-9218 GCA_964388385.1 uncultured Anaerolineales bacterium | reverse complement strand
GAAGCGGCAGAAGAAGTAGATGCGGCAGAGGCCGAGAGCGCTGAACCTGACGAGGTCGAGGTCGCGGAAGAGGAATCCGAGAGCGAGACTGAGCCGGAGGAAGCGGCGGAATCGGATGAGGATGCTGCGCCCGAGGAAGAAGAGGTATAACGACCGCGTGTAACCATCTCTATCCGACATATCGTGAGAGAACGTCTGACATCGATCTGACATCGTAGGGTATCGCTTGCCGGCTGGATTCTTGGGCACACCGAGCGTAAAACCCAAGAATGAAATGCCCAGTATGACTGACCTCACACGCCCTTTTCGTTCCTATTCCTTTGCGTACGTATCTGTAAGGAGGTAGCACGATGTCGAAAGTCAAGGATTTGGTTGAAACGATCGTCAAGACGTTGGCTGATGAGCCGGATCAGGTTAGTATCTCAGAGATTGAGGGAGAGACCTCACTTGTCCTGGAGCTGCGTGTGGCCCCGGTCGATATGGGACGGATGATCGGTCGTGAAGGGCGGACGATCAACGCTATGCGCTCGCTAGCACGGGTACTCGGCGCCAAGATGGGGAAGAAGGTTACACTGGAGATTGTGTAATGATGATTCAGAGTGTTTATCAATACCGGGAACAGGGGCTCAGGTATGGCCAATCATAAGCCTGAGCCTTCTTATTTGGCAATTGGCAGGGTCCTGCGGCCTCACGGTGTTCGGGGTGAACTCAAAGTTGGGAAATTGACCACACATCCAGACCATTTATCGGACGTGGAGACCCTCTACATCGGTCGGGAGAAGCGTCCCTACCGCCTGATCAGCGTGCGCTCGCATCAGAATTCGCTGCTCATCAAGTTGGAAGGGGTCACCGGGCGCGAGGAAGCAGATGCGTTCCGAGGCGCAGTGGTCTATGTGACGTTGAGCGACGCCGTTCCTCTTGAGACCGACGAGTACTATGAACATCAGATTGTCGGACTTCAAGTGGAGACCGATGCCGGCGAACGGCTGGGGGAGGTTGTGGAGACCCTGACGCTTCCGGGGGCAAACGAAGTGCTGATCGTCCACGGACCTCGAGGGGAGATTCTGATTCCTGTGACCGAGGAAGTGGTGGTCGGGTTTGACCTCGAGGAGGGGCGTATCATCGTTCATCCTCTACCCGGTCTCCTGGATTCATAGGCCGAACGACGGGAACAGTGGGATCGCTGGGGTGTTGCTCACCCCATCGGTTCCGTTATGAATAGCTGACCGAATTGGGGAGATTCACAGGGCCGGATGTCTGTCATTCTTTTTGAGTGCTGATTCCGGCCCTTTTTCTAAGGATTGTTCTGGTTCCTCGTGTGTCGATAGGAGGCCCGGCATATGGATAGCTTGGGGTATTGGTTGGGTTTTAACCTGGTATCTGGTATCGGCCCGGTACGCCTTCGCGCCCTGATCGATTTCTTTGGCGATATCGAGAGCGCTTGGCACGCTTCGTCTCAAGCATTACGGGAGGCGAAACTCGATCGTCGAGCGCTGCGTAATCTTGTGAAAGCGCGCCGGACTGTCGATCTGGAGGAAGAGATCCGGAAGGTCGACAATGCCGGTGTCCAGGTGCTGACCTGGGAAAGCTCGGACTATCCTACGCTGCTCAGCCATCTCGATGATGCGCCGCCGATTCTCTTCGTGAAGGGGGAAATGATGGCCCTTGACGAATGGTCGGTCGCGATGGTCGGAACCCGCAAGGCTAGTGCCTATGGGAGGGAAGTGGCATACCGGCTGGGTGCAGAACTTGCGCGCAATGGGGTTACCGTTGTCAGCGGTTTGGCCCGCGGCATCGATGGGGTCTCTCATCAGGCCGCCCTGGATGCCGGCGGACGAACGATCGCCGTGCTGGGCTCCGGTGTGGATGTGATCTATCCGGCTGAACACCGGAAGTTGGCCGAGCGCATCGTCGATCAAGGGGCACTGGTCAGCGACTACGCGCTGGGTACACGACCGGAGGCTATGAACTTTCCTCCCCGCAACCGGATCATCAGCGGTCTGAGCCTCGGGACTATCGTGGTCGAAGCGGGGCACCGCAGTGGCGCCTTGATCACGGCAGATTTTGCCCTGGATCAGGGCCGTGAGGTCTTTGCCGTGCCGGGCAGCATTCTCAGTCCGGGATCGGCGGGCTGTAACCGCTTGCTCCGGGATGGGGCGCACATCGTCACAGAGATCTGTGATGTGCTGGAGGTTTTACGTCTCGATAATCTCCACGAGAAGCGCGAGGCCAGACTGGTCCTCCCTGAGAACGCGACGGAAGCTGCTGTCTACGAGACGCTGTCGGCGGAGCCGCGTCATCTCGACAAGGTGGTGCGTGCGTCCGGTTTGCCTGCCGAGGTGGTCAGCAGTACCCTGGTGATGATGGAACTCAAAGGGATGGTGCGCCAGACTGCGCCGTTGCAGTACGTGCGGTTAGGGGAAGCGGAGGTCCCTTATTCGGTCAATGCGTGAACGTTTCGAGATGAGGCTGGGAAGGGTTGATTATTTTGCCGTGATTCATCAATTCATACCGCCGGATTCACGGTTGTACCGAATCTACGTGCCGCATGTGACCTGCGTGACCCAAAAAGCCTTGAGCGTCGCGGAGCGATTGAACGTGGCCGTGGACGAGAGGCGGTTTATTGAAGAGGCCGCGATGCTTCATGACATCGGGGTCGTACGCGTCCACGCGCCAGATATTGGGTGCGAGGGAGATTTGCCCTATCCTGCGCATATCGTGGAAGGCGGTAAGATATTGCGAGCCCTGGGCATGCCCCGACACGCACGAGTGGCCGAACGGCATATCGGGGTAGGCATCACGGTCCAGGACATCGAGTCGCAGGATTTACCCCTTCCCAGACGGGATTTCATCTCCGAGACTTTGGAGGAGCAGTTGATCAGTTGGGCCGATCTTTTTTTCGGCAAACATCCCGATCGGCTGTGGACCGAGCGATCCCTCGCGGAGGTGAGGTCCAAGGTTTCCCGTTACGGGGAGCGGCACGTTGAGATCTTTGAGACGTGGCACGGACGTTTCGGAGAAAGTTGAGGACAAAGTTAGTGAAAAGGTCAGTTTTTTATGTCCGGATCTGTATTTGAGCATAGACGAAGGATGTTTGAGAGATAGGAGTAAATGCAATGATTGATCATCTCTACGCGGTAGTAATGGCCGGGGGAGGCGGTACGCGTCTTTGGCCGATGAGCCGGAAGCAGCATCCCAAGCAGACGCTCACGTTGACCGGTTCCCGCACGCTCTTCCAGGTTGCCGTCGACCGACTGCTTCCACTGATCACACTGGAAAACATCTTCGTCGTCACCACGGCCGAACAGGTTGATTCCCTATCTGCGCAGTACCCGCAGATACCCCAATCGAACTTTATCGTTGAGCCACTGGGGCGCGGTACCGCGTCGTGTATTGGGCTGTCTGCGTTGATCCTTGAGCATCTGGACCCTCAGGCGACGATGATCGTCGTCACTGCGGATCATTACATCGCGGATATGGACACGTTCAGGGAAAGTTTGCGATCTGCCCGGCAGATCGCCGAAGAAGGTTATCTCGTTACGATGGGCATCGAGCCGACGAGCCCATCGACGGGATACGGCTACATCGAGCAGGGGGAGCTTCTGGGCGAGATCGATGGGTTTGAGTATTTTGAGGTCGTCAAGTTTACGGAGAAACCCGATCTCCAGACTGCCCGGACGTTTCTCGATGCGGGTAACTACGCTTGGAACAGCGGGATGTTTATCTGGCGGGTGGATCGTATTCTGGATGAGATCCGGCAGCAGATGCCTGAGTTGGACGGCGTGCTCAAGGTGCTGGGGGAGGTTGAGGGCCCTGAAGATTTCGAGCGCGCACTTGAGCAACGCTGGCCCTCTCTGCCCAAAGAGACCATCGATTACGGGGTGATGGAGAACGCGGATCGCGTCGCCGTGATCCCCAATGACATCGGCTGGTCGGATATCGGCACATGGGCCTCGGTGAAGGATCTGTATTCCGAGGACGAGGACGGTAACGTGATGATTGGGGACGTGATTGACGTTGATAGTGAGAACACAATGGTGTTGGCCGACGGCGAACGGCTTATCGCAACCATTGGATTGGAGGACGTCATCGTCGTCGATACACCCGATGCACTGCTCATCACCCGTGGTAATCAGTCGCAGCGGGTGAAAGAGATCGTTCGGCAACTCAAGGATCGAGAGCGAGACGACGTGCTCTGATTGATTTCAGGGTACGCGTGGGTATCTGAAACGCTCAAAGTTCGGATGGGCGACTGTTTCTGCTGATCTGGACGTAAACTGCTAGACGAATTCGGGCTTTTTTGGCAGAGATGTACCTCGTTTAGCATTGCGCGACCTGGTCTTCGGGACGGTTGTGAACTTCGGGACTTTGGGCGTTTGTATTGTCGTCAAGGCCCGTGTTGTCGACCGGGGGCGTATGCCAGGATTTTCTCTTACTTGACAGCTGTAGGTACATCCGTTATGATTCTAGGCCGCAAACAGATCATAGAAATGTGGGAAGGTGTATGACTAAAAACGTAGAAATTGAAGGTTATTGTGTTAAATGCAAGGCTAAGCGGGAGATGGAAGATCCGACTCCCGTTTTCACCAAAAAGCGCCAGCCGGCCACGCGGGGCAGCTGCCCGGAGTGTGGAACGAATATGTTCCGTATGGGGCGTACGCCGCTTCATGAGGGTATGGAACCTCCGCCGCCGCCGCCGCCGCCCGAACCTACCGGTCGTCTGGTGATCGTTGAGTCTCCTACCAAGGCACACACGGTGGGGCGATTCCTGGGTGATGACTACACGGTGAAGGCTTCCGTCGGTCACGTCCGGGACCTGCTACGGTCCAAGCTCTCGGTGGATGTGGAGCATGACTTTGAACCCCGGTACCGGGTGCCAAACGAGAAGCGCGATGTCGTCAAGGAACTGAAGGCGGAGGCCAAGGACTCCGCCGAGATTTATCTGGCGACCGACCTGGATCGTGAGGGCGAGGCCATTGCCTGGCATCTCAATGAGGTCCTGGAACTGCAGGAGGAGCGCGTACGCCGGGTCGTCTTCCACGAGATTACGAAATCCGCGATTGACGAAGCGTTCTCCAATCCCCGGGGGATCAACATGGACCTGGTCGACGCGCAGCAGGCCCGTCGCATTTTGGATCGCCTCGTCGGCTACCAGCTCAGCCCCCTGCTCTGGCGTAAGGTCCGCAGCCGGCTGTCGGCAGGACGCGTGCAATCGGTTGCGCTGCGGTTGATCGTCGAACGCCAGCGGGAGATCGATGCTTTCGTGCCCGAGGAGTATTGGTCGATCGACGTTGAACTTGCCCCCCAGGATTTCGAGGGGCACGATCAACGTCCTCAATTCCAGGCGGGGTTAGCCAAGATCAACGGTGAGGACTTCGAACTTACGAGCCAAGAGGTCGTCGACCCTATCCTGGAAGCCCTGGAGCGGGCGATTTACGAGGTCTCGGACGTCAAAAAGGGTACGCGTCGTCGCCGACCCTCGGCGCCTTATACGACCAGCACAATGCAACAGGATGCCGCTGGACAGCTTCGTTTTTCGGCGAAAAAGACGATGCGCCTGGCCCAGCAGCTCTATGAGGGTATTGATCTTGGGGATGACGAGATCGAAGGGCTCATCACCTATATGCGGACAGACAGCACCAACGTCTCCGAGCAGGCCCAGGCGGAAGTGCGGGAGCTTGTTGGGAAGCGTTTTGGCGAGGAGTTCCTGCCCGAGGAGCCCCCGGTCTATAAGACAAAATCCAAGTCCGCTCAGGAAGCCCACGAGGCGATCCGCCCGACGAGTGTCTTCCGGACGCCGGAGAAGGTCAAGCCGCACCTGAATCGCTCTCAATATCGGCTTTACCGCCTGATCTGGCAGCGTTTTGTCGCCAGCCAGATGAAGCCCGCGGTCTACGATACCTTGCGGGTCGAGATCCTTGCCGGTACGGACGCGGAGAAGCCCTATCTCTTCCGGGCTTCCGGATCGACCCTGCGCTTCGCCGGATACTTATTGGCTTTTGGTGAGATCGATGAGGAGACGGCGACGACGGGGCAGCAGATTCCGCCCCTCGAAGTGGACGATCTTTTGGACTTGATTCAACTTCTGCCGGATCAGCACTTTACGCAGCCACCGGCTCAATACTCCGACGCTACGCTTATCCGGGCGATGGAGGAATACGGGATCGGCCGGCCTTCGACCTATGCCTCAATTCTGTCGACGCTCCAGCAGCGGGGGTACGTGGTCCGCAGGCGGCGGAGGCTCAGTCCAACCGAGACGGGTATATTGGTCAACGATCTCCTGGTCGAGAATTTCCCGGACCTGATCAACGTGGATTTTACCGCCGAGATGGAAGCCGATTTGGATAAGGTTGCAGAGGGAACCTGCGATTGGGTCGAGCTGATGCGTGAATTCTACGGTCCCTTTGAAGAGGCGTTGGAGCGTGCCGAGGAGGCGATCCCTGAGATCGACCAGACCGAATACGTAGGACGCAAGTGCCCGGAGTGTGAGGATGGTGATCTGATCGTTCGCTGGGGCCGATACGGCAAGTTTATCGGCTGCACCAATTTCCCGGATTGCCGTCACACCGAACCGTGGCTCGATAAGATTGGCGTTAAGTGCCCCGATTGTGAGGAAGGTGAGGTTGTGCGTCGACGCACTAAGCGGGGACGACCTTTCTACGGATGTTCCACGTGGCCCGAGTGTGAATTTACCTCGTGGAACCGACCGTTGACGACACCCTGCCCCGAATGTGGAGGTCTTCTGCTCGCCAAGAATCAGAGCACGGCGGTCTGTCGCAAATGCGAGCTGACCTTTGCGCTCGACGACGTGGAAGTCGAGGATATCGAGGAGGACGAAGATCCGGAGAGTGAGAAGGTGAAGGCTGGGATGGTGGGATAGCGGGTATTTCATCCAGGTCGCCTTTGTCGGATTCTTGATAAGCCACCCAGCGTATACGCTGGGTGGCTTATCACTGATAATCAGGGTCCTCCAATCTTTGCGACACAGCCGCGTGGCTTGTCGTTCCATGGTATAATGAAGGTTGTGAATAGGTTGGGGCAGGACGTATCATGCGGTGCGTCCTTTTTCCTTGGAGCTCAGACCCTCGGTTCCTGTATGCCCACTGTGAAGGAGACTTATGACGCCATTTGATTTTCTTCTGATCATTTTTGGGGCTGGTATTGTAATTTTCGGCGCATTTCAGCGGATGTTGCGAATGCTGTTTATGCTGGTGATCGTCTGGCTGGCTACCTTTATCGGCGTTCTCACCTACGAAATAGTGACTGTGCCGGTTCAGGCTCTTGCCCCCAACAACCCAATGGCGGTAAAAGGCATGGTCTTTCTTGTGCTTTTTCTGCTGCTTACGATCGCCGGGTATGTTATATCGCGTTTGGCTTTTCCGGTCACGAAGCTGCCCAGGATCGGATTCCTCGATGTGGTGATGGGGGGTCTGGTCGGGGTCATTGTGGCAGCGTTGATTGTCTCTCTGCTCTTCAACACACTGGGGTATATGGTCAGTGAGCGTTGGGAGACTCAGACTATGACCTGGGTGTCCCTGCGCAGTCAATATTTACAGGCTCGTCTGCTCTCCTATACGCGACAGGTTATGACGCTTTACGATTTTGCTTTTGCGCCTTTCTTTCGGGGGATCCCCCCTATTCTGGTTCCTCGATAAGTCGACGAGGGCGTTCGGGCTTTTCTCAATCTGGAGATTGTATGAATCGACATTGGGTCACACTGGAGTTTCCTAAGATATTATCGCGCCTTGCGGAGTTTGCCGATTTTTCGGGCGGCAAGGACCTGGCGCTCGCCCTGGAGCCTGCTTTCGATATTCGGATCGTTCGGGAATTTCTGGCACTGACGACCGAAGCTCGTGCATTGCTCGAGTCAAAACCCAACTTTGCTCTCAGCCAGGTACGAGATATTCGCCCCCTGAGCGAGAAGGCCAGCCACGGCGTGACGCTTCAACCGGAGGAATTGCTGCGTGTTCGAAACACGTTGAAGGGCGCCGGTCGGGTTCGAGGGGTTCTTACCCGGCTCGAGACGCAGTTTCCCGCTTTGGCGGATATCGCCTGGCGCATCCAATCTCTGCCCTCGCTGGTTGAGGCCATTGACAAGGTGCTTGACGATCGGGGTGAGATTCGCGACAGCGCGTCCCCTGAATTAGCGAGGATTCGACGCGAACTGCGTATCACCCAGGAGCGGGTGCAGGATCGACTGCGGAGTATGATCAACGCCTCTGACGTCGCACCTTATCTGCAGGAGTCTCTGGTCACGCGCCGCAGCGGCCGGTTTGTGATTCCGGTGCAATCGGATTTCAAGGGCCGGGTCGAGGGGATCATCCACGATCGTTCCTCCAGTGGGGCGACGGTCTTTCTCGAACCTACCGCGGTTGTGGAGATGAACAACGCCCTGCGCGAGCTGCGTATTCAAGAGGAGGATGAGATTCTCCGTCTGCTGCGCACCCTGACGGCTCAGGTGGGACACGTCCGTGATGAACTTCACCACTCCCTGGACGCCCTGGCTGAGCTGGATCTGACCTTTGCCAAGGCGCGATATGCGGATCTCATCGAGGCCAGTGAGCCGGAGATGCTCCCTATGCCCGAGGCCTCACCGGATCCGGGGGGGGGCGAATTGCCGGAGGTCAACCTCCATCCGGGGTCGGTCGTCTCACTCAAGGGCGCGCGCCATCCGCTGCTGGATCCGGAGCAGGTCGTGCCGGTGGATATCGTGTTGGATGCGGAGACCCACGTTCTGGTAATCACGGGCCCTAACACCGGTGGAAAGACGGTCACATTGAAGACTGCGGGTCTGATGACGCTGATGGCCCAGGCAGGCATGCACATTCCGGTAGCAATGGGCTCGCGTTTGAGCTGTTTTGAGGCGGTGGTTGCTGATATCGGCGACGAGCAGTCGATTGAGCAGAACCTCTCGACGTTTTCGTCCCATATGAGAAATATCCTGTCGTTTCTGAAGAGGGTCGATCATCGGTCGTTGGTTCTGCTGGACGAGTTGGGGGCGGGAACCGACCCGGCTGAGGGGTCGGCTTTGGCCCGAGCGTTGCTCGAGGCCCTCCGGTCGCGCCGCAGCACGGTGCTCATCGCGACGCATTACCCGGAACTCAAGCTGCACGCGCACGAGACGCCGGGTGTGCGCAATGCCTCGATGGAATTCGACGTCGAGACGTTGGCGCCAACGTACCGGCTGACCATCGGGTTGCCGGGACGTTCCAACGCTT
>CAYMAQ010000013.1:0-36109 GCA_964388385.1 uncultured Anaerolineales bacterium | reverse complement strand
ACGTGATGCCCATGGCAACGAAGAAGCGTTTTAGTTATTCATGATCAGATCCATAAATGAACGGAAAAGCTTGCGAAACCCTACAAGAATCAAGTGCATTGCACCGGGTCTGCACTGGTTTAGAAAAGACGATCATTCATCACCGTGGTACTCACACCCAGGAGGACAATGCACGAGACGTTTACAGTGACGCAGGTACGAAGCGAGAACGACCGCACCCAGACCCTGATCTTCGATCACGAACTACCCTCGCAACCGGGGCAGTTCGTGATGGCCTGGCTGCCCGGGATTGACGAGAAACCCTTCAGCATCGCATCCGCCGATCCGCTGACGCTGTTGGTCGTCGCCGTGGGCCCGATGAGTGAGGCGATGCACCGGTTGGCTGTGGGGGACCGGCTATGGATTCGCGGGCCGCTGGGCCAGGGCTTTCGCCTGCCGGATGAGCCGGAGGGCAAGCGAGCCCTCCTGATCGGGGGTGGGTACGGGGTGGCGCCCCTGCGTTTCTTGGCGCACCGGGCCCGGCGAGCCGGATGCCTCGTCGACGTGTGCATCGGTGCGGGTGCGGTGGGGGACGTGCTGTGGGTCGAGGCCTTCGAGCGCACCGGGGCGGACGTCGTGATTACGACGGAGGATGGTTCGCTGGGGACCGCCGGATTGGTGACGGTGGCCTCCGAGGCCGCGATTCAAAGGCGGCCGCCGGACGTCGTCTACGCATGCGGCCCGGTGCCTATGTTGGAGGCCGTCGAGCGTCAGTGCCGGGCGCACGGACTTCCCCATCAGCTCTCCTGGGAGGCTCATATGCGCTGCGGCATAGGACTCTGTGGATCGTGTGAGCTGGAGGGGCGTGACGGCTGGCTCGCGTGCCAGGACGGGCCGGTCTCGTTCGGGTAGGCCGCGACCGTTCGTTCGAGGGCGTTCAGCCGACCTTGGTGGCGTAGGTGGTGAAGAGATCGCCGAGGTTGATGCGCAGGCAGACCTTCCGCAGCCCGAGTGCGGAGATGAGCCATTCCACCGGGCGCCCTGCGAGGGGCAGGAGCGCCGTGACCCGGCTGGCGAGGTAGCCGGCCTGCAGATACCGCCCCTGGGCGCCCATCCAATCAACCTCAAATCCCGCTTTGTGCAGCATCTGCTGCATCGTCGCCCGCGTGAAGTAGGTGAGGTGCATTTCCATAAACCAGGGCCAGCGTCTGCCCATCACACGGGCGAAGGCGCTGTTGAGATCCATGGTATGGACGACGAGAAGCCCTCCCGGCTCCAACACGCGCCACGCGGCCTTGAGGGTGCTCAGCGGATCGGTCACGTGTTCGATCACATCCCACATGGTGACGACCCGAAAACTTGCCGGGGGGATATCCGCATCTTTCAACGTCCCCTGGTGCATCTGTCGTCCCTGGGCGCGGGCCTGCGCGACGGCCCACGCACTCGGTTCGAGTCCCCAGGCATCCCAGCCGTGCTTCATGGCGATCTGCACGAAGACCCCGGTATAGGCGCCCACGTCGAGCAGGCTGCGGCCTTCGGCCGGACCGGTGACCCGTTCCATCGGCTTCAGGTGATGCTCGAAGGTCAGGATACGCCCGTCCCGCTCCGCTACGTAGAGCGGATCCTCCACCGCCTCGTACTTCTCCATCACGTCGGAGACCGGGGGGCGTGGATTTGCATAGACCAGCCCGCATTGTTGGCAGCGCACGATCGGACCATGGCGGCCGTATCCGCTGCTCGTACAGGCATAGGGCGCCCACGAGCTGGTCTGATCGGGCTTCAGGGTGGAGGCGATGAGCTCAACGGCGTCGTCGGCGTCACAGAGAGGACAACGGACGTATTCGGCTCGGGGGGGAGCGTCGCCCGCCGGCGTCATAGGACGGCCGCTCTGATCCGATGGCCGAAAAGCCTGACGACCGTGTAAAGAGCTTTGTAGATTTCGGCCCGGGAGATTTTGGATACCCCCTGCTGCCGGTTGTGGAAGACAATCGGAACCTCTCCGACCCGCCAGCCCTGTCTCTGGACTTTGTAGAGCATTTCAATGAGAAAGGAGTAGCCGTCGGAGAAAATGTCGTCGAATGAGATCGAGGTCAGCACGTCGCGGTGATAGCAGCGAAAGCCGGCCGTGGCGTCGTGGGCTTCCAAGCCCAGGAGCGTGCGGGCAAAGGTGTTGGCCCCCCAACTTAAGATCTTGCGCGGAAGCGTGCATTCCACCGTCGCTCCGCCCGGCACGTAACGGCTGCCAATGACCACGTCATACCCCGCCTGGGCTTTTTCAATCATCGTTGGGATTCGTTCAGGAGGGTGGGAGAAGTCCGCATCCATCGTGACGATAAGGTCCGCCCTTGCCTCGATCGCGTCGTGGAAGCCGGCAATATAGGCGGTGCCTAATCCCAGCTTGCCCTCGCGGTGGCGGACGTGGACGTGATTCGGGTGCACCTCTGCCAATCGGTCGGCGATCTCTCCCGTACCGTCCGGTGAGTTGTCATCGACCACGACGACGTGGAGGTCGACGGGTTGGCCCAGCAATTGCAGGGCCAGGGGCTCCAGATTCTCTTTTTCGTTGTAGGTCGGTACAATGACGAATGTTCTCACGCTATCCTTACCACCATCCAGTTTACAAGGCTTTCATTGTAGCGGGTAGGGCAATCGCAGTTGGCCGAAAGGGCTCAAAGCCTCACGGCTCAGGGACGGTTTCGTTGCCAGATGCCCCCTTAGCCAAGGTTACAATCGCCAAAGAAGGGGGCTTTGAGCCCTAATTGCAATTGCCCTATTGTAGCGGGTTGCATCGATTGCGCAAGGTTCATATCGGCTGCCCCGGGGTCATTCGGCTAACAAACCCCGAATGCGGGACGCCAGCATCTCGATCGCGACCTCGTTGAACCCCCCTTCGGGGATGATAACGTCTGCGGAACGCTTGCTGGGCTCGACGAACTCCTGGTGCATCGGGCGGACCGTTCGCAGATACTGGGCGACGACCGATTCAACCGTGCGACCGCGCTCGTTGACGTCACGCCGGAGCCGGCGAATAAACCGAATGTCCGCGTCGGTATCGATGAAGATCTTGACGTCGAGAAGGCGGCACAGCTCCGGTTCCACGAAGAGCAGAATGCCCTCGACCAGGATGATGGGGGCCGGCTCGACGTGCCGGGTGGCGTCGGTCCGGACGTGGTGGGTGAAATCATAGACGGGAATCTCGACCGCCTGTCTCTTGCGCAGGGCTTTTAAGTGCGTGATCATCAGTGACGTCTCCAGGGCGTCGGGATGATCGAAGTTCTTCTGGCTCCGCTGTGCCTTGGGCAGGTGGCTCAGATCTTTGTAGTAGGCGTCGTGAGGGATGTAGGCGATGTGTTCTGCGCCGACCCGATCGAGTATCCGGTGTGCGACGGTCGTCTTTCCCGATCCGGTGCCACCGGCAACGCCGATAATGACACAGCTCATCCTCATCTCCTTACGTTTGGGTTGGGTCACAGGTTTATAGATCTATGTTGCGTTCGAAGCAGGGGGCTCGTCTACGTGGCAGCGTTCTCTTCTGAGTCGTCGGACGTCTTTGATCCCTCACGGGACTCCGTCGTTGCTTGTCGGGAGCCTCCGCTCAGCAAGATAACGACGATTCCGAGCACGCCCAGTCCCTCAAACACCGCCCCGGGATTATACACCGCGCGATATCGTGATAGAGATTGAGTTTCGATGTCCAGGGTGACATCTTCAATGCTCAGGGAGGTATCGGAGGGCAGCGGTGTCTCGGCTAGAAGCTCTCCGCTGGCGCTCCGGTAGGCTTGCACCTGCACCTGATTCTGCCATTGGCTGATCCGAAAGATCATCCCGGCATCCGGCACGGCGAAGAAAGCCTCCGGTGATTGGTCGGTCAGCACCGAGCGCAGCGTCACTTTGGGATCGTCCCTGACCGAGGAGAGCAACGACAGCGGGTCTCCTGCGGCATCGAGGGCGCGGATGGTCAGCCCCGTACGTTCTCCTTCCGGCACGAGATAAAGGCCGTAGTGCTGCGTCCAGAACGGGACGCGGCCTCTGGATTGGATGGCATTGAGTTGTCGATCCCGGATGACGATCGGTTGATCGTGCCATGCGATTACACCCGACTCCACCCATCCCCATCGGATGTGGGCAAACCAACCGGCGAGGAGAACTATTCCACTCAGACTGAGTATGACAGTTCGACGGCGCTCACCGACGGATCGGGTTTGGCGGTGTTCCCACAGATAGCCGATTTGGACGGCGGCGAGCAAGCCGATGACGCCCAGGGTGAGTCGCAGGAGGAGGCTGCTGCGCAGGGTGAACAATCCCAGATCCGCCCACATGCCGGTGCGGTCCCCAAAGACGGAGCGGATACCGGCAAGCCACCGCGTGAAGGCCGGACTGCTCTTCGGGAGGGTCGGCGCTTGGGGGAGCATAAAGGTGAGCAGTTGAAGGGCGGTATAAACAAGGGTCGCCTCGGCCCAACGCCTTCGGTCTGCGATCCACGTCCACACCCGGCCCATAACCTCTCGTATTTGCATAGGGTTCGTCACCACTCATGAAAAAGGCCCCGTAAGGATCCGGGGCTGAGAGCCACCCTTGGGAATCGAACCCAAAACCTGACGCTTACGAAGCGCCTGCTCTGCCGATTGAGCTAGGGTGGCTTGCATACAGCAAACATTATACTTGGAACGAGGCTCTTGACAAGTCCGAATCGTTTTCATTATGCTCTGGTTATCGCCCCGATGCGATTTGTCCTGGCATTCCTTTTGTTGTAGATTGATGTATAATAGTTAGACTATTCGGATACCCGTCCTTTATGCTTTGCCTCAGCAGCAGAATCAAAGGACCGAGCCGATTATAGATCGGGTCATACATAACTCAAGCGTTTCTGCGTTTCCATAGGTATTGTGAAAACGTTTAGCGTTTTATGTCCGGATCTATAGTTTCCTGATTGACAGAGTTGTGAGTCATCCGCCGGAATGTGGTTGAAAAACGGTCGTAAGGGTGGCTCGCTGCTCGATTTCCAGAACCAGAATATCCGCTTCGTACCCGGCGATGGGTTGTATCGGATCGCTCGATCAATCCGGGTTCGGTGCCTACGAGCGGATTGTCCGGGCACGAGATTGTAGACGCTGACTGTGATTGAGGCGTCGCCATAGCAGTTTGCCCTGGCTGTTGTAGATTATCTGTCGCGATATTAACGCCGGTATGGGTTGACGCGATTGGTTTCCAACGTGCAGATTGAGTCTTGATAAACTCTTGAGCCTTTCCCAGTACTCGGTTGACGGTGATTGGATGGTCGGGATGGCTGTTTCTGGTGTGTAGATCGTCCATTCAAGGATCCGTGAACGGACGCTGATCTCTGGGCGCTCGTAGGTTGGAGTTGCCCCAGGGGGTTGGCTTGTTGGGGCTCGATGCAATTGGACAACGGCTATGGCTGACTGCCATAGCCGTTATTGCATGAACTTATGGGTGGAGAGATAACAGCGATCGAACCGCAGAAGCACGACACGAACCGGGTCAACGTATTTGTTGACGGCGCGTTCGCCCTGGGGTTAGCCGTGGATCTGGCGGTTAACCTCAAAGTCGGCATGCGGCTGCCTGCCGAGGCCATCGCTGAACTCAAAGCTGCGGATAGTGTCGAGCGTGCGAAAGAGAAGGCATTAAGCTATCTCACCCATCGCCCGCGAAGCAAGGCTGAAGTGCGACGATATCTCACTCAGCGCGATTTCTCCGAGAGTGTGGCCGATGAGGTCATTGCTCGCCTGGAGCGTGTGGGGTTGGTGGACGATATGGACTTCGCACGCTTTTGGGTTGAGAATCGTGTGAAATTTCGTCCCCGGGGACGTCGAATGTTGCGATATGAACTTTATCAGAAGGGGATTGCGGACGCGATCATTGAGGAAGCGCTGGCGGACTACGATGAGATGGCTGCTATCAAGCGGGTGGCGAAGAAGCATGCGCGCCGCCTCCAGCACTGCACGCCGGAGGTATTTCGTCGTCGTCTCTACGGGCGCTTAGCTCGGCGTGGATTTGACTATGCGTTGATTCGAGACGTGATCGACTCGCACGAGATTCCCCGCCCTAATTCTGAAGAGAGCGAGGAGGTTTGAATGATGCAGTGGTGGTTAGGACTTGTATTTTTGGTCGTTGGCTTAGGACTTGGTGGAGCGGTAGGGTATTTGATCCGCCAGCAACGCTACGTTCGCGAGATGGGCAATCTCGAGGCGATGCACGCCCGGCTTTTGGAGGAAGCTGAGAAGCAAGCTCGGGACATCGTGCTCAACGCCAAGGACGAGGCGCTTAAAATCCGGCAGCAGATGGAATCCGAACTTGAGAGTCGCAATCAAAAGCTCAGACGCGAGGAGGATCGCTTACAAAATCGGCGAGAGCAGATCGACAATCGTCAGGAGCGCATCGACCAGCGGGCCCAGCAATTGAACAAGCGGCAGAGTTCGTTGGATAAGCGTTGGAATGAGTTACAGGAGCTTGAGAGTCAGCGCCGCGATGCGTTGGAGCGGATCGCGAATCTTTCGAAGGAGGAAGCGCGCGATATCGTATTGGAGCAGGTGGCGAAGGAGACTCGGCAGGATATGGCCCGCGTGATCCGCGAGGAAGAGCTCCGGGCTAAGGATGAGGCCGACCGCCGCACCCGCGAGATTATCACGACCGCGATTCAGCGCCTGGCGACCGAGCACGTGGCGGAGCTGACAACCCGGACGTTGGAAATTCCCTCCGATGAGTTGAAGGGGCGCATCATCGGGCGTGGGGGGCGCAACATCCGCGTCTTCGAGCAGAAGGCCGGGGTCGACGTCATCGTTGACGACACCCCCGAGATGATCACGATTTCCTCATTTGACCCGGTGCGCCGTGAGGTCGCCGCCCGGGCGATGCACTATCTGGTCTCTGATGGGCGGATCCATCCGGCGCGGATTGAGAAGGTGCTGGGTAAGGCCGATCGCGAGGTCGACCAGATCATGCGCGAGCGGGCGGAACAGGCGGTCTACGAGGCCGAGGTGCCCAAGCTGCACCCCGAAGTGATGAAGCTGTTGGGGCGGTTGCATTTCCGCACCAGCTACGGGCAGAATATGCTCTCTCACGCAGTGGAGGTGGCCAAGCTCTCCAGTCTGTTGGCTGCGGAGGTGGGAGCAAATACCGACATCGCGCGCCTGGGTGGATTGCTGCACGATTTGGGGAAGGCCGTCGACTTTGAGGTCGAGGGAACCCATGCGACGATCGGTGCGGAGTTGGCACGGCGCTATAGCGTGCCGGCGTCCGTCGTGAACTGTATCGAGGCCCATCATCACGAGGCAGAACAGCAGTCGTTGGAGGCTATCCTGGTTGAGGCCGCCGATGCGATCTCCGGGGCTCGACCGGGCGCCCGTCGTGAGAGCTTGGAGCACTACATCAAGCGCATCCGTGCGCTCGAGGAGGTCGCGCGGTCGTTCAAGGGAGTGGAGGAGTCTTTTGCGATCCAGGCCGGTCGCGAAATCCGCATTATCGTGCGGCCCGGTGAGATCGATGACCTGGACGCCTTGCGCCTCTCCCGTGACGTCGCGCGCCAGATCGAGGAGAATATGGACTACCCCGGACAGATCAAGGTCACCGTTATTCGGGAGACCCGTGCGGTGGAGTACGCCAAGTAACACCCGCACCTCCAAATCGAGAACAATCCAACGCGAGGCGGCCCATCGGGCTGCCTCGTTCTCGTTTGGGATGAGCACAGGGGGCCTGCGGCGTCCCCCTGGCTTGTCTGTCCGGTAGGTGGCTTTCAAGGTTGTTTGCGGTGCCGGTAAAAGCGTGATATGATCAGGATAATATGGGTGGATGATTCGGGCCGGTTCTTTCTGGAGAACGAGAAGATCATGATAGGCGGTATCCCTTGATAAAACGCGGCTTGATGTTGACGCTTTTGATAAGTTTGGCCTTTCTTACCTATAGCGAGCCGACGCGTGCTGCCAGCGGGCCGGTCATCCATCTTGAAATCCGGGGTGTGATCAATCCGCTCACGGCTCAATATTTACAACGTGGTCTGCAGATTGCCCGGCGACAGGACGCCGAGATGGCGATTATTGCCCTCGATACGCCCGGAGGGTTGGAGACTGCGATGCGGGAGATGGTCCAGCTGCTGTTGGATGCTCCTGTGCCCACCGCGGTCTACGTGGCCCCGGATGGCGCCCGGGCAACGTCTGCGGGTATGTTCCTCCTCCTTGCGGCGGACATCGCCGCGATGGCCCCGGCGACCCACGTCGGTGCAGCCCATCCTGTGCCGCTGGGTGATCAGGTCAGTGACGTGATGGATGCCAAGGCGACCAGTGATGCGGCGGCCCTGGTTCGCAGCATTGCCACGGCTCGCGGACGTAACGCTGAGTGGGCGGAACGTGCCGTTCGAGAGAATCTCTCGGTTACGGCGGCGGAGGCCCAGGAGATCGGGGTCATTGATTTGATCGCCGACGATATGAATGATCTTATCCGGCAGTTGGACGGTCGTGAGGTGGCTGGCATCCCGTTACAGACGGCGGGCCTCGCCGTCCAGGACGAGCCTATGAACCTGGTTGAGCGTTTTTTTCATATTATCACGGACCCCAATATCGCGTATTTGCTTCTGTCCCTGGGGACGCTGTTGTTGTTAGCCGAGTTGGTCGACCCGGGACTGACTGTGGCGGGCATAGGAGCCGTGCTCGCGTTTGTGATTGCCTTCCTGGCCTTGGGTAATCTGCCTGTGAACTGGGCCGGGGTGGGGTTGCTGGGGGTCTCTGTCATTCTCTTCGCCGTTGCCCTGCTCACCGATACGGAGGTCATTGTGTCGGTGGTTGCCTTGGTGCCCTTTGTGTTAGGGTCGCTGCTGCTCTTTATCCCGTTCGCTCCTATCTCGCCGGCGCTGCCTACGGTGCGGGTGAGCCCCTGGCTTATTGGGTTCATCGCGTTGATTATGATCGGCTTCAGCCTTCTGGTGCTCCGGGCGGTTCTTGCCGCTATGCGTCTCCCTCCGAAGTCGGGGGCACAGCGCCTGGTTGGGTATCGGGGTCTCGCGCTCACCGACCTGAATCCCACCGGGCAGGTCCGGGTGGATCGGCAGGAGTGGAGTGCAGTCTCCGTCGCGGATCCCATCCCCGCCGGGAGCGCGGTGCGTGTGGCGGGGGTCACCGGAGTGCGTCTTGAGGTTGTGCCCGCACCAGGGGCCGAGGATGATGTCGGAGATGCTTAAAATCGAACCGTCATCACGGGGTTGTTCAGCTTCACACATCCATAAGCAATAGAAAGGAGCTCGATATGGACTTGATTATTCTGAGTATCTTGATCCTCATTTTTATCGTTTTACTGGCGATGTCCGTGCGCATCGTTCCGGAATACCGTCGGTTGGTCCTCTTCCGCCTGGGACGCTCGCTTGGCGCCAGAGGTCCCGGCATTGTCTTCCTCATTCCATTTATGGATCGGAGCGTGGCGGTGGATTTGCGTGAGGTCTTTTTCGATGTGCCTCCGCAGACCTGTATCACTGCCGACAATGCCTCACTCAGCATCGATTTCCTGGTTTACGATAAGGTGATCGATCCGGAGCGCAGCGTCATGGAGGTCGAGAACTTCACCGGTGCGGCGCGCGGTCTGGCGATTACCACGTTGCGGGCGGTGGTTGGGGCCATGGACCTGGATGACGTCCTCTCCAAACGCGATGAGATCAATCGGATTCTTCACGAGAAGTTGGATGACGTCACCGACCGTTGGGGTATCCGCGTGATGGCGGTCGAGATCCGTGAGGTGATTCCGCCCCGCGATATTGCCGAGGCCATGACGCGCCAGATGGCTGCCGAGCGCAACCGGCGGGCGACCATCGCCGAGGCAAACGGGGAACGAGACGCGGCGATTGCCCGGGCCGAGGGTGACAAACAGTCCTCGGTTCTGAGGGCTGAAGGCGACCGTCAGGCAACCATCCTGGCGGCCGAGGGAGAACGGCAGGGGTCCATCCTCCGCGCCGAGGGCTTTGCGCTGGCGCTTAATGAGATTTACAATGTGGCCCAGAACGTGGATAGCAAGACGCTGACCCTTCAGTATCTGGAAGCGCTCAAGGCGTTGGGTGAGGGGGATGCCACGAAGTTTGTGATTCCTACCGAGTTCGTCAATCTGGCCCAGCCGCTGGTGAAGCATGCGGTTGAGGCGCACGAAGACTAGCGGGCAGCCTGAGGCTGTCGTGCCTTAACTCTCGATGTGCTGACAGGGTGTTCTGACTTCGCTGGGGAGGCGGTTATTGATGACCGCCTCCCTTCTTAATGGGTCGCTTTCAGTCCCCTGCGTGGGCAAGACGGGGCCGGAACTTGTACCCATACACGATAAGCCCCTCGTCACCCTGGGCCTGCAGGCGCCGGGTGACCATCTCGACGGGCATGCCGACCTGGATATCGTCGGGAGCCACGTCGGTAAGTTGGGCGGTCACCATCGGGCCCTCTTCCAGGTGGATCAGGGCCACAGTGTACGGGGTGTAGGCTTCAAAGCCCTCCGGTGCGCTGTAAACGGTGCTGAACGAATAAACCTCGCCCCGCCCGCTCAGCGTCTGGGTCTCCTTCGCCGGCTGCTTGCACGCCGGGCAGATATCCCGTGGGGGGAAGATGACCTTCCCGCAGTGATCGCAGATTTCTCCTTCTAATCGGTAACGTTGACCTCGCAGTCGCCAATCGTTCACAACTCGCGAACTCATGAGTCCTCCCTTTTTCTGATGGTTGAACGCGATATTTTAATCGACAATAATAGAAAACGCTGTTGGTTACTTGGGAACTTGCCGGCTTCCCTAACTTGCGATCGTCAGACCATCGATTCCAAAATATGGGTGATGATCGTGGCGCCGCTGCCGCCGATGTTCTGAGCCATGCCCAGGTTGGCGCCGGGTATCTGATTTTTTCCGGCCAAACCCCGCAGTTGAAGCACAGATTCGACAATCTGGTAGATGCCGGTGGCGCCGACCGGGTGTCCCCGGGCCTTGAGCCCCCCCATCGTGCAGATGGGCAGTTTGCCGTCCCGGCTGATCTCCCCATCCAATGCCAGCCGAATGCCCTGCCCCTTCTCCGCGAAGCCGCTGGCCTCCAGGCTGAGTGCCGCCATAATCGTAAAGGCGTCGTGCAGTTCGAAGAAGTCCACGTCCCATGGGTCGATCCCGGCCTGTTCGTAGGCCTTCTGCGATGAGATCCTGCCCGCCTCTAATACCATCGGGTCGGGTCGGTCGTGCAAAGCCAGTGGGGCGGTCCCCACCGCCGAGGCCGCGATCTTAACCGGCGCCGGGCTCAGGGTGCGGGCATACTCCGCCGGGGCCAGGACGACGGCGGCTGCACCATCGCAGACCGGAGAGGCGTCGAAGAGACTGACCGGCGTCGCTATCATCGGTGCGCGTGCGTAAGATGCTGCGCTGATGGCCCGCTGAAACATTGCATTCGGGTTGTGGACGCCGTTAGCGTGCGCGTTGACGGCGAAGTTGGCGAAGTCCTCCTGGGCCCATCCGAACTCGTACATATACCGGCGCATCAGCAAGGCGTTCAGGGCGACGAAGGAGATACCCTGGCTGACTTCGTACTCGGCGTCGGCGGCTGCGGCTAACGCGGCGGTCGTCCGGCGTCCCGAGGTGTCGGTCATCTTCTCCACGCCCAGCACCAGGGCCAGGTCGATAAGCCCGCTGGCGACGCCCATATAGCCGACCCGAAGTGCGGAGGCCCCGGAAGCGCAGGCTGCCTCGACTTTGTAAGCTTCCACACCGCTCAATCCCATGAAATCGACGGCCAGCGCTCCGAGGTGGGATTGCCCGGCGATCTCCCCCGAAAGCATATTCCCGACGTAGACGGCGTCGATCTCCTCGATGTTGGCGTCCTGCATCGCGTTCACCGCCGCGTCCAGCATCAGGTGCCGGATACCGGTGGTCCAGTGTTCGTCGACCGGTGTCTGCCCAATACCGATAATGGCAACGTCTCGCATACCTTAGGCTCTCCTTCACTCGTGTTGGCGCGCGTACGTGCGTTGTGTGGATATCATCGTCAAAGTCGTAACTTGCCTCGATACCGTGCATAGAGTGCGTAATCGATCTCGACTCGCCGCTCGATGTAGGACCGAACGCTGGGTGCCCGACCGCGTCTCTCGGTGATAGCCTTGGTGACCTTCCAGACAAAGGCATCCGAACCCGCCCCGGATCCAAAACTGGTCATCAGGATCCGGTCGCCGGGCTGCGCGATGTCCAGGGTGGCGGAGAGTCCGGTGATCGCGGCCCCGGCGTAGGTGTTGCCAATCGAACCGCTCAACAAGCCGGGCTCGATCTGTTCCATTGTGAATCCCAAGCGTTTGGCCACCCGGCGGGGGAACTTGAGGTTGGGCTGGTGGAAGACGGCGTAATCGAAGTCGCTGGGCTGCAGATCAAGTGCGTCCAGGACGGCTTCGGTCGCCGACTGAATGTGATGAAAATACGCAGGCTCGCCGGTGAAACGACCGCCGTGTCGGGGGTAGTGTTGGTGAGCGCGGCGCCAGAAATCCGGGGTGTCGGTGGCATAGGAGATCGATCCCTGACAGACTGCCAGGGCCTTCTCCGCGGGCCCGATGACAAACGCGCTGCCGCCGCTGGCTGCCGTGTATTCCAGCGCATCACCGGGCTGAGCCTGAGCCGTATCGGCGCCAATTGCCAGTGCGTAGTCGCCCATTCCGGATCCCACCAGTCCCAGCGCAGCCTGCATCGCCTCACTGCCGGCCTTGCATGCGAATTCGAAGTCGGCTGCCAACAGGTAGGGGGTCGCTCCCAGGGCTTCACCGACCAGCGTGGACGAGGGCTTGACGGCGTAGGGGTGGGATTCGCTGCCCACCCATATGGCCCGCAGGGCCGACGGCTCGATATCGGCACGGGCCATTGCGTTTCGTGCGGCTTCAATCGCGATGGTCACGGTATCCTCGTCCAATCCGGCCACCGCTTTCTCCTTGACCGGACCGCCGTCACGGCCGGACCAGACGCGGGCGATTTCTGCGTTGGGCAGCCGGTACATAGGGATGTAGGACCCATAACCTATGATGCCCGTATCTCGCTGGGACTTCATCAGACGGTCGTCACTCACACGGGCCTCCTTAGGATTGGCTATCAAATAACTTCCGCGAAATCAAGCTGAAAGCGGTGCAGAAAGCACCCCAAACGTGGAAGTTATTGAGCTTTCAGCCCTTATCGCAACAGTCGTCGTGCCGGGAATTACAACCGGGGGTCTCAACGTCGATGGATTCATAGCGTTTCGCGTTCCTCGGTATCTTGGTCCAGCAGGCGTTCGGCGTGATCGATGCGGACCTGGTCGTCTCGAATCATCCGGTTTGCCACGTCACCGATTGTGTCGCCTCTGGCGCCGGCTGCCATCGCGACCTGGCGGGCGTGGAGGCGCATGTGCCCTCGCTGAATACCCTCGGTCGCCAGGGCCCGGATCGCTGCCAAATTCTGGGCTAACCCGACACTGACGACGATCTCTGCCAGCTCTTGGGCGCTCTCGACGTTTAGGATTTTGAGGGACACTTTGGCCGTCGGATGCACGCGTGTGGCCCCGCCGATGACGCCTAGCGCCAGCGGTAACTCCAGGCTGCCCACCAGATGTCCCTTGCCGTCACGATGCCACGCGCTCAAGCTTGTGTACTGCCCATTCCGGGCCGCATAGGCGTGGGCGCCCGCCTCGACCGCGCGCCAGTCATTGCCGGTCGCCACGACCACCGCATCGATCCCGTTCATGATGCCCTTATTGTGGGTTGCAGCGCGGTAAGGGTCGGAGGCAGCAAAAGCCCACGCCTGCTCGATGCCCTCGGCTACTTCCCGTCCGGAATATGTCTTGAACGCCAGGGCCGCCTCTGGGATCGAGACCTCGGCTCGAGCGAGACGGTGGTCCGCTAGATTGCTTAGAATGCGAAGGAACGCGCGCCCTCCGGTGATACGCTCCAGCACCGGGGCTAACCGCTCACACGCGGTATTGACGGCGTTGGCGCCCATCGCGTCTCTGACATCGTAGAGCAGATGGACAATCAGCATTGCGCCCGAGGGCGTCGTGAGAACGCGGGCCTCGATGGATTGCGCCCCTCCGCCCAGCTCAACCAGCACCGGATCGACCTTATCGGCGAGGTCCAGAAGCTCCCCCTCATGGGCCAGGACATCGACTCGGGCCGCTTCCGGATCCGCGAGATCCGTGAGTTGAATCTGTCCGATCATCACCGGGGCTTGGGCCTTCGCCGTGAATCCCCCACCGGCGCGAGCCAGTTTGGCTGCCAGTGAGGCTCCCGCGACCACCGAAGGCTCCTCAATCACCATCGGTACGAGTACGTCGCGCCCGTTGATCTTGAAATTGGTCGCGATCCCCAACGGGAGGGCGTGGACACCGATCGTGTTCTCGATCATCGGGTCGGCATCGGCTGTATCCATGGCGTCGGACAGCGCGCGCGTCTCCTCTTGAGTTAGACCGGCTTGCTCAGATATAATGGATAATCTCTTGTCAACTGGCAAATTATAAAACCCGCTCAGGCGTGAATGGATCGTTACAGGCAAGATGAGCACTCCTCTCCGACTTACAGACGCCTCAATCATAGCACAGAGGCTCTCCCAAAAGCTATCAATCTTGATTTAGAGGGTCGACAGCCTGAAAAATCGACCGATTCAGGGGTGGGCGACCGCTCTTTTCCTCTTCAACGCGCCGGATCCCGGACATTCGATGATTCCCTTCGAGTCGAACATACCTTATCTTTACTAAAATTTGTGTTAAAGTTAGATCATATAAACCTATTCCTATTATACCACTGCCGTCAAGGGGAGGTGGAACGAACTCGACGTGATCTGTATTACCCGGCGTCTAACTCTCAACTAACATTTGAGCAAATAGGGTTATAATAGGTTGGGTAGTTTGATTTCTTTGCGGTTTCGTATATTCTCGGAGTGATTCGGGATGAGCGCGCTCTTCCTTGGAGACTGTCGAAGGTTCTGCTGACCCTCAAGCCGAGGGGCGAAGGACGATATGTTAAAAGAGCTGCATATCAAGGATTTCGCAATTATCGATGACCTGCATCTCACGCTGGAGGGTGGATTGAATATCCTTACGGGTGAGACCGGTGCGGGAAAGTCGATCTTGATCGATGCGGTCGCATTGCTCCTCGGGAGCCGTGCGGATACGTCCCAGATTCGGACCGGGGCCGAGCGGGCCAGGATCGAAGGGATGTTTGTCCTGGCGCCCGGCCTCCAGGCTTCCCTGGCTCCAATCCTTGAGCGGGAGGGCCTGGAGAGCGACGCTCTGGATACCCTGTGGCTCTCCCGTGAATTGCGGAGCAGCGGTCGGTCGGTCGCCCGCGTCAATGGGCGGGTTGTCTCGGTCTCCGTGATGCGAGAGGTTGCGCAGGGTCTGGTGGACGTCCACGGGCAGGGTGAGCATCTGAGTCTGTTACGCGTCCGCGAACATCTGAATCTCCTCGACGATTTTGCCGGCACGATGCAGATTCGAAATGACGTCCGGTCCGTCGTCACGGAAATTCAACGCGTCCGTGCTGAACTGCGGGAGCTGCTCGATAATGAGCGGGAACGGATGCAGCGGATCGATCTGCTCCGCTTTCAAGTGCAGGAAATCCGTGCCGCCGAGTTGTCGCCCGGGGAGATGGAAGCGCTGGAAGCGGAGTTGGTGCGTCTTAACCATGCCGAAGAACTGATGTCGATAACCACCGGTTTGATCGAGCGCTTGGATGAGGGTGAAGAGCGGGTGCCGGGAGTTCTTGATCTTCTGGGCCTGTGCCAGCGCGATCTTTCGGGTTTGACCCGGATTGATGCCACCCAGGAAGCGGCGTTGACGGAACTTGAGGATGCGATTTATCGGCTGGAGGACGTAACCCGCAAACTCCGGGATTATCAGGAGGAGATCGAATTTGAACCGCGTCGGCTCTCCCAGGTCCAGAATCGATTGGGGGTTCTGCGTCGGCTGGAGCGTAAATACGGGGGGACCGCTGAGGACATTCTCCAATATGCATCGGAGGCTGAGACGGAGCTTCACTCGCTCGAACACAGCGATGATCGGATCTCCGAATTACAGACCCGCGAGCAGGAACTGCTTGAAGTCTGTGCTGCGCGCTGTTTGACGCTGTCCGAGAGACGTCAGGCAGCGGCGGTGGAGTTAGCCGCGCGTGTTGAGGCCGAATTGCAGGATCTGCGGATGACGGGCGCCCAGTTCGGCGTTGCATTTGAGTGGGGGCGTGATCTTGAGGGCCTCGCGCTGAATGAGCAGCGCCCGTCTCGGGTTGCTGTGACCCGGGAGGGAGTCCAGGTGGTCGTGGACGACCCGGTCGAGCACGTCGCCTTCGACGCCAGCGGGATGGATCGCGTCGAGTTTCTGATCGCTCCCAATGTGGGGGAGGGGCTGCAATCGATGACTCGGACGGCGTCAGGTGGGGAGACCTCGCGGTTGATGCTGGCGCTAAAGACTGTCCTGTCCCGTGAGGATCGGACCCCGACGTTGATTTTCGACGAGATCGATCAGGGGATCGGCGGGCGGATTGGCGCGGTTGTGGGGACCAAGCTCTGGCGATTGACCGCGACGCCAGGGGTGGATGACTTTCGGCATCAGGTGATGTGTATCACCCACCTCCCTCAGCTCGCTGGTTTCGGTGACGCTCACTTCAAAGTGATGAAGCAGGTGGTCTCGGGCAGAACGGTGACCCAGGTGAAGCAGATTGAGGGGAAAGCCCGCGTGCGGGAGTTGGCGCAGATGCTGGGAACTCATGGCACGGCTGCCGAAGAGGGGGCCCTGGAGATCTTGGAGCAGTCCGAGCAGCTGAAACGCCTGTAATCATTCCGCGGGATGACCGGATCATTGATTGTTAATCATGAGACGGCGTGTGAGATTCCGGGGGACGATGCAACGTTGGGTGAATTGCGTGCGGATCTGTGGAACAGAAGCCAGACTTATTTGCTGAATAGCTCAAGTTCCCTATAATGGGACGCACTTGTCAGGAGGGCACTTTGATCCGGCAGAATGATGTCAATACGACAGACATGGTTCGACTGACATGATATCACAGACATTGGCTTATGGATCTTGACGTGTTCTCAACCTTAACCGTAAGATCGAAAGATTAAGGATGGTCGCATATGGCGTTAAAAGGTAAGCTTGAGGATTTTGGGATCACCCAATTGCTGAATCTCATCAACCTGGCCCGTAAAACCGGGACGCTCTATTTGGAGGGGGGGGAGAAAGAGGCTTTTCTTTGCTTTCGCGAAGGCAAGCTGATTTACGCAGCTGTTGAGGATATCGAGGAGTATCTCCCGGTGATCCTTCAACGCGCTGGCATCTTCACCCCGGAGCATGTACAGACGATTCGCAAGAATATGCCTGGACGATCGGATCGCGATATCGCGCAGGTACTTATCACGAGTGGACGTCTGGAACAGCAGGCGGTGGCTCGCAACGTCCGAGAGCATTTCTTAAATCTGGTCTACCAGATCTTTTCCTGGCGACAGGGTAACTTCCGGTTCGAACCGTCGACGCTGCCTATTCGCGGGCGTGTGACCGCTGCTATTGCCCTGGAAAATGTGATTATGGAGGGGAGCCGACGGCTGAAGGAATGGGAGCTGCTTCAGGATGAGCTGCCGGATCTCGATATCTCACTTAAATTCGCCGAGCGTCCAACGACCCCCTTACGGGATATCAATCTCAGTGTCGAAGAGTGGCGGGTCATCTCCTTTATCAATCCCCGCAATTCGATACGTCAGATTGCGCATTATAACAGTATGGATGAGCTCCAGATCCGAAAGATCGTCTATGGGCTTTTGCAAGCGGGCCTGGTTGAGATCGTTCATCGCCCCCGCAGCATACCCGGTGGTGCGGCTTCCCAATCCAAGCGAGAGGATCGCGCCGAGGCTCCTGAACAACAGGCGAAACCCGAGATGCATCGCCCTGCGGTCAAGCGTGGCATTATTAACAAATTAATTCGACGTATCCGGGAGTTGTAATCTATGCAGACATTGAAGATCGTCGTCACAGGCCCGTTCTCATCGGGTAAAACAGAATTTATCCAATCTATCAGTGAGATCGATGTCGTTTCTACAGAGCGGAAGATATCACGGACCTCTGAGCGGATCAAGAATCAAACGACTGTCGCGATGGATTTCGGCCGTATTACCGTTGATGAGGAGTTGATCCTCTATCTTTTCGGCACGCCGGGGCAGAAACGGTTTAACTTTATGTGGGAGATTCTGTCGGAAGGTATGTTAGGGTTTGTCGTGTTGGTCGACAGCACCCGTCCTGAAACGTTCCGGGAAGCTCGACGCATTCTGGATACTTTCCGCAGCTATTCCCCCGTTCCTTATATTGTGGCTGCTAACAAGCAGGATTTGGAAGACTCGTGGCCGGCGGATGATATGCGTATCGTCCTGCGGGTGGACCCGGAGATTAAAGTGGTTCCCTGTGTGGCCCAGGATAAGGAGACGGTGAAGGACGTCTTGTTGGAGCTTCTCTACTCGATTCTTGCTCTCATGGACGAGGATTAACTATTTTTTAACCAAAATGACACGAATCCTTTCATAAGATAGGGCTTAGCTGTGATACAATTTATACAGGGCATTTTTATCTGGGTTCGATGGGCATGACACATAGGATGCCGTGATGAGATGTGCGGGTGACTTATGAGTTCGATTGTCACAAATCAGGGGATTGTACATTACGAGACTTTTGGTCGGGGTAAGCCGGTGGTGCTCTTGCATTGCTGGCTTGGGTCGTGGAGTTATTGGTTCTCTACGATGGAGTATCTCGCCGACTACGGATATAAGACGTACGCCCTTGATTTCTGGGGATTTGGAGAGTCGGCGAAGCAGGGCGTGTTTTCGGTGGATGAATATGTCGAGATGGTCGAGCAGTTTATGGACCGGATGGGGCTTCGCTCGGCCCGGGTTATGGGCCACTCGATGGGGGGGACAGTTTCATTGGCTTTGACCGTTCAACACCCTCAACGTGTCTCGAAGGTGGCGGTCGTAGGTTCTCCCATCACCGGGTCCGGATTGAGCCTCCTCTTGAAACTGTCCGGGTACCGGCAGATTGCTCAATTGCTCTATGCCGTCCCCGGACTTTTGCCGGCGCTTATCCGGATGCTCTCGATCACCTACGCGCAGGACTGGCGTACGCTGTATGATATGTTGAGGAAAGATCTCTCGCGCACGACGATGGAATCGTTCTCCAGAAGTATCCGGGATCTCCGGAAGACCGATCTGCGCCCCCATCTACCCGAGTTTGGCATTCCGGCGATGGGAATCTATGGACGTAAGGACAACATAGTCGATCCCAAACAGGGCGAGCTTCTTCGCCGGGGCGTAGAGGATCACACCGTACATTATTTTGGGGAGTCGGGCCATTTCCCGATGCTTGATGAGACCGACAATTTTCATCAAACGATCCGCGATTTTCTGAAAGACGCGTGACTGAGGATTGGAGCGAGAATACATACGCGGGGTTCCCTAATCGCATCTCTCGTATTCTTCTGCGTGCGGTCCGGGATGTTATGGATGAGAATGCGTGGGATGCGGTGCTGGCGACGGCCCGTCTGACGCATTTGGCCGATACCTTGCCCCCCCCTGATTTTAAGGCTGGCCTTTCGTTTGAGGAGATGGGGCGGTTGTCCGAGGCGATTGAGTCTATTCGCGGTATCCGTGAAGGGCGTCGTATGCTGCGCCATGCCGGAAGGGCAAGCTTTCAGTATTGGATTGAGGGATTTGAGAGAAGTGTGGGGTTTGCAGATTTTGCGCTGCGGCTGTTGCCGGTGCCGTTCCGGGTTCGTCTTGGGCTGGAGGTTATGGCTGAGATCTTCAATCGCTATAGTGGGCAACACGTGACGCTGAGTGCGGAGGGTCAGCATTATTCTTTTGTGTTGGATACGTGCGGATTTTGCCGGCGTCCGCCAACGGAATCTCCGGCGTGCAGCTTCGTGGTGGGCCTGTTGGACGAGGTCCTGTTTTGGTTCAGCCGGGGCGCACGTTTTTTGGTGGAGGAGACGTCCTGTGTTGCCTGTGGGGACTCCGCCTGCACGTTGACTGTGGATAAGGTACCCCTTGAGTGATGGTGGTTTGGAGAAGGTATGCGCAAGGTCATCCTGAGAGATCGACGTAAAATCCCGCCTTTTAATGAGCCGGCACGCGAGCTGAGTGTGTTAACGAAGCCGCTGTGGCTTCACCAGCGGGATATTCTGGCGTCCTATACGACGGAAGAATATGAGGTCGATTCTCTATCTCAGGTTTCGCCGGATCGCCAGGAGATGTTGGTTTACCGGGATAATTTGTATTTCGATGCGCGATTCCTCGAGGATTTTCTCACCCGCGCGAAGGCCTCGGGCAAGGCTTGCCGGGTGGCCTTCGATCGTGACGATCCGGCAATCATGGGACAGGCGCGGTATCTGCAGCGCGGCATCCGGCGGGAAGGGCCCTATTACGTCGCCGATCTGTGGTACTATCCTTATGGTATCGATCCGGTTGTCCGCCCTCTGGTGATGGACACTGAGGCGCGAGAGGTCGGTTTCTATCATATCCCCACCCACATGTCGAATCAGTACGGGGACCTGGTCTACGACCTGCCCACTAAGCCCTTCCTATCCATTGAACATTGGCTGCAGATTCTCCATGCGAACATCGACTTTGGCATTTTTGCGATCGGGGCCCGCTTCGAGCAGGAAGCTGAACGAGATCTCCTGTTGAACTTGAAGCTCCTTTGGCGCGGCCTTTTGGAACGCAAACAGATTCTGCAGACGTCGTCGCTCGTCGAGGTCGGGCGGAACTGCAGCATCGACCCGACGGCTATCATTCAGGGCCCGGCTTTCATCGGCAACAATGTGAGTATCGGTCCCGGCACGGTGATCGGAAACTGTTACATTGGGGATAACGTGACCATCGATCAGGGATGCCAATTGATGTTGAGCGTGGTTGGTGACGGATCCTTCCTGCCGTTCCGCGCGGCTCTTTACCGCACCGTTTTGATGGAGGACTGTATGGTGGCACAAAACTCGTGTCTCCAGATGTGTGTGGTTGGACGGGGGTCCTTCATCGGTGCTGGTAACACATTCACGGACTTCAATTTGGTGGACAAGCCGATCCGTTCTCATTTCCGGGGCGGACTGGAAGACACCGGGATGACCGCACTGGGGAGCGCCGTGGGGCACAACGTCCGTATTGGATCGGGTATGATCGTCTTTCCGGCTCGGATGATTGACTCGGATGTCGTATTGTTCGCGTCCAAGGAGCGCCGCGTCATTCGTAAGAACGTGCGGTGGGAAGACAGCGATCATCTGAATCTTGAGAACGGGGAGCGTATTCATCCGCGCCGATATCCCCGCGAATGATCGTGTGGATTCTGTGAAGTGGAACAGTTTCTTAGAGAGGATACAATAAAGTAGCGCGTGAATTCATTCGCATTTATCATTCATCCGATTGACACGAAACGGGACGTAGCGCGGAAATACCCATTATTGGGCCGCTTTTTGCCTGAGGCGGCGATCGATTTTTTCTCACGTTTTTGGCCACCGATCGAGCTTTCACACGTCGTGGGGGCGAGGTCTGCATTGACCGACGAGCCCATCGAGGGTTGGCTGATTGCGGTTCCTTATACGCCGAAGCGCATGCTCAGCTTGCCAATCCCGGAGGTGTACAGGAAGATTATCGCTGCAGGTCACCTGGCGGAGGAACTTGGGGCTCACATGATGGGACTGGGCGCCTATACGTCGGTTGTTGGCGATGGTGGACGGACGATTGCCGAAGCTCTGGATATTCCGGTGACCACCGGCGATAGTTATACGGCAGCGGTTTCCGTTCAAGCCGTGCGGGACGCCGCGCACAGAATGGACATCGCGTTGCGAGAGGCTACCCTTGCGGTTGTCGGCGCTTCGGGGGCTATCGGTTTGGCAGTCGCTCAGTTGCTTTTACCGCACGTGGGACGTATGCTTCTGATTGCCCGGGACGAGGTTCGGCTGAAGCGGGCCTGTGCCCAGATCGAGGCCTATGGGGATCGGGATATGGAGGCCCCACCGAGGGTCGGTGTATCCACAAACGTCGCGGATATTCGGCGGGCCGAGGTCGTGGTCACGGTCACAAGCTCGGGCGGTGGCCTGGTGAGGCCCGAGATGCTGAAACCCGGCTCGGTTGTCTGTGACGTTTCTCGGCCCCGGGACGTTTCGCTTGAGGTTGGGCGTGCCCGGAAGGACGTTTTGGTGATTGATGGAGGTCTGGTGCAGGTTCCCGGCGACATCGATTTTGGATTTGATTATGGATTGCCTCCTGGCCTTACCTATGGATGTCTCGCTGAGACGATGACTTTGGCGTTTGAGCACGTGGATGAGGATTTCTCGATCGGAAAACGGTTATCGCTGGATCGAGTGACATGGATTGACGAGCGGGCAGCAGAGCATGGTTTTAGATTGGCTGCGCTGCGGAGTTTCGAACACCGCCTGGATGATGCTGTGATTCAACAAGTGCGAGCACGTGTGAATGGGGGAGGTAGGGATGAGTGAAGGCCGCATCCTCGTAGTCGAAGATGATTTTGATATCTCCAATATGCTAGAAGTCTACTTCAAGTCCCAGGGATATGAAGTGTACGTTGCCTCCCGTGGGCAGGAAGCTCTTGACTTGACCCGTCAGAAGATGCCCAATGTCATCGTTCTGGATATTATGCTTCCGGACATCGATGGGTATGAGGTCTGTCGCCGGCTGCGGACGAATCTGCGCACGAGTCACATTCCCATCATCTTCCTGACCCAGAAGGATGAACGAAGTGACAAAATCCATGGTCTGGAGTTGGGCGCTGATGACTATATCGTCAAACCGTTTGACGTGGAGGAGCTTCGCCTGCGGGTACGCAACACGATCAAGAGTGCGGAGGTTGCCGCTTTGACGAGTCCCAGCACGGGGTTAGCCAGCGGTCGTCTGATCGAGCAACAGCTGCGCGAGCTAATGGGGCGTTCCGAATGGGGCATTCTCTATATTGGCATCCAAGGGCTGGACGTTTTCAACGAGGCGTATGGTTTCGTGGCCGGTGAGGAGGTCCTGCGATTCACGGGTATGTTGCTCAACGAAGTCATCGATGAGTACGGCACCCCTGAGGATTTTGTGGGGCATATCAGCGGCGATGATTTTATCGTGATCACCCGTCAATCTCTGGTTGGGGATCTCAAAGAGAAAATTGTTGAACGGTTCGACGCGAATGTCGGCACTCACTATGATTTCAAATCGCGTATGCAGGGATATTTGGTGACGAAAGACGATCAGGGTAATGAGGTTCGGGTTCCGTTGATGGAGCTGATGATCGGTACGTTGACGGCTGGTGACGGTCCTTTCACCGATATTCGGGAGATCACCGAGGCCGCTGCCGAAGCCCGCCGCCGTGACGCTGCCGATTAAGGCGCTCCCCGTTGATGATCGTTACTTCAACGTTGTTTAGAATCTATGGATGTCCGTGATGAGCTCAAAATGTCAGACAAGAAGGTTCGCATGCCTGATCTAGCGGTCCTGGCCCAGGTCGGTGAGCGACTGACCCGTGCGTCAGACGAGACCGAAGTCTGGTCTCTCACACTTTCGTCTGCGCTTAGCCTGTTGGACGCAGAGATTGGCGCATGGATCTCGACCGACACGGGGGAGATCTTGGCGTCGCTGCCTGCCGGTGGCGAGCCGACGGCTCGCGTGCCGCAGTGGGCGGTGGACCGTCTGACGCAGCTCTCAGAACCTCAACCGCTGAGTTTTTCATCCGCGGACGGCTTATGGGGAGAGATGTTGGCACTCCCTGTATCCGAGGATGGACAGCACGATTGGTTGGTGCTGGGCCGCACCGAGGCGGCATTTGAGATCGAGTCCGAATCTCTTGGGGTGGCGCTTTGCGAGATCGGGCGTGTTGCCGCGGCGGGCGTCGCGAAATATCACCGTGCGAACGCTATGCGTTCGCGTCAGGTCGATGAACTTCGGACGGTGCAAAGGATGGCGCGTCGGGTTGGGGAGGCCCTGGAGTTGCAGACTGTGCTGCGCAGAGTCCTGGATGCGGTTCATGTCCTGATTCCCTACGACGCCGGGGAGATCACGCTCTACGACCCGGATCGCGACCTCCTGGTCCGTCGGGCCTATCGTTCGACCGAGACCGCGGATCAAGCCGGTGAAAGTCTGGAGGCAACTTACGGCTTGGATGAGGGGCTTTCCGGTTGGTTGGCTCACCATCGCGCGCCTCTCTTGATTAACAATGTCTCAACGTATGAGAAAGTCCAACCCAAGAGCGCCTCGCTGCAACATTGGGCCCATTCATATCTTGGGGTTCCCCTTGAGGTCCGCGATCAGTTGGTCGGCACCTTAGAGATTGCCTCGGATCAACGAGGTCAGTTTGGTGAGCGTGATCGGGATCTGGCTCAACTCTTCGGCGACCAGGTTGCCGTCGCGGTTGAGAACGCCCAACGTTATACCGAGGCCGATGGGGAGCTCCGGCGCCGCTTGGCGGCTATGAAATCATTGCAGCGGGTGACCCGGGAGGTCGCCTCGACGGTGGCACTGGATCACATTCTGGATCTCGTGCTCTCTGAAGCTATCCAGTTTGGGGATGCGGACGCGGGTTGTATCATCATCTTTGCCGACAACGGGAACGTGATTCGAGTGCTCCAGGGCTACGACGATAGGACGACGGCAGCGCTGCGGTCTGGGATTGAATCCTGGACGTCGGATACGGATCTTCTTGCCCGGTTATCCGAGCGGCAGATGGTTCACCTTCGATCCGCTGCGGATCGCGATCGGTTCCGAATCAAGTTACCTGGAACGGGAAGCGCCCTGATTACCCCGGTTTTCTTTGAGCAGCGTCTATCGGCTGCGATTCTGTTGCAGGCCTCTGATGAGAGACCTTTTACGCCGGTTTTGCGGTCGCTTTTAGAGGGGTTAGCGGTGCACGTCGCGATCGCCCTGGGCAACGCCCAGCGGTATCAGGAGCAGCTGCGGCGTGGCGATCAGATGCGGCAGCGGATCGAGCAGATGTCGCGCCTCTTGGAGATGGGGCGGATTATGCGCTCGGATCGCTCTCTGAGCGATATCCTTTTGGATGCTGCCTATGTCATACAGGAGGGGTCCGGTTTTGAGGTGGTGCTCATCAGCGTGCTGGTTGGTCAGGTGTTGCAGAGGGTCGCTGGGGCCGGCATTCCGTTGAGGGATTTTGAAGAGCATAAGGATGTGCGGATTCCCTGGGAGCGTGTGGTGAGGCTCTGTCAGGATCGGTTCCAGATTGGGCGCTGCTACTATATCCCGGCTGAGCACAAGGATGTCCGGCAGGGATTGGATGTTTTCGAGGCCCCTGAGATTCCCGAAGAGATCGGCGCGGACGCCTGGCATCCGCAGGACCTTTTCTTCGTTCCCCTGCGGGGAAGCACGGGAGACGTTCTGGGCGTGATGTCCGTGGATCGACCTCGGAGCGGTCGGGCGCCCGATGCGATGGTCGCGGAAGTTCTCGAAATTTTTGCATCTCAGGTCGCCCTGGCTATCGAGAACAATCGTCTGGTTGAGGATTTGCGCCGTCAGGTGAACACCCTGGGCCTCTTCAACGAACTCAACCGTTCTATCACGACGAAATTGGATCTGCCCTTGGTTCTCAACACGGTGGTGCAGTCGGTGACCAATCTGCTCGAGTATGATTATTCAACGATCTTCTTGCGCGAGGATGAGGCTGAACGTTTTGTGCCTCTGGCCTCGTCGGGGTACGCCTTGAGCCTGCTGGAGGACCTGGATCTGAGCAGAGAGGGCGGTGCTATCCAACGGGTTGCGAGGACCGGAATGCCGTTGGTCCTCGAAAATGTCCAGGAGGAGAGGGGGTTTATCCGGGGTCGGGTTCCTATCGGCTCCTCGATTCTGGTTCCCCTGGTTGTGGAAGGGCGTCCCGTGGGAATTCTGACTGCCGACCGCCGCACTCAGGGTGATTTTACGCCCGCGGAGGTGGCGACGCTTACCGCTTTGGCGGATCAGGTTTCGGTGGCGGTGGACAATGCACGTCTCTTTGACGAGGTCAAGCGCTTCAGCGAGGAATTGGAGGCCCGGGTGGCAGCTCGAACCCAGGAGTTGGCCGAGGCCTCGGAGCACCTGCGGTTACAGCGTGATCGCTCTGAAGTGCTCTATCGCATTGCATCCGAATTGGTTGCCAGCCTGGATATGGATCGGGTGCTCAGTCAGGCGCTTCTTTTGCTACAGCGGGCCGTCCACGCGGATCGGGGCTCGGTGATTTTGCTCGACAATGACACCGGTCAACTTGTCTACGGTGCGGTCATGGGGCACCCAGAGCCGATTTCCCCGGGGGGCGAGCAGGCGCCGTTTGACCGGCGTGACAATCTCGTGGCCTGGGTTCTGGAGCATAGAGAAGCGGTTATTCTCCCCGATGTCCAGGACGATCCTAGGTGTCAGATGGAGGTCTTTGCCGGGATGCACGCGATGATGATCGTGCCGATCCTCGGCAATGCCGGCGAGGGGATGGGGGTCATTCTGTTGCAGGCCGCGGAGGTCGCTGTCTTCAACGAGATGCACCTTCAGTTGGTTGAGGCGGCTGCGATTCAGTTGGGCAACGCGCTCAATAACGCCGATCTCTATCAGATGATCCGCGAACAGGCCGAACGCCTTGGGGATATGTTGCGGACGCAGCGTATCGATGCAGCCAAGAATCAGGCTATTCTGGAGGGGATTGCCGATGGCGTGATGGTAGCGGACGCGGACGGGCGGGTGATTCTCTTCAATGCAGCTGCGGAACGTATCCTTTCGATCGACCGCAACCAGGTGCTCGAACGGCATCAGGATGAGATCTTAAGTCTGTATGGGAATGAGACCCGTGAATGGCTGTCCCGGATCGACGCTTGGAAGCGGGGTCCCAGGGTTGAGGACCGGGAAGCTTTTCTGTCCCATCGCTTGGAAGTCGGGCGGCGATACGTCGGCGTGCACGTCTCTCCCGTCGTCTCGCAGGGGGATGAGTTTCTGGGGATCGTCTCCGTCTTCCGGGATATCACGGCGGAGATCGAGGCCGATCGGGCGAAAAGCGAGTTCGTGTCCACCGTCTCCCATGAGTTGCGCACGCCGATGACGTCGATCGTGGGGTATGTTGATCTGTTAGTCAAGGGCGCGGTCGGCGAGATGAACGACATGCAGTTGGGTTTCCTGAAGAAAGTCAAGAATAACGCGGATCGTCTGACGATCTTGGTGAATGATCTCCTTGATATCTCGCGCATTGAGCAGGGTCGGGTTGAACTGCAGCTAGAGCCGGTCGCGCTGGTGGATGTCGTCAACCAGGTCGTGGATTTGATGAGGCCGAAGATCGAGGAGAAGGGACAGTCTGTCGAAGTCCTGTTGCCCGCCGATTTGCCTGACGTTTACGCCGACTCCGCTCGTTTGAACCAGATTATCACCAATTTGGTGAGCAATGCGTATAAGTACACGCCGATCGACGGCAAGATCTCCTTACACGCTTATGTGCGAGATGGATTGATGCACGTGGCTGTGAGCGACACAGGTATTGGAATCGCGCCGGAGAATCAGCAAAAGATCTTTGATCGATTCTATCGTGTTGAGGACGATCCGGCGGTTTACGAGGTTTCGGGAACCGGTTTGGGGTTGGCGATTTCCCTTTCCCTCATCCATATGCACGGGGGTGAGATTTGGTTGGAGAGCGTGTTGGGTGCGGGGAGTATCTTCACGTTTTCGATTCCCTTGGCCGAGGAGGCCCCAACGGAAGACGTGGGTAGCCTGCCGCCCTCACTCAGGGAGGATTCCGCCCCGGTCATCCTGGTTGTCGAGGATGACGTCGAGGTCAATGAGTTATTACGGGTGACGCTCGAATCCGAGGGATATGACGTCGTCACCGCTCGATCTGGGGAAGAAGCGATTCGGATTGCCAGGGAAAGATTGCCGGACTTCATCTCTCTGGATATCCGGCTGCCGGATCTCGATGGGTTCGAGGTGATGCAACTTCTCAAACGCGAACCTGAAACCGCAGATATTCCGGTGGCAATTGTATCTGTCGTCTCGGACCGAGCCCATGGACTGGAGTTGGGGGCCGTTGCCTATCTGAATAAGCCGCTGGACGCGCAGAAACTGCTTGATGTGATCCAGCAGACGTTGGACACCTCAGAGTCTGTGGTCGTCGTTGACCGGGACAAAGATGCTCTCGATCGGATTCGGACTGTTCTTCAGTCCAAGGGGTTTGGGGTGCGCACGACGACTCATCCGGAGCGTGTGCTTCCGCTGGTACAGAAGTTTCGCCCCACAATGCTGGTTTATGACTTGACGCTCAGTCCTGAAGGGAACAATTATCAGGTGTTGAAGTCGCTGAAACGTAGCACGTCCACCGCGGATCTTCCCGTACTGGTCACCGGAGCGAATATGACCAACGCTGCGCTGGAGGAGCTTGAGGCGCTGGACGTCGTTGGGGTGGTCTCGAAGCCCTACGCTCCGGATCAATTAGCCGCTGATATCGAAGCGTTGATGCACGAAAAGGATGCACTCAAGGAGCTATAAATATGGTTAAGATCTTAGTCGCAGAGGATGAGCGCGATATTCGTGAGCTGATTGCGTTTACATTACGATTTGCCGGCTTTGATGTCACGTTAGCCGCCAATGGGGCCGAGGCCGTCGAGTTGGCTACCGAGATCGAGCCGGATCTGGTCCTGATGGATGTGCGTATGCCGCGTATGACCGGTTATCAGGCTTGCGCAGCACTCAAGAAAAAAGAGGAGACGAAGGATCTTCCGGTTATCTTTCTTTCTGCCAAGGGACAGGAGAGTGAAATTCAGGAGGGTTTGGAGGTCGGCGCGGTGGATTATATTCTCAAGCCCTTTGCTCCGGACGATCTGACCGATCAAGTCAATCGCATTCTGAAGGAAATTGGTATTGCGTGAGATGCTTATGGGTTTTGGAGAAAAGGGACAATAGCTTATGAGTGCTATTATCCTCGAAAGCAGTCTGGTCCATTATGAGGCCCTGGGTCGCGGCAGGCCGTTGCTCTTCTTGCACGACTGGCTGGGTTCCTGGCGGTACTGGGTGCCCACGATGGTGGACCTATCATCCTCCTATAGGGTCTATGCGCTCGACTTCTGGGGATTTGGAGACTCGGATAAGTTGGCGAGCCGATATTCGATCCACGGCTACGTGGGGCAGGTTGAGCTCTTTATGGACCAGATGGGCATCGGACGTGTGCCGATCATCGGTCACGGCTTGGGCGGGGTTGTTGCCATTCAATATGCCATGGAGAATCCGGACCGGGTGGAACAGGTGATGACGGTGAGTATGCCTCTCGTGGCCGAGGATATTGCGCGCCCCCTCGGATCGTATGGGGGCGGTGGACAACCGGCACGTTCAGTTCTAGGGCGTCGGACGTTGCGGAACTATGAAGAGGTTGAGATTGAGGCCGACAAGACCGATGGCGAGGCTGTCGCGAAAAGTGTGCGTTCGGCGATGAATATGGATATTTTGGATGCGATCGAGTTCATTGACGTGCCGATTTTGCTTTTGGGGGGGCGTGATGACCCTCTCATTCACCCACCCGATGAGGATCGAGTTTCTAGTTTGGATTACAATGTCTATGCGGTTGTCTTCGATCGTTCTCAGCACTATCCTATGTTGGACGAACCCAGTAAGTTCAACCGCCTGGTGCACGACTTCCTCGTCTACGGGGATGATTGGGATCAGATTGAGGTGAAAGAGCAGTGGAAGCGCCGGATGCGTTGAATTGCTGACCCGGCTTTGCTGTTGCCGATATCGAGCCGTTGCCCGTTGGGCGCATTGAGCGGGCCTCCGCACCTTATGGGTAAGGCTATCCGCCCACACATCGTTTACGACACCGCAGGAGCTTTTCCACATTGTTTCTGCTGTTTTGTATCGTGAGTTGCAGAGAGCGACAAAATTTGTTGAATGCTTCTCAGTCTTAGGATTGGACGGTTATGACAAAAAAGACACCTGAAGCTGATCCATGGGCTGTGGCTTGGACGATTCGTGGCTTGATCATCATCGCATTTTTCGCCGCCTTCGCGGTACCCCTGGGCTTTCCGATCATCTCCGTGGCGGACACTGTCGCTCAGAGCGAAGAGGAGGCGGATCAAGGCCCGATTACTATTCTGTTGAATACCCCGACGCCTACGCCGATCCCCCAGGTCGCGACGCCGACTCCCGATGTCATCCGCGTTGGGATTATTGCCGGTCACCTGGGCAGCGATAGCGGTGCGATATGTCCGGATGGTCTTCAGGAGGTGGATATCAATCAGAATATCGCCATCCAGGTGGTCGATCGCTTGAATGAAGACTTCGGCTGGCACGCTGAGTTGCTGGAGGAGTTTGACGACCAGCTCAACGGCTACCGTGCTGACGCGCTTTTATCCATCCACGCGGATTCCTGTAATATTCCGGGGCGATCTGGCTTTAAAATGGCGCGGGCCGAATCGAGTTACATTCCCGGACCTGAGGACCGGCTTGTGGATTGTGTCAGTCGGCACTATCACGATGCGACAGGTTTAGCCTTTGACCGCTATACGATTACCTATGATATGACACGGTATCATGCCTACTATGAGATTGATCCAAACACACCGGCAGCGATCATCGAGGCGGGCTTTATGCTCGCGGACCGTGAACTGCTCACCGAGCATTCGGATAGAGTGGTTCAAGGCCTTGTCGACGGCTTAGTCTGCTTTATTGCGGGTGAAGGGGCGATCCCTTGAGTCCCCGGCACGCAATGGCGGGCGTCCTGGCTGCGGTGGGACCGGTCCGGGACTCCGACCTGGATGCGTTCGCCAGCGCAAAACTGCAGCTCGTCCGTCTGCGTGCGCGGGTTAATCCCAGTGAAGACGTCTCGAAATGGCGAGCGGTTGGCGCTCGAGCGTTTATCCTCCAGCTGTTGATGCCGCAACCCTCTCGGGAGCCGGTTGGGCCTCAGTCCTTCGTTGATTATTTCGCGGAGGATATCCACGCCTATCTGGGTCACGGTGTGGGTTGTCTGGAGATCCACGATGAGCCTAATCGTGCGGATCGTGGGGCGGGGGTCTCCTGGCAGGACGGTGCGGCTTTTGCTGATTGGTTCCAGGAGGTGCGGCGACTGCTCACCGCACGCTTTGGAGATGAGGTCGCCGTTGGATTTCCCGCTCTGGCTCCTTCGACCCTCGCGCGCCCGGTTCCTTCCGCGCCTATGGACGAGCTCAAGTTCCTCGACGATTGCCAGGATGCCTTGGCCTCGGCGGATTGGGCTGCGATCCACTTGTACTGGCGGACGTTAGAGGAGATGCGGGGGTTCGATGACGTGATGCGGTGCCTGAGGGTTTATTTGAAACCCTTCAAGGACCAGACATTTGCCATCACCGAATTCGCTAACGTCAACCCCGAGGTGACTTCGACGGCTCGGGGCGCACAGTATGTGGAGTTTCTCTCTCTGATGGCACAGTACGATCAGATCTCAGCCGCGTGCGGCCTGCTCTTGCGCTCCAGCGATCCTCACTATGCTTTCTTGGGGTGGCTTGATCCCGATGGGCGCCCCCGTCCTCTGGTGAAAAAGGTAGGCGAACGCCCACGCATGCCCGACCCCCGCAAGGTTTGGATGCTCTGGCCCACACATTGTCGGTGTTACCATCAGCGGTTCGGGGATAATCCGCAGATTTACTATGACTGTTGCCGAATGGTCGGGGGGCACAACGGCGTGGATCTACGGGTTGATCTTGAGGCTCCTGAGACCTCTCCTATCTTCGCGGCGCTTCCGGGGACGGTCAGCCAGGTCGCTCTGGATCAGGATGGATACGGACATCATCTCCGAGTGCGGAGCTACAGTCCGGATGGTGAGGAGATTATCCTTCTCTATGCACATCTCTCGGATATTGAGGTCGAGGTCGGCACGTGGGTCGCCCGGGGAGATCTCTTGGGATGGGGCGGCTCGACCGGGTTCAGCAGTGGACCGCACCTTCATCTGGGTATGCGAGTGTCCAGGCTGCATATGCGGGCAGTCTTCGATTGGCTTAATCCTCGACCCTACCTGGAGGCGCAGCCGCGCGGCATGCCCCGGGCGTCATACGCACGCACCTATGTGCTGCTGCCCCCGGAGGCGGGCGTTGAATGGGCGGCTGAGGCCATTTGGGGCAGCTGGAACGCTCGCCGTTTTACAATCGGCGGTAGTGCGGATGACGCCGGCGTCGGGACCTTGGACGTCCGCCGGGTGATTGCGGTAAACCCCGGTGGGTGGCCGGGTGACCTGAAGGCTTTTTTTGAGATGCACTATCCTGGGGTTATCTACGTACCGCTGGAGGTCGATCGCCCGGAATCGTTGCGCGCATGGCTGTCGAACGTCCCCTCGCTTTCTGCGGCTTCCCCATCCGATGAGTTGACGTGGCCCTTTGGGTTGCCGCGAGTGCCTTACGCGCGGACGTACGTGCTGCTTCCCCCGGATGCGGATGCGATGTGGGCAGAAGCTGTCGTTGAAGCCACCTGGGAAAAGCACCGATTCACCGTGGGGGCGAGTGCGGATGACGCGGGGATCGGGGATTTAGAGGTGCGGCGGGTGATTGCCATTAACCCCGCACGTTGGGATGGGGACGTAGCGGCTTTTTTCGAGACGCACTATCCCGGTGTTGAACGGGTCGCGATTCAGGTCGGTGCTCCCGGGGATCTGGTGGATGCTTTCGCGGAGGCGGGCGTCATCGAGCGGTGAGTGTCCCTGTCATGGATCGGATCATCCGTAGCTGCAGATCCGGACCCGGTTGTGGCCCGATCTGGAAGTTGCGATTCTTGGGTGATTCAGTACAATGCACGTAGCTTTGCGCAGGATGGTGTCATTCCACATTTTTCAAAAGGAGGCGCGCAGTGTCCTATCAGAAGATCATCATCGTAGGTAATCTGGGTCGTGATCCCGAGATGCGTTATACGGGGAGCGGCACGCCGGTCACGAATTTCTCCGTCGCGACCAACCGCCGGTGGACGGGCTCGGACGGTTCGCAGCAGGAAGAGACGGCGTGGTTCAGGGTCTCGGCTTGGCGCCGGACGGCGGAGGTCGCGGCTCAATATCTGAGCAAGGGCCGTCAGGTCATGGTGGAGGGGCGTCTGCAGGTCGATCCCGAGACCGGCGGACCGCGAGTTTGGACCGGAAACGATGGTCAGACTCGTGCGAGCTTTGAAATCACCGCTGACCGTATCATTTTCTTGCAGGGACGGACTGAGGGTCCGGGTGGTGCCCAGGATCAGGCGGGCGAAGGCCCGGATTACGGAATGGAGGACGAAGAGGGAATTCCGTTCTGATCGCGGACAGGACGGGGAATGCCGGTCGCAAGGCGGAGCTGGGATCTATACAACGGCAGGTGTCTTGAATCTACGAAGGGGGGGAACTCTCCCCCCTTTTTCTTTATCGGTTGGGATGAGAGTTGCGGGGAGAACCTATGAGCGAAGAGAAATCGAAGAGACCTCAAGCATTGAACGTCGAACTTCCAAGAGATCTGGAGCCTATTTACGCGAATTTCGCCCTGATTTCCCACACGGCGTCTGAGTTGATCATAGATCTGGCTCAGATGTTGCCGAATCAACCCGGTGCCCAGGTGAAGTCCAGGGTTGTCATGACACCGCTCAACGCTAAGCTGCTTTTACGGGCGTTGAAAGATAATTTGGGCAAGTACGAGGCGTCTTTTGGCGAAATTCAGATACCGGGGGAGGCGGATGGGCTGGCTCAAGCGTTTTTCGGGCACGTCAAACCCCCAGAAACGGAGTGATGATCGATGATGGATAGAAGTCGTCTGCAACACTGGTTGGATCATCTGGCGGATCTGGCCCAGGCTGATATGGAAGCCCAGAACGACGTTCGGGACCGGGTGCTTCGCAAGAGTCGAGAGCTTATCCGCCTTTGTTCGAGCGCCATTCGAGCCGGGCATCGGGATGAGTGGGAGGAGGCTGAATCGTTGCTGGCAAAGGCCGAGACGTTGGGACAGGCGATGGCGACGATGACCGAGAGGTATCCAGAACTTTATTACGCAGGCTATACCCAGGACGCACTCAAGGAGCTGGTGGAGGCCCGGGTGACGCTGGCATTGATCTCCGAGCGTCCCCTTCCCCCGGTCGAAGACGCCGATATCCCCTTGAATACCTATCTCAATGGGGTGTGTGAGGCCGCCAGCGAGCTGCGACGCCGGTGCCTGGACATGCTTCGCCAGGAGTCGTTTGAGGAGGCCGAGCATCTGTTACGGGCTATGGATGCGGCGTACGAGGTCTTGATGTCTTTCAGTTATCCGGATGCCATCACCCGCGGATTGCGGCGGCGGGTGGACCGTCTCCGAGGGGTGTTGGAGCGGACCCGGGGAGACCTGACCAGCAATTTGCAGATGGTGCGCCTGCGTAAGGCGTTGGATGCTCACAAGACGTAGGCCCTGGAGCCTTCCGCAGGGTTTTCGATTGTGCTTTGCTCTCCTCTCCTTCCTTAGAGGGGCGCGTGAGGTTGACAATTAAGCGGAACGGTTTATTATCGTTTCAAAGGTCATTGAGGCCTATGCTCTGCAGCTAACGTGGGCATGGGCTTCTTTTTGTGTGACCTTGGGTCGAGATAGGAGTGCCGGCTTGAACCACGAGTCGGTCAGGCGGGGGGAGATACGTGACGATCAGATTCGGCACTGATGGGTGGCGGGCGGTCATCAGTGACATGTTCACGTTCGAGAATTTGCGCATCGTCGCACAGGCCGTTGCCGATTATGTGCGTGAGGTTTGCGACGGGCCGGACCCGGAGGTTGTCGTCGGATTCGATACCCGCTTTCTCTCTGACCGCTATGCCAGAGAGGTCGCGCGGGTTATGGCGGGCAATGGTATCGTCGCCCATTTGACGCGGGCGGATGCGCCGACGCCGGCGGTCTCCTATGCGATTCTTGAGAAACAGGCGCGCGCCGGGGTAATGATCACTGCGAGTCACAATCCTCCACGTTATAACGGTCTGAAGCTTAAGGCCGCGTTTGGTGGATCGGTGCTTCCAGAGCAAGCTCAGCAGATCGAAGCGCTGTTGGCGCGCAATCAGCGGGAGGCTCGAGGACCTAACCTCATGGCCTTCGATGAGGCCAGTGAGGCCGGGTTGATTCGCCGTTTTGATCCCGCTTGGGCTTACTATCAACACCTCTCGACGTTGGTTGATCTCGATGCGATTTCTGCCGGAGAGTTGCGGGTTGTGGCCGACGCGATGTACGGATCTGGCAGGGGGGCCTTCCGCGACCTGCTCAGCCGCACGCGCTGCGCACTCTATGAGATACGCGGGGAAATGAACCCCGGTTTTGGAGGGATTCACCCGGAACCGGCGGAGCATAACCTCCAAGCCCTGACCGCGGCCCTTCAAGCGCACCACGCCGACGTCGGTCTGGCCCTCGATGGGGATGCCGATCGGATAGGCGCGATGGATGCTCAGGGGCGGTACGTGGATCCCCATCACATTTTTGCATTGGTGCTCCGCTATCTCGTCGAGGCTCGGGGGGCGCACGGTGCTGTGATTAAGACTGTGTCGACGACACGGATGGTGGATCGGCTGGCACAACATTACGATCTCCCCCTCTACGAGACCCCCGTTGGGTTTAACCACATTGCCAAGCATATCTTGGAAGGGGACGTCCTGATGGGTGGGGAGGAGTCCGGGGGTATGTCCATTCGGGGGCATATGCCTGAAGGGGACGGTATTCTGATGGGGCTCTTGTTGCTTGAGATTATGGCCGATGCCGGCGAACCTTTGCACGCGTTAATTCGCGACATCCAGGCTGCCTATGGACCGACCCATTATACACGTCAGGATCTGCCGCTGAGCCGACCGGTCTCAAAATCTAACATGGTAGCCCGGCTGCAGGATATGGCGCCGGCGAGCCTGGCGGGTCAGACGGTGGTCGACGTTCAATCGATCGATGGGGTCAAGTATCTCCTGGCTGACGATGCGTGGCTGCTGATCCGGCCTTCGGGCACGGAACCGGTGTTGCGGGTTTATGCTGAAGGTCGTGACGAGCACGAAGTAGATGCGCTGTTGGCGTATGCCGGACACCTCATAAACAGCGCTTTTGGGTTTCTTGAAACTTTTAGTACTGATGGAGGACTGAAGGAAGATGTCAAGTAAGAATAATGGTGTGTTGATTCCGCCGTATGGCGATTCACTGGTGAACCAGGTGGTGCCTGAGGAAGAACGCGAGGCACTCATGGAACAGGCGA